>JADJWS010000001.1:1983210-2313745 GCA_016716235.1 Candidatus Defluviilinea gracilis
GATCTCTGGCATTTTGTTCTCGTTGATTGCTTTATTCCAACGGATGTAACGGATCGTCGGGTCAATGGACAGCAAACCAACGATGAGGAACGCGCCCATCTTCACCCAAAAGAATGGACTCTGGCTGTAAAACGCCGCGCCTTTCTCAAAGAAGAACACGCGCAACAAGCCGACGATCAACAAAAGCCCCGCTGAAATCCCGTAGAACAAATCCACGCGCTGGATGAGGCGCGTTTCTTCAAGAGCGAGTCCTTTGCGATAGGCGATGAATTCGTACACCACACACGCCACCAGCGTGAACGCAAACAGGTGATGTAGAAATGCCATGAGTGCAGAGGTCATATTTTTATCGCGCCTTCCCTGAATTGCGTGGGCATCTCATCAAGTTTTGCCTGCAATGCTGTCAGCTCGTCAATGGATCTCATCCGACGAGTCATGGAGATACAATGGGAAGCCCATCCAAGGACTCGTTACACGTCAAATATTGTGGTGAACTGAAAACCCAGCTTTTGTTATTGTCGGCATCCACAGCGATCAAGAGCCAATCTCCATCCTCCGAACGACCGATGGGTTGAACTGTTTCCCCTGACTTCAAATAGACCGAGGAGGAATAATCGGTTCCGGGTCCGCTTCGCACGCGTAATGTCTGCGCTCTGACGTCGCAAATGACCACCAAGACAAGCGGCTTGACCGTCAACTCATCGAAGTGGATATGCACGGCAGTCACATCCAACGATTGGACGAAGAACCCGACCTCGCCGCTCGCATAATCCGCATCGGTCACCTGGCCGACAACCTTGTCGTTGATGCTGAACGTGAAGCTCGCTCCCTGCGCGTCCACTCGCAATACATCCTCCACGTCCGGATCGTGAATGCCATCGTCTGTCCCCTCCGCCAACACCGTCAATGCGGATGGCGTGCTTTTGAGAACATACCACTTCTTCGCGCGTTGTGAGATCACGAAAGCATAATACTGATCCCCCGAGCGACGGAACACCGGACCGAAATTAAAGTCACCAGTTTCAGCCGTCTTGCTCGCCGCGGCAAACGCTTTAACCTCTATGCTGACGTCGCCATAACTTTGCTTGCCGGGTTCAAATACGGTCGTCTTATAGTTTGGACTTGATATTTCAACGTGATAATACTCTGGCTCGTGATACCCGATGAAAAAATTGTCGAACTTCTCCTCGGGCCAACCCGTGGCAGGATTCGTAAAGTCATCGTGATAAAGTGCCGCTGTAGAATCTGGGGAGGCGGGGCCGGCAAATTTGCGAACCGTCAACTCATCGAAGTGGATATGAACGGCAGTCACATCCAACGATTGAACGAAGAACCCGACCTCGCCGCTCGCATAATCCGAATCGGTCACCTGACCGACAACCTTGTCGTTGATGCTGAACTTGAAGCTCGCTCCCTGCGCGTCCACGCGCAACACATCCTCCGCATCGGGGTCGTGTATGCCTTCATCGGTCCCCTCCGCCAACACCGTCAAAGCGGTTGGCGAACTCTTGAGAACATACCACTTCTTCGCGCGTTGTGAGATCGCGAAAGCATAATACTGATCCCCCGAACGGCGGAACACCACGCCAAAATTGAAGTCACCAGTTTCAGCCGTCTTGCTCGCCGCGGCAAACGCTTTAACCTCTATGCTGACGTCGCCATAACTTTGCTTGCCGGGTTCAAATACGGTCGTCTTGTAGTTTGGACTCGAAATTTCGACGTGGTAATACTCCGGCTCGTGGTACCCAATGAAAAAATTGTCGAACTTCTCTTCGGGCCAACCCGTGGCAGGATTCGTAAAGTCATCGTGATACAGGACATTACTATCAGCCACCGTCTCGCCGTGATCATGCTCAGGTGTAGGCGTGCTTACAGCCTCTTCTGTTGGAGTCAGTGGGGATGTTTGCGTGGCTTGTCCCTCAGGGGACGCTCCTATCGAACAACTTGATAACAATACTGCGATGATCAAGAGCGATGAAAGCCAGAAATACTTGTAGTGTACATTTCTTATCATAGTAGCACTCCGTTACTTAACTCACCTTACGCAGTAAAGGTCGTAACGCGAGACTGCGAAGCGCCTCGCGTTTTAGGCTGTCCTTGCGCAAGAGCGACATAAATGTCGCGTTACGAGAACTGAATTGATTTCAACTGCGTAACATCAGTTACTTAACCTGATCGGCGGCGCAACGAAAGCCGGCAAACTTTACATAACGCTCGTCATCCGGCAGGACCGATAAACGATATGCGAGGTCGAGGATCGGCAAACCGAATCGTCCCCCGCGCAAGATTTTCGAACCGGCGGGTGTCTCTGCATACGGTTCCCCAACCCATTCCCAGACGTTACTTGCCAAGTCATACACCCCAAATGGGCTTTGATTGAAGGGCATAGACCCAACTTCATAAGTATCCTGGCTGGGAAGGTCCAATACCTTACCTCCCGCGGTTGGATCTTCACCCCAGGGATATAAGCGCGGATTCGGACCGGACCCGCGTCCAGCCGCTTCCCATTCTGCCTCAGTTGGCAAACGCTTGTTCGCCCAAGTGCAATATGCCAATGCTTGATCCCACGTCACCCCGCGGACCGGTTGATTCCCGGCTCCAAGTATTTCTTGTGACTGCCCGTTTGTCGCGGTTAAGAATTGTGCGTACTGGTCATACGTAGTTTGATATTTGTCGATCCAAAACCTATCTAACAATACCTCTTTTGGAGGGCTGTGATAATCATCTCCAGCCAACGAACCGACCACATACGTGTCGGAGGGAATCTCCGCCATCCCTTCCGCGCTGGGAAGGTCCCCGGTTGCAGACGCTGGGCCGCTCACTGGCGTTTCATTGTTCACGGGAGTTTCAACCGCCCCGGTTAGCCGCGAGAATAAGAAGAACGCGCCGATCAACAGCGTGATCAATCCTATAACAAAAAAGGCTCCCACTCCGATCCATACATTCTTGCGTGAGGCTGTCATTTGAGCTTGCGGTGCGGCGATCTGAGGCGCTGATCCGTACACATTGCTGTGCACACTTTTTGCCTCTTCGGGGAGCGCATTGATGATCGTCTCCGCCTCTCGGCTCATGCCAATGGCAAGATAAAAATCAACTGCCATATTGCTCGACGTCGGATAACGGTCCTCGGGCTTTTTGGTAAGCGCTCGGTCGATCACTTTTTGAACGGCTGGAGAAATGCCGGAGATAGGCGGAGGCGGATCGTTGATCTGTTTGTAGATCACGGTCAATGAACTGTCTGCCTCGAACGGAACGCGCCCTGCCAGCATTTCATACAATACGATGCCCAGCGAGTAAATGTCTGTCCGGTGGTCTATCGAATCGCCCCGCGCCTGTTCCGGTGACATGTAAGCGGGCGTCCCGCTGACCATGCCTGAGGCGGTCTGAGAGGCTGAATTGGCAATGCGAACCAGCCCGAAGTCGGTGAGAATCGCTTCGACGTCGTTCGTGAGCGGTTGGTCGAGAGGAATCTCCCCCGTCTTTTTATGGAGGAGGATGTTCCCCGGTTTGATGTCTCTGTGGATCACGCCCTGCTCGTGCGCATAATCCAGCGAGGCGGTCAATGCCTTGAGGAGCCGTGCCACTTGATGAGGTTGAATCCGCTCGTTGCGCCCATGCAATTCACGCAGGTAGGATGCAAGCGTCGGTCCCTTCAGGTATTCCATGACAATGTAGGGATGCCCATCCACCGCGTCGAAATCGTAGATTTGAACGATATTGGGATGCCTCAACCCCGCGACAACTCTCGCCTCGCGGTGAAAGCGCGCCAGCAGGTCTGAGTTTTCCTCAATGTAGCTATGCAATACTTTTACGGCGACTTGCCTGTCCAGGGTAAGGTGCGTGCCAAGATACACCTCAGCCATACCCCCGTGCGCAAGGTATTTATCTATTCGAACTCTGCCAATCGTTTTGCCAAGCCAGTCTGGCATATAAAAGATTATACAGCATGAAACGGACTATTTTTGTCCGAAAAAATGGCAATAGAGTTCCAATTAGCGCGTGCTGGGCTGCTTAACAACCAAATGGAAATGCGTTCTGACATATAATCCCCGCAATGGACGAACACTACGACGCCATCATCATCGGCGGGGGAGTGGCAGGACTCACCGCCGCGCTCCACCTCGCCGAACGCGGACTCAAGCCGCTCCTCCTCGAAGCGGATGAACGCGCAGGCGGAAGATTGTCGGGCAAAGACGAGATCAACATCAACGGGTGGAAATTCCCAAACGAACATGGCGTGCATGGCATCTGGTCGTCGTATTTGAATCTCAAAACGATGTTGCGGCGGCAGGGGATCATTGACCGCCTCATCCCTGCCAACGACGAGCAATGGATCTATCGTCAAAACAATTTTATCGGGCGCGTGAATATCGGCTCGATGATTCGCAACAGCATCCTGCCTGCGCCGCTTCATTATCTGCCGTTGTTATTCCATCCAAAATTTATGTGGATGCTCAGCCTCAGCGATTGGGCGTCGCTGTTCCATGTGTGGGGCACGCTCCTCATGTCCATCGGCATCGATCCGTTCGTGGAAGACCAGCCGCTCGAAGGGCTCACGTTTGGCAAATCGCTCAAGCGTTGGGGTCCCGCATTCCGCGCGTTGTTCTTCGGTCTCACGCGCAACGGGCTCTCCACAAATCCCGACGATGTTCCGCTCGCGGGCTTCCTCGCCTTCCTCCGTTTTTACACGGTGATGCGGCGCGACGCGTGGCGCTTCGATTATCTTCCCAACGGCGGCGGCGACGTGTGCGAAAAATTGTCGGCGAAGATCATGCAACACGGAGGCGCGCTCAGGTTCAAGTCGCGTGTGAAGCGTGTTGAAAAAGATGATGATTGGATTACGCACTACGAGTCAGATGGAATCCCCTCTTCGACTCGTTCCCGCTTCGTCATCCTCGCTTCCGACTCCCCTTCGGCTGAATCGCTCATCCTCAACAGTTTCCACACTGACGGTTTGTTCTTCCCACATGGACTCGCCCACGTGGTGATTCGATTATGGTTTAGCAAACAACCGCGCAAACATCCCGAAGCGGGAATTTTCAGCGGCGACTTTGTGATGCACAATTTTTTCTGGCTCGATAAAATTTACGACGAGTATCGCGCGTGGAGCAACGAGACGGGCGGCGCGTGCATCGAAGTCCACGTGTACGGACCCGAGGACGTGTTGCAACAAACCGACGCCGTTCTGCTGACAACTGTGTTGACGGATTTTTATCGCGCGTTCCCCGAATTGAAGGGACATCTCATCAAGCCGCATCTGCAACGCAACGCCGCGACCCATACATTGCCCGCGTTGGGCGCGCGCGGCACGCATCTTGGTGTTGAAACGCCATGGGAAAATTTTTTCTGCGCGGGTGATTGGGTGCGGCATGAAACTCCCGCCTTCTTTTTAGAACGCGCCTGCGTGACGGGACTCGAAGCCGCGAACCGCGTGTTATCGTCCTGCGGAAAAGAATCGTTTGACGCGCAACCCTATCCGCCCGCCGAACCGCTCGCCGCATGGATCGAAGCGATGATGATGAGGGGGAGACGGCGTAAAAAACGCAGGTTGTAACTTTCCTGTTCTGCTGGCAGGTCTCTCCTGTGCTACACTGCGCCACATCCGGTCTATGGCAAAAGACAATGCGCAAGTCAACAAAATTATTAAATAGAATTTCTTTTCTGTTCGTTTGGTTTACGCTCATCGTTGGGCAATCTTGCGCCGCGCCCGCCGCGTTGGCGGCGCAGGACAAATGGACAGTGATGGTGTACATGGTGGGGGATAATGAATTGGAAGAGTATGTGATCCCGGATATTGAAGATGAACTTGCTAGTACAGGATCGAGTCAGGATGTCAATGTTCTCGTGTTGGCAGACCGCGCCCCAGGGTACGATATCAGTCAAGGCGATTGGCAGACAACGAAGTTGTTTTACGTTACACAAGGGATGACCGCAGATTCGGCGAACGCGGTAGCGGATTGGGGTGAGAGAAATATGGGCGACGCGCAAACTTTGATCGAATTTATCGCCTGGTCGAAAGCCAACTATCCTGCCGATCACTACGCGTTATATTTTTGGGATCACGGTTGGAGTTGGCATCCCGGCTGGGTTCTGATCGACGAGACGGACGGCGACACGCTCGATTACGACGAATTGAAAAACGCCATTCCATCTTTAGGCTTTATCGATGTGGTGGGTTATGACGGATGCAACATGGCGTCTCTTGAAATGTTGCAGGTTTGGCGCGGGTACAGCACAGCCCTGACCAGTTCGCAGGAATACGTGGAGGACTATGGAATTGAATATGATGTTCTCCTTGCCGAATTACTTGCCAACCCAAATATGAACGCCGATGACGTGGCGATTGCCACCAGCCAGAGCGCAATATACGATAAGACCTGGTCTGCGCTTGCTACTGATGCCCGTCTCGATACGCTTCTTGCCGCTGTGGACGACTGGTCTATCGCTTTGCTGAACGGATTGCCCGAGAACCGCGCGGAGTATCAACGCGCGTTCGAAGCCACGCAGTCTTTTTGGGATGCGCCAATGGACAAAGACTTGTATGATATGGCGTATGAATTGGAGCGTAATGTAGCCGATCGGGAAATAAAAACCAAGAGTCAGGCGGTGATGGATGCGGTCCGGCAGGTGGTCTTGTTTGAAAAACGCGCTGAAGAATATAGCGGCGCGAACGGCATCACGATCTATCATATTTCAACGGCTTCCGAAAAAGACCCCGACTATCTTTACTATCGTTCAATGATCGATCTCGCTATCCAAACCTCATGGGATGAGTTTCTAGACTCGTATGCAAGATAATTCTTGCGCGCGTACGTGCCGTCAGAGTAGGTAGATAGGTAAACAGGTAGACACGTAGACACGACCTCCGAGTTTTTGACTTGGAGGTCGTGTCCACTGATGACTGATAACTGATCACTTTCTCACCGACTCACTGAATCACTCCCAACCTCCTCCCAACCCTCGCAAACGCCTCCAACCCCTGACCGAGATCATCGCGGTCGTGCGAAGCGGAGATCATCACGCGAATCCGCGCTTTGCCTTTTGCCACGGTGGGGAATCCGATGGACATGGCGAACACGCCTGCCTCAAAGAGTTCGCGGCTGAATTGTTGCGAGAGCGACGCTTCGCCGAGCATCACGGGCGTGATGGGAGTTTCGCTGACGCCTGTATCGAATCCTAGTTTCTTCATTTCAGTCTTGAAGTATTTGGCGTTGTCCCAAAGTTTATCCACAAGTTCGGTTGATTCTTCAAGCAGGTCAACCGCCGCCAAACATGCCGCCGCATCGGGCGCGGTGACTGCCGATGAGAACAGGAACGGTCGTCCGCGTTGACGTAGCCATTCGATGATGACTTTATCGCCCGCGACGATTCCGCCGACGACGCCGAACGCTTTCGACATCGTGCCGACTTCAATATCCACTTGACCGTGCAAGCCGAAGTGATCCACGATGCCGCGTCCGCCTTTGCCGAGCACACCTTCGCCGTGCGCGTCGTCTACCATAAATAAAATATCGTATTTCTTTGCGACCTCAACCAGAGCGGGGAGAGGGGCGATGTCGCCGTCCATGCTGAAGACGCCGTCAGTGATGATCAACGCGCGGCGGAAAGATGACGCGTGTTCTTTGATCGCATCTTCCAACGCGCTCGCGTCGTTATGTTCGTACGCGACGATCTTCGCGCCCGAGAGTCGGCACCCGTCAATGATCGAAGCGTGGTTCAGGCGGTCCGAAAAGATCACATCTTCTTTTCCGACCAGCGCCGAGATCGCTCCGAGATTTGCGGTGAAGCCCGATTGAAACGTGATGACATCCTCCGCGCCCTTGAATTTTGCGAGCCGCTGTTCGAGTTGCACATGCAGGTCGGTCGTGCCAGCGATCGTCCGCACTGCGGCGGGACCCACGCCATATTTTTTCGTCGCTTCTTTTGCGGCTTCGACCAGCTTCGGATGATTCGCCAAGCCCAAATAATTATTCGAGCAAAAATTCAGCACATCTTTTCCATCCACGATAATGCGCGCGCCCTGCGCCGAGCCGATCGTGCGGATGCGGTTGTACAATCCCTGCTCTTTCAATCCGTCAATTTCCTGCGCGAGCCAAGTGAGTTTGTTTGTCATGGGAACTCCTGCTAAAAAGAGAGTAGAGAATTAGAGATTGGAGAATTGTAAACCGTAATTTGTAATTGGTAATTCAACGCGCCTTTATCTGCGCAGAGATTATAGCAACTTTCACCTCTTCACCTGTCATCATTTTTAGCGAAAGCCGTCATGAAAAAAGAATACATTTCCAACAGTCCCTCTGTATAATTCGTTCATTCTATGAATGCCAAAGCCATCCCCGAGCAGATCACCGATCTCAAAACCGCCATCGCCGCGCAGGAAACCATGCGCTCAACACTGGGGGATGCTGTGGTGGATACCACCCTCGCCGTCTTGCGCGGACAGTTGGATGAACTGGAGCGGCAATCTGCCCAGCAGGATGCGGCGAATCAAGCCCGACGGCGGCTGGTCTCAGTCCTCTTTGCCGATATCTCAGGGTTTACCGCGCTCTCCGAAACCATGGACGCGGAAGATGTGGCGAACCTCGTCAATCACTTGTGGATTCGCGCCGACCGCGTCATTCAAGAATATGGCGGGCATATCGACAAACACATCGGCGATTCGGTCATGGCGATCTGGGGCGCCGATGCCGCCCGCGAGGACGATGCCGAACGCGCCATCCGCGCCGCGTTAAAGATGCAGGAAATTTTCAAAGAGAATGCGGGCAACATGTCTATTAGTTTGAAGGTGGGAATTAATAGCGGGCAAGTCTTATTGAGTTCTATCGGCACGCAGGGCGAATTCACCGCAATGGGAGATACGGTGAACACGGCGAGTCGTTTGGTTACCTCGGCAGGCGGGAACCAGATTTTGATCTCCTACGATACCTATCAGCTCGTGCGCGGGGTGTTCGATGTGCAAATTCAGACCCCGATTACTGTCAAAGGCAAAGCGGAGCCGTTGCAGACGTATGTGGTACAGCGCGTCCGCCCGCGGGCGTTCAGGCTGGGGAGACGCGGCGTCGAAGGCGTATCCACTCGAATGGTCGGGCGCGAAGCGGAATTCTCCATCATCAAACAGGCGCTCGAGCAGTGCGCGACGAATCAACGCGTTACGCTGGCGGTCGTCAAAGGCGACGCGGGTTTGGGGAAGAGTCGTTTGATCTACGAATTCGAAGCCTGGCTCGATACTCACCCGACAGATTTCTTTTTGTTCAAGGGACGCGCGGACGAGGAGACAACCAGCTTGCCATACAGTTTATTACGCGACGTGTTAAGTGAACGGTTTCAGATTTTGGACAGCGACACGCAGGCGGAAGCGCGCGATAAATTGCGAAAAGGCATGACCGAGATGATCGGCGAGGGGAGCGAGGAACGCGCCGCGTTCATCGGCGAGTTGATCGGGTTTGATTTTTCAGAGAGCGAATTTTTGCGCGGTATTCGCAACGATGCGCGACAGATTCGCGCGCGGTCATTTAGCCATCTCGCGCAATTTTTTGCCGGGGTTGCCCGCGAATTTCCCATTGTGATCTTGCTTGATGATATTCACTGGGCAGATAACGGCTCGCTTGAGTTGATTGACTATCTTGCGAAATTGGATTCCGCCCTGCCTCTGTTCATTTTGTGCACGGCGCGTCCGATCCTGGATGAAATACACCCAAATTGGGGCGCGGATTTTCCGTTGAGCGAGATCATTGCCATCAAATCGCTGGATATCGAATCGAGCCGCGCATTGGCAAGCAACATTTTGCAAAACGTCAACGACCTGCCGCGCGAACTGGTTGAAACGGTGGCAAAGAACGCGGAGGGGAATCCGTTTTACCTGGAAGAATTGATCAAGGTGTTGATCGAAGATGGAGTGATTGTGAAAGGGGATGAAGCCTGGCAGATCGTGCCGCAACGGCTTACGCAAATGCGCGTTCCTGCCACATTGACCGGTGTGTTGCAGGCGCGTCTCGACCGACTCCCTTCCACCGAAAGCGACGTACTCGAGCGCGCCGCCGTGATCGGGCGCACCTTTTGGGATGCGGCAGTTGAAGCCATGCGCGGCTCCGAGGCTGCGCGGGCGCTGGCGGGCGGTCACGATGTTCATTCCGCGCTCACAGCCCTGCGCACGAAGGAATTGGTGTTTTCCCACCAGCCATCTGCCTTTGCAGGAGCGCAGGAGTTTATTTTCAAACATGCCATCCTGCGCGAGGTGACGTACGAGCGCGTGCTCAAAGCCCGGCGCAAACTGTATCATCGCATGGCGGCAGATTGGCTGATCCAACAAAGCGGCGAACGGATCGGCGAGTATCTCGGCTTGATCGCCCAGCATTACGAACTGGCAGGCGACACCACGCGGGCGGTGGACTTTCTCGAACGCGCGGCGGACCAATCTCTGCGGCTGAGCGCGTACCACGAGGCATTATCCGCCTCGGAGCGGGCGTTGGCGATCATTGCCGCATCGGAGGATAAAAACCCCGCCATGCGGGCGCTCATGCTTTTTCATATCGGCGCATCCTGTCTCTGGCTGACGGATTACCCCACTGCCAAGGCGCGCTTCGAGGAATGTATCGCGCTGGCTCATTCGGCGGGCGACCATGCCCTGAAGGCAAAGGCATTAGCCCGCCTCGGGCGCATCGGCTTGGAGCAAAATAATGTTGACGTGAGCCAAACCTGTTTTCAGCAAAGTCTTGCCATCGCGCGCGAGTTGAACGATCTCGACCTCACCGCCTATGCTCTGGCGAGTTTGGGCTACATTTATCACTATCAGGGGCTTTACGAAGAGGCGGAGCAGTTTGGCAGAGAAAGTTACGCGATTACCGAAAAAACAGGCGATGCCATTGCGCAGGCGTTTTCATTGAATATGCTGGCAATGAGCAGTGTCAACCGCGGCGACTACGAATCGTCCCAACGGTATCACCTGCAAGCGATCGGGATCTGCAAAACCTCCGGCGACCGGTACGGGTTGGCGCGCGCCGAAAGTAACCTGAGCGAGTTACTGCGAATTCAAAAACGCTATGCCGAAGCCAGACTGCACACGGTGGAGGGGATCAAGATCACCCGCGAACTTGGCAACCGCTACGCGCTTTCGATCATGCTCGTCAATCTCGCGTATTCTCAGGCGGGGCTGGGTGAAATTCGCGAAGCCTATGCGTCGGTGCGCGAGGCGTTGCAACTCAACATCGAAAACGACCTCGGCTCGTGGATCATCTTTTCACTGGTTGGCTATGCTTATGTCTTGCGCGTTGAAGGACAACGCGAACGAGCCTTGCGCGTCCTTGGCGCGTGCCTGCATCACCCTGAAGCCAATAGCGACACGCATCGCGATATTCAAATTATCCTCGATGAAATGAAACAGGAAAGAACCGACGATATCGAACTCGAACTGGAACGCGGCAAGTCGCTCGACATCAATAAAGCCGTTGTGATGGCGTTGGGCGGCTAATCATTCCCCTCTGCGAACAAGCCCAACTCGATCATCGCCTCCATCACTTTTTGGATGGCTCCACTTTTGACGATGACCGCCGTTGGACTTAATACCTCGCCCAAAAATTTTCCCGCCCGCGATTTACGCATCTCTTCCAACACTTCGGGCTGACTCACCCGTAGGATGGTTTGAGTCTCCGCCCGAGCCTCGGTGCCCTTAGCCTCCCAGCGTTTGAGCGCTTTCACCAGCGGCGGCGGGACTTTGTTGTCGGTATGCTTCACCAGCAGTGACAACAATTGCTCGGCTTTGAGTCCCTGCTCTTTGGCGTGTTTCAGCGATCGCGCAGTGATGTGATATTTGTATGCGCTCCTACTGGCGGGATATTTTCGAAGTGATGTGTCAGAACCATCGTCTTCCCATTCACAAAAACGAGCAATCTGATAACGAACCACGCGCGGCGCATCTCGCGGAATAGAAATTTTTCCATTGGAAGCAACAGCAACCTTGCCTCTCTCGTCAAAGGTCGAAGGTCGAAGGTCTGACCTGTGACTTTCAACCTTCGACTTGATTCGGAAAGAAGTGGGTTCTGTTGTTCCCTCTGCAATCGAAAGATCAACCCTCCCCAACCAATGGAGAATATTGATGAAATATCGAATCAACGCGCCGTCCACTTCGTTCCATGAGTCGAAGCCGCGCAGGTATTGCCCGTCGGAGGCGCGTTTGATGAACCATGAGTCATAGTCGCCTGCGGGACGCTGAAAATCGGGTTGGTTTTGCTTTATCGCTTGGACGAAACTTGCCACGCTCCACCATTTGTTGGCAGGGACAGAATTGATGAACCCGAGGATCGTGTTGCGTGTCTCGCGCGGTGAGTTGTTCCACTCGCCTTCGCAGACGATGTTCGGCATGAGTTTGAGTTCGTTGAACGAGTCGCTTGCGAGCCATGAGTCGTGGAGCATCTTCAACGCGTCCGCGCGTGGGGATTCGAGGAAAGTTTTTACAAGTTCAGTTTGGATGTTGTTGTTCGTAATGAGATTTGCAGCGGCAAGCAATGCGGCGAGTCGTTGGTCAAATTGCCAATCCGCCCGACCCATTCTCAGCGCGGCGAGCAGGGTGGTTGCATCGTCGAGGATGGAATCGTCGGCGGGAATCTCCGTCCCTTTTTCGTTGGGGGAGGCGGGGCGACCCAATGGATCAATTATTGCCGCAGAGTCGCGGAGACGCGGAGATTCTTTTTGAATTTCTCTCTGTGACTCTGTGTCTCTGTGGCTGATGAGTTTGAGTAAATCATCTGGAATATACGCGAACTCCTGCGAGCCTTTGTCTGTTTCAAAGAACGCGCGCGCCAGTATGCCGCGATAAAAAAGAATCTCTGCCGCCGATATGGGACTGCGATGCGGATGTTCCCTGTCACGTTTGCCTGCGCCCATTTCGCGGATGTCGCCGAATTGACGCGAGAACGCCGCCCAGGCGATCCGCCCGTTGGAGGCGAGGAGGGCGGCGAGGGCGGAGGCCGCTTCGGGGGGGAGAGAGGCTAAATGGTCTCCGAGCAGGTCGAAGTCGAGGAGAGAAGCGGACAGTTCATCCCGCGCTGAATCTGAATCCGTAGAATCCAAATCGAGTCCCCATAGATCCGCGATGATGCGGAGGTGTCCGATGTCTTGGTTGAGGAGGGAATGGATTAAGTCGGGCATATCTACTTTCCACTTTCTATATTCTACGGTAGAAAGCGGACAGCAGGGAGTAATTACCCGCGCACAACTTTGAGCGCGTTCGGCAAAATTTCAAAACTCACTTTGCGGACATCGGTGCCTGGACCTGAGAAGATTTCGCCGTCGGTGTGGATGTAGAGCGGGCGGTCTGCGATGATCGAGAATTTTTTGCATGTGCCCATTTTGACTTCTTTGAATCGTCCGTGCGTGCCTTTCATCACTTCAGGCAAAATGCGGAACATCATGGCGCGGCTTACGTCGGTGATCATGGCGTAGTGGAGGATGCCGTCGTCGATTTTTGCTTCGGGCGCGATGAGGAAGCCGCCGCCCTCGCGCGGACCGTTGCATAGCACGAGGTAGATGACTTTTTGTTCCCATTGTTCCGTGTCGGTTTCGATCTGCATGGCGATGGGATTATGATCGATGACAATCGTTTGTATGACGGATGTGAGATACATGAGGAAGCCGCGCAAGAGGGGCAGGCGATGCGAACGGATCGTGACCGTCGCGCCGAAGCCGATGCCGAGCGTGTTGTCGAAATATTCTTTGCGCCCGCCGCCGTCGGTCATCAAGCCGAGGTCAACGGTGGAGACTTCGCCGCTCAGCGCGCGCGCAAGCGCTTCATTTGATTTTTTCGTCGCGCCGATGCCGTGCGCAAAGTCGTTGCCTGAGCCGACGGGGACAACTCCGAGAATGGGACGTTTATGCTCAGGCGCCTGCATGATTCCATTGACCACTTCATGGACTGTGCCATCGCCGCCCATCGCGATGATTCGTTCGTAGCCTTCCTCGCTTGCTTCACGCGCCAATTCAATTGCGTGACCCGGGTAGACCGTTCCGCTCCATGTGACGTTGCCGTGTTGTGCGGTGATGGAGCGCAGGTCGCGCGCGACGCGCCAGGCATTGCCCATGTCTGCCATGGGGTTGAGGATGATTTTTACTTTGGGCGGCATGAAGAGTCCTCCGTGAGAAGCGGCAGTCACCTTCAAGGCGGCTGTCACTTTGGTTTTCGTCGATTATAACCCGCGTTGTAAAGCGGAGGCTCTTATTCGGGAAGTTTGATCTTCGAGAGCGGAGCGGTAACCCCGCGCGCGATCTGAAATGAACCGCGTTCGTATTTTTTTGCCTGATAGAGCGCCGCATCCGCCGCGCGTAACAGGTCCGAACCGGTGCGACCATGCATGGGGTAGAGCGCGATGCCGCCGGAAATCCCAAGTTTGAGGTTTTTTCCGTCGGGCAATTTGAACTTGAGTTTTTGCATGCTTTCGACGATTTTTTCGGCTACGATGCGGGCGGAGGATAAATCGGACTGGGTGAGGATCAGGGTCAATTCGTCGCCGCCGTAACGCGCCAGAAAATCTGTGTTGCGGACGCCTCGCGCCATGAAATTAAAAACATAGCGTAATACCTCATCCCCGATGCCATGCCCGTAGGTATCGTTAACTTCCTTGAACCCGTCGAGGTCCATCATGATTACGGCAAAGGAGTAGTTATTCCTGCGCGCGGCGGATGCTTCATCTTCGAGCCGTTCATCGAGCGCGCGACGGTTGGGTAACCCGGTGACGGTATCGCTGAATGCCTGTCGGCTGATCATCAAGTGCAAGCGGGCGTTAGAGATGGCAACCGCTGCCTGGTCGGCAAGCAGGCTCAAGAGGCGCAGTTCTGCATGCGAAAATTTTCCCGCCGTCACGCGGGAGAGGTTCATCACGCCGACAACCTTTTTCCCCACCTTGAGAGGGATTCCGATTATAGAACCCGCCCAATTATCCGCAATATCTTTAAAGAGCGGATGGGCGCGCGTGCTCTCAACGATGATCATCTCCCCGGTGCGCGCAACCGTATAGGTTAGCCCGTTGCCTCTCGGTTTGGTGAACGGTTTGTTGCGCTTGCCTTCCGAATCGAGCGCCGCGCCGAACGAGAGTTTCTGGTCGTCATAAAGAAAAATGCTGACATCGCGCGCGTTGAACACCAGGCGCATCGCCTCGGTGACCACAGCATTGAGCACATCGGCCAGTTCGAGACTGGAGGTGAGATTGATGCTCAACTTTTTGAGCGCGTCCAGTTCATCGGTCTGTTGTTTGAGCATCATCAGCATGGCGCGATGATCGATCAACTGCAATGCCAGATTTTTCGATTCTTCGGGATTGCCTTGCGAATATTTTTCCAGGGCGACGGAAAGCACATCCAAGAGTTTGAGCAGATATTCCCGCGCAATCGGGGATTCGCCCTGAGTTTCCAACACCTGATAAGCGTCTTCTAAAATTTTGGATCGGATATCGTCCATATACTCACACAAGAACCTAGATTTAATCATGATCCCGACGCAAGGGACTGACTCATTTGTCCTGTTTGACCATGATGGCGCAAATTATAACCAGCATGGGCGATGATGGGGTTACATGCCCATTACAACCTTGTCAAAATGGATATGCTACAATGGAGAGCGTCCCATATCTGGAGGAATCGTGTCTTTCCCACCCATACCTGCCCCAGCCACTCCACTTCATCCACGCCGCCGCGGACTTATCATCGGAGCGTCGGATGGACTTGGCGCGGAACTTGCCCGCCAACTGTCCTCAGACGGCTATTCCCTAGCCCTGCTAGCTCGTAGAAAAGATGCGCTGGACGCGCTGTGTCAGGAGATCAATTCACAAGGCGGGAACGCTCGCTCATACGCGCACAACGTGACGGAGTACGATAAAGTTCCAGACCTGCTCCTCAGGATCGTTGCCGACCTCGGTGGCTTGGATGCGGTTGTCTATGTTGCCAGCGTCAACCAACCGCCCGGCGGAATGGACAAATACAACTTCGAGAACGACCGCCAGATGATCGAAGTCAATTTGATCGGCGCGATGGCATGGCTCACGCCGATTGCCGAAATGTTCCAATCGGCAAAGGCGGGACAGATCGTTGGCATTTCCTCTGTCGCTGGCGATCGCGGGCGTGTTGGAAATCCCGGCTACAACACCTCCAAAGCCGGGCTGACGACGTACCTCGAAGCGTTGCGAAACAGGCTCACCCGTCACGGCGTGAACGTGTTGACGGTGAAACCCGGCTTCATGAAAACTGAAATGCTCAAAGCCGCGCTCGGTCCAACTCCGTTTGCCATTGAACCCTCTACAGCCGCAGAGCATATTGTGAAAGCGATGAAGAAACGCAAGCAGGTCATTTACACCGCGCCGATCTGGCGTTGGATCATGCTGGCGATCCAACATACGCCGTCGTTTATTTTTAGAAGATTGTCATTCTAAAGGCAGAGACTAGAGACTGGAGACTAGAGATTAGTCTCCAGTCTCTAGTCTCCAGTTTTGCAATGTCCCTCAACCTCAACCACACCTTCACAAAACTCGAAAATTTCGGTCATTCGTTCCAAGCCTCATCGTATCGAATTCCAATCCAACGTACAGAAGATATCTACGAAGCGTTTCAACTCGCGAAGAAACTCGGGTTGAAAGTGACCGCGCGCGGCACGGGCATCAGTTACAACGACGCGTCGCTTAACGGCGGCGGCATCGTGCTGGATATGCGGGGGATGAATCAGATCGCCGAATGGGACCCAGCCTCAGGCGTGGTGAGATGCGAGTCGGGCGTCACGCTCGAACAGTTGTGGCAGAGAGTCGAACCCGACGGCTGGTGGCCCCCCGTCGTCTCCGGCACGATGAAAACGACGCTGGGCGGATGCCTCAGCGCGAACATCCACGGAAAAAATAATTTTCAGGTCGGTCCCATCGGCGAACACGTGATTGAATTTACCGCGATGCTGTCGACCGGCGCGTTAATCACTTGCGCGCCAAAGAAAAACGCGGATTTGTTTTACGCGATGATCGGCGGGCTGGGGATGCTCGGAGTCTTTACTTCCATCACGTTACAGATGAAACGCATCTTTTCCGGACTTGTGGCTGTGGACGCCTGGCACGCGCCGGATCTCAGCCGACACTTAAGCGACCTGCGCGAACACGCGCCAACCCATGATTACATCGTCGGCTGGCTAGACGCGTTTGCGAGTGGAAACAGTTTGGGGCGCGGACAGATCCACGCCGCGAGGCAACTCAACGAAGGCGAAGACCCGAATCCGCAAAAGACTGAAGACCTTTCGAATCAACATTTGCCCGATCGTTTTTTCGGCGTGGTGCCGAAATCCATGCTGTATTATTTCATGAAGCCGATGATGAATAATATTGGGATGCGTTTTGTCAACATCGGCAGGTATTTACTGGCATTACGCGCGCATACGTTTCAACAATCGCACGATGAGTTTCATTTTCTGTTGGATTACGCGCCCGGCTGGGAACGTTCCTTCGGGCGCGGCGGGTTGATCCAATATCAATCGTTCCTCCCAAAAGAAACGGCAGAGGATGCGTGGCGCGAAATGATTCGATTTTCACATCGAAACAAGTTACCATCTTATCTCGGCGTGACCAAACGTCACCGCCCCGATAAATTTCTGCTGACACACGGCGTGGACGGCTTCTCGCTCGCGTTGGATTTCAAAGTGACCGATTCGAATCGCGCCAAGTTGTCAGCGGTGTTGCAAGAGTTCGACCGCATCGTGCTGGATGCGGGCGGGCGATTCTATTTCGCCAAGAACAGCGAGACGACCGCCGAGTCAACTCGAAAATTCCTTGGGGATGAAGCGGTTGAGAAGTTCAAGAAACTCAAAAAACGATGCGATCCGAACAGTTTGTTGGAATCGGATTTGTATCGGAGAATATTTCTGTAGGGGCAGACCCGCGCGTCTGCCAGTTTCAAAATGAATTTTGTTGTTGAAGACCTTGGCTTGATCGAATACGAATCCGCGTGGAAGTTGCAGGATCAATACGCGGAAGAGATCGCGGAGGGGAAGCGCCCGCCGACTCTTTTGCTTCTTGAGCATCCGCACGTCTACACGTTCGGTCGGCGCGGCAAACAGGAAAATTTGCTGTGGGGCGAATCGCAACTGAAAGAAAAAGGAATCGCCATCCACTGGGTAGATCGCGGCGGCGACGTGACCTATCATGGACCGGGTCAATTGGTTGGGTATCCGTTGTTGCCACTCATTCCGTTAAGACCTCACAGGTCTCTGAGACCTGTGAGGTCTGATGGAAGAATCCCCGAAGCCGATTACGTCGGCTACGTCCGCAAACTGGAGCAGACCATCATCACCGCCTTGGCGCGACTCGGTCTCGCAGCGGGACAACGCCAAGGTTTAACCGGCGTATGGATTCAAGCCGATGTGCATTCACGTTGTCCGCGCTGTTCGCCGGAAGATAGGAAGAAGCCAGCCAAGATCGCGGCGATCGGCATCAAGGTGGACGCGCGCGGCGTGTCGCGTCACGGCTTTGCGTTGAATGTGAATCCCGACATGGAATATTGGGACGGCATCATCGCCTGCGGTTTGCAGGATGAGCCAATTGTCTCGCTTGCCGATCTATTCCCCGAACCGCCTTCGATGGAGCGCGTGAAAGAGGAGATTGTGGAAGCGTTTCATGAAATATTTGGTGTTGTTGCTGGTTAGAAACTCACCATGTCAATCCCGCAGGGATGGCAGGGTTATAGAAAATTGGCAGCATCGATTCAAATCCCGAAGGGATGACATATCTTTATCGCCTCTGACACCCCTTCGGGGTTGATCGCCCTTGGTGCGACATCATTGCTACGATCATTTGACCCCTTCGGGGTCTTGGGGGCCGTTTAGGATGAATGCTCCCCTCAAGGATACAGTGTCAATGATTAAGTTTTTATACCAACGGGTGATTTCAGGGGTGGAAAAAGTTTTGATACACTTCCGCTTCGTTTTCACGAGGAGATGTAAATATGCTTCAACAAAGAACCAAAATGAATCGCAGGGATTTTCTCAAGTTGATGGGCGCTTTCGCGGGAACGTCTGCCGCGCTGGCGGCGTGCGCGCCGGAGCAGTTTCCAGGTCCGGACCCGACGCGGGTGGTCGAGCCGCCGATGAATCCGACGGGCATTCCTCTCGAACCTGTGCTTCCGCCTGTTGCGTTGGGAATCATCGCGTTGAGTCGCATGGCGTACGGAGCGCGCGTCGGCGACCTCGACGCGTTCAACGCGTTGGGCGCGACGGATGATGAACGTCTGCAAAATTACGTTGCGCAACAATTGAATCCCGATACGATTGACGACGGCGAGTTCGAAGCGCGTTACGCCGCGGCGGGATTTGAAACACTGCACAAAACGCAGGACGAATTGTATTTCGATCACATCGCCAGCAACCCGTATGATTCAAATGATGAAGCATATTGGGATTGGTATTCCAAACCCGCGTACGAATTAGTGGACGC
This sequence comes from Candidatus Defluviilinea gracilis, assembly GCA_016716235.1. Lineage (NCBI taxonomy): Bacteria > Bacillati > Chloroflexota > Anaerolineae > Anaerolineales > Candidatus Villigracilaceae > Candidatus Defluviilinea > Candidatus Defluviilinea gracilis. The sequence continues at coordinate 2,002,650 of JADJWS010000001.1, forward strand.
GACTTTCTTGCGCGCGGTGTATAGCAAAAAACAACTCGTCGAAGTGCTTGCCGATTTTTGGCACAATCATTTCAATGTTTATTTTTGGCAGGACGATGGCGTGCCGATGCTCGCTTCATACAACCGCGACGTGTTGCGCGCGCACATGCTCGGCAACTTCAGGCAAATGCTTGAAGCGGTGGCGACGCATCCCTCGATGTTGTATTACTTGAATCAAAACAATTCATCGGATGCGGGACCGAATGAAAATTTTGCGCGCGAACTTTTCGAACTGCACACGCTTGGCGCGGAAAATTATTTCGGCGTGCAAGACCCGAACACCATCGCGAAAGATGCGAATGGCATCGCAATCGGCTATGTGGATAACGACGTTTATGAATCTGCGCGCGCGCTCACGGGCTGGCGCGTGGACGACGACATTTACGAGTACGAAGACGGCGTCGAGAAGACGGGGCGCTTTTTATATTACAAGCCGTGGCACGACCGCTTCAATAAATTGATCCTCGGAAGATACATCCCCGCCGATCAGGAAGATATGAAGGATGGACGCGACGTGTTGGATTTGCTCGCGTATCATCCTGGCACCGCGCGATTCATTTCGCGCAAACTCGCTCGCCGCTTCATTTCGGACAATCCGCCTGATTCGGTCGTGGAAGCCGCCGCGTCCACTTTTATGGCGAACCTGACCGCGCCCGATCAACTCAAGCGCGTGGTCGAGACGATCCTGCTTTCGCCCGAATTCAAACAGACGTGGGGCGCGAAGATCAAACGTCCCATCGAAGCCGCCATCTCGATGATGCGCGCCGTCAACACGGACTTCACCAAACTTCCTGGCGGAATCGCATGGATGTGCGGGATGATGGGTCAAGCCATGTTCGAGCGGCGTCCGCCTGATGGCTATCCCGATGTCAAAGAGGCGTGGGCGAACACGATGTCTTTGTTGTATCGTTGGAACTTTGCGGTCGGCATCACTGAAAATTGGATGGACGACGAGGAACAACAACGCATCATCCGCACGGACATCGTTGCACAGACTCCCGCCGAACTCCGCACCGCCGAATCCCTCGCGGACTTTTGGATTCCGCGCATCTTGAATCGCCCCATGTCCGACGCGGACCGTCAGGCAGTGATCGCGGTCATGGCGCAGGACTATGGAACGCAAGATGAATTGCCGCAGGATCACATTGATTACGTCCTGCCCGCGATGGTCGAAGTGATTCTCATGAGCCCCGATTTTCAGTGGAAATAACTTTGCTTTGCCACAGAGTTCACAGAGACCTCTGAGAAAAACTCATTTTCTCTGTGCGCTCTGTGGCTAAGAATCTGACAAGGATAATTTTCATGCCAACACAAAAACACTCACGCCGAAACTTTTTGCAGGGATGCTCCGCCGCCATCGCCGAACTGGCTGGCGCGCGATTAACCAACGTCGCGTTCAGGCAGGATAATTCTTCGGCAGATACGCTCGTCGTCGTCTTTTTACGCGGCGGCTGGGACGCGCTCAACGTTGTCCCGCCGATGGCTGGCGACGATCGCGGCTATTACGAATTGGCGCGACCGAACATCAAGATCAGCAATTTGTTGCCGTTGAACGATCAATTCGGTCTGCATCCCGCTCTTGCCCCGTTGCATGGACTATACCAGCAAGGCAAGATGGCGGTCGTCCACGCGGTGGGACTCAACTACGACACGCGCAGTCACTTCGACGCGATGGAATACATCGAGCTGGGAACGCCTGGGCAGAAAAGCACAACCTCAGGATGGATCACGCGCCATTTGCAGACACAAGGCGTGTCGTCTATTTTGCCCGCGCTGTCCACGTCGGGCGCGCCGTCGTCGCTGTTGAATTTTGTCCCCACTGTGAATCTCAACGACCCCTCCGAGTTCTCGCAATGGGATAACGGTCTCGCCGCGTCGCAACAAACCGCGCTACGTCAGATGTACAACGGCGAGACTCTCCTGCATCGCGCGGGCATCCGCACGCTCGATTCGCTCGACATCGTCAGCCCCATCGTGGAGGGAGAGTATCAGCCATCGAACGGCGCGAGTTATAACGACGATGAACTCAGCCAGCAACTGAAAACCGTTGCGCGGATGATCAAACTCGACACAGGTCTGCGCGTGGCGACTGTTGATTACGGCGGCTGGGACACGCACGAATACGAAAACGACGGCGACGGCGGTTACATCGCAGACTTGCTCGGCAACCTCGCCAGCGGACTATCCAATTTTTATCTCGATCTCGATTCGGGCTACACCGATAAATTATCCGTCGTGGTCATCAGCGAGTTCGGTCGCCGCCTCGTGCAAAATGAATCCTACGGCACCGATCACGGTCATGGCAATGTGATGTTCGCGCTTGGCGGCGGAGTCAACGGCGGGCAGGTCTACGGCGCGTGGCCTGGCTTGCACAACGATCAACTCTACGATCACGCCGACCTCGCCATCACCACCGATTATCGTCAGGTGTTGAGCGAGATGCTCACACACCGCTTGGGCAACGCAGATGTCGCGTCTGTTTTTCCTGGGTATACACCGACGGGCGAGATGGGGATATTCAGTTAGGCATGTCACTCTGAACGATAGCGAAGAGTCTCCTTTGTCGTGGAGGAGATGCTTCGCCAAAAAACGGCTTAGCATGACATGCGCAGAAACAAAAACAGGCTCCGCGTCATTTTGACGGGGAGCCTGTTTCTAAAAGGGAGAGCGACTCTACGCTGGCGAATCAGCCGTCGTCGTGGAGGGAACCGCGCTCGCATCGTCCCGGCAAAAGTCCAAGCGATCGTTCGATGTGTCTGGGAAATTGCGGATTATGCGCTTGTTTTGATCCGCTTTGAAATTCTCCTATTCCGAGGAAAGTGGTCGGGTTGCCGATGTTATAATGCCTGCGCTGGGAATTTCCAGGCATTGGTTGATTACTCTGTTTCACATCCAGTGAAACATTTCGGTTTGTGGAGAAGATTCGATGGCGACACCCGCAATGCAACGCTATGCGGCGGAAATCTATAGGCTACAGCAGGATTCGCAATTTGTGGCGTTGACCGAACTTTCGGAACACGCAAATTCGTCCGCGCAAGCCACGGCGCGTATGGTGGCGCGGATGAAGAAGTTGAATTATCTCGATCACGAAAAATATCGCGGCGTGCGGCTGACAACCAAAGGGGAGAAGATCGCCATGCCGTCGTTGCGTCGTCACCGGCTGGTGGAAGTGTTCCTGGTGAAAGTGATGAAATACGGCTGGGATGAAGCGCACGAGATTTCGGATTCGTTCGCGTTGGGGGTCAACGACCAGATCGAGGATCGGATCGATGAAATTACCGAACACCCCGCGCGTTGTCCGCACGGCGAACCGATTCCATCCAAAGACGGCGTGATGCCGCTGGTGAAGGATGTCAATTTATTGGACGTTCCATCCGGGTCCGATTGCGTCATCTCCCGCGTGCGCACTCACGATGGCGATAAACTCCGTTACTTCGCAGACCTGGGTCTGGTGCCCGGGGTAAAATTTCACCTGTTCAGTTGCGCGCCGTTCAAAGGACCGCTTAATTTGCAGGTGAAGCCGAACAATCACTTGATCGGGTATGAACTGGCGGGTTCGTTATGGGTGGAAGTGACCCAGTTGGGCGAGGGGAATAAATTGCCGCCGCAGGCAAAATAAATTTAGGTCTCTGGGAATCGCTGTACTCACGAACTCTTTGGACACGGAATTCACGGACAACACGGTTTCACGCGTTTTTTTAAAAGGATTTTATCCGTGATATTCCGCGAAATCCGCCCACTCCGCGCGCAGAATCACGGCAACGACCAAAGGACCATAAATTTTGCCGCGCTACAAACTGCGTACCATCCATTACTCATCTTCCGCGCAGCGAAACCCAATGCGGGGGGAAAAATCGCCAAGATAAGATTCCGACCCCGGCGCGGCGTTCAAGTTCGACCCTCGCACCGACGAACGCTTCGACACGCGGATGTTGATCTCCGCATCGCCCAAACTTCCGCCGCGCACCACGCGGTTCAAACTTGAACTCGATTCGGGTCCCAGCGGATTCGCCAACGGCGATGTCAGATAAAAATCGAAATCGTAAAAATCGTTCGTCCATTCCGCCACATTGCCCGCCATGTCCAACACGCCAAACGGGCTGGCGCCCATGGCGTAACTTCCCACGCGCGAGGTATCCGTCACGAGCATGTTGAAATTTGCGAAGCGCCAATCGGGTTTGTCTTCACCCCAGGGGAAGGTTCGCAGATCGTCGCCGCGCGCGGCGCGTTCCCATTGCGCCTCTGTGGGGAGCCTGCGGTTTGCCCATTCACAATACGTTTTTGCCTGCCCCCACGCGACGTAAACCACAGGATAATCTTTGAATTCAGAATTGCCGAAATAGTCGGCGATTCTCGCCGTGCCGAGATTCTGCGGAGGCTCGCACGCGCCCGCATTCACGCACAACGCATACATTGCATTCGTCACTTCGAGTTGGTCCATCCAATATGCGTCGAGCGTCACATCGCGCGCGGGGAATTCATCCGGCGCGGCGCGGACATCGTAGCCGCCCATGTGGAGGATGCCGTTGGGAATGTAGACTTGCGGCATCCCGTCCACGGACGAGAAGCGGAAGATCTGCGCTTCACTCGTGGATGTGGGGCTGGGCGCAGTCACCTCGGCAGTTGCCGCAGGGACGGCAGTGGAGGTCGGCGCGACGGCGGTTGCCGATGGAAGCGATGTCGGCGCAACGATCGGACTCGCGGGCGCGCTCGCGCAGGCAGTGAGGATGGCAATGAGAATTGGAAAAATTTTTTTCATGAGGCGCTTCCCGTAACGCAAAATTGATTTTGCGCCATAGTTTCGCAAGGCGTAGTTTTACGATTCATACAAACTGAAGTTTGCATTACGGCGTCGATCCGACGAAATTCAACGCGTACAACGCGTCTTCGTACCCGGGGCGAACCGATAACGCTTTGCGCCATGCTTTGATCGCGCCGTTGAGATCGCCATCGCGATAGAGCGCCCAGCCGCGCCAGAGCCAGGTCTCTTCGGACATTTCGGTGCGTTGGAGCGCGTACTCCGTGAGCGCGAGCAGATCGTTGTTTCGATTCGCGTGGAAGTTGGCAAGGAACGGACCGAATTGATAGCGGAACATCCGCTGGGGCAGACCGAGTTCGCGCGAGGTGTCGTACGCGGCGTTGGCTTCATCGTAGCGTTCGAAGTAGACGAGGTTGCTCCCCACGTTGAACCAGGCGAACGAGTCGGAGGCATCCGCGGCTGTGGCGGCTTGGGCGAGTTCCAGCGCCCGCTGGCGATTCAGGTCCGCGTCCCAGTTGGAACCGAGGATCGTCTTGATCGCCTCTTCCTGTTCCGGCAGGTAGACGATCAGGTATACATAATTGAACGGCTTCCATTCCGATTCGAGTTGGGCGTAGGGAATTGTTTTGTCGGGTCCGCGATAGGTATCCTGCGCGGTGAAGGTTTGCGCGGCGTCGTCGTAGCCGGTGAGCAATAGATAATGCGCCGCCCAGAGATCGTCGTCTGCCCAGCCCGAGTCTTCGCGGTTGAGCGCGGTGGTGGATTCAACGATGACTGGATACGCCGCGGCGAGCAGTCGTTTGAGCGTTTCGAGGTCGCCGCCCACGCGGTATTCGATGCGGAGCCAGCCCGCATAATTACGCACCCAGAACGCCATCTCTTCGGGGTTGACGTTACGGTCGCCATTGACGGGTTTGATCACATCCGAAATATCTTTTTGCGAACCGTTCCAGCCGAACATGTGTAACATCATCGAAAGCGCGGCGGGACCGCAGTTGTTCGCGGTCTGTTTTTCATACGGAGGGGAATTGAGGAATGCCTGAGCGGGAGGCGGCGCAAGCGTGGGCGTCGGAGGAATGATCGTAGTGACGACTCCGCTTGCGCCCTGTGGGTCATTCGTCTGCGTTGGTTGAATCGCAATCGTCGGCGCAACAGTGTTCGCCGGCTGTGGAATTGCCGTCGGCACATTGCCCACCGGGTGAAGAACATTTCTCACATACGTTCGCGCCACTTCAAACCGCCACGATAAACGGCTGTTGATCGCGGGGATTTGATAGAGCAGAATGGCGAACACAATCAACCCCACTATGCTCAATGCGATATTTCTTTTTGTCATGCGAAAAAGTGTACCAGAAGCGGATGAGTCAAATTTAATCCGATCCACTCCTCCCGCCGTTACAGCGGCGGAGGGGTCAATGTCCCAATAACTCAACTGCCGCTTTGATGGAAGGATCGGTCTCGAAGGTGATCGAATCCCATTCGGCGAAGGCTTCCACATCGGGGATGATCCCCGATAGTTCGAAATTGGTTTCGGAGGTGGCGGAGTAAAAAGTTTCAGAGGCGATCCACACCTGTGAGTTGTCGTCGAAGTCATAGCCGTGCAACACTTCCACATTGCCGAGGCTGGTCTGCCCGACCACTTTTGCGCGACCGAGGTCTTTCAACACCCCGGCGAAGATCTCGCCATAGCTGACGGTATCCTCGCTTACGATGACGATGATCGGCACGGTCTGCGAGTTGTTGATGGGGTCCGCTTTGACCTGAAGCGTGCGCGAATCGTTGCGGCTGACGAATTTCCCCAGCACGCCGTCTACGAACAGTTCAAAGATCGGGTCCACCACCGAACTGCTCCCGCCGCCGTTCAAGCGCACGTCGAGGATCAGCCCATCCAGCGGACCGAATGCTTCCAGCGCGTCGATCATCTGCGGGGGAATCGTTTCATCGAAAAAGGTGGGGATGAAAATATAGCCGATCTTCGAACCGTCGGCGGTTGGCACAAGTTGTGAAACGATGTTCAGGTTTCCCTGAATGGAGGCGCGGACCAACATGATGTCGCGCGGCGACTCGCCCGGCGTTTGCACCGTGAGCGTCACCGCCGAACATTTCGGTCCGCGAATTTGGCGCGTGGCGTCGACATCGAATTGCAGAGGGACTCCATCCACGGCAATCACTTTATCGTGCGGTTTAATTCCCGCATGTTCGGCGGGCGAGTCGGGGAAGGTGGAAATGATCGAGATGATCTGCCGCTCGGGATCGGGCAGGGAGAAAATACCCACGCCCACATAATCGTTCTCGCCGCGCAACTCCGCTTCGGAGGCTTCCACCTCGAGAGGCGAAAGATAAAACGAATGCTCGTCGCCCAGTTCGTTGATCATCGCCTGCATTTCCAGGTAGAACGATTCGGTATCCAACCCCGCTTCGATCTTGGCGCGGTAACGCGCTTTGATCTCTGCCCAATCTTTGCCGTTGAAATCGGGGTACACGTACACCGCATCCACTTTTTTGGTGAGTTCGTCGAACACATCCACTTGCAGGTCTTTGGAAACTTCGGGGTTCGGCTCAAAGGTGACGGTGGGCTGAGCCAGCGCAAGGTCCGGCGAGATCGTGGCGAACGGCGCGGAGGCCTGACACTCTGGCGGAATGTACGATGGGACCAACGGAGAGGGAGTTGGCGTGAGGGTTGCGATCGGCGTCGAGGCTGGGATCGGCGTAGCGGTCGCGGGGATAATCATCCGCGTGACGAAATTGCATGAAAGCATGGATAAAACCAACAAACCCAAACCAATGCGTTTTAGTTTCATATTGTTTGTTCCTTTATGCGGTTGAATAAATTGGCGATGGGTTTCAGATCGACCACCGACACCGCGAGATTCTTGACGCGCGTCTTTTCATATTGAAACACTCGCGCGCCTTCAGGGATGGGCGCGGCGCGGCGGTTGAACTCTTCGCGCGATAGATAGCCAGCCAGCACAATGCCCATGCCGTAGACCCAGATATTACCCCAATCGAACGCGCCGATCACATGCGCTTCGCTTTCGCTCATTTTTCGAATCCCGATCCGCGCGTTCGGCGGCGTTTTACTGTGGATGCGCGCCAGCGAAAAGAATTCATTGGAGATTTCGACTCGCCCGCGCGGCGGAATCTCCACCTCCAGCAGACGCGTCTCTCGCCCTTCGACCTGCCCGCCCAACTCGAGCCTCATCGTCTCCTCCGCTTCCGACTTGACGACCAGCGCGCCGAGCGGAGCCCACGCGGCGGGACGCGCCCACGCATCAGGCATGACGTGAACCAAGTAATGCGGCTGTCCCGCGCCGACGGCTTTCCTCAAATCCTCCTGCGATGCGGCGATGAGACCGGATAAAAATGCGAAGAGGTAAATGTCGCTGTCCAAATGTCCCTCCGCCGCATTTTGGTCGGAGGGGATAAGCGCGGGCGCGTTCAAGATCACCTGCGGGTTGCGCTTCATCTCTGAAATTTGATCGCGATGCGAAATGAAAAAAGATTGGATGTCGCATCTCCGCCCGCCAAGCGACACATCATAGCGATGCGGGTTCGTGAACGGAGCCGCGCCTTTCACATCGAAGGGAATCTTCTGCTCCGAAAGATGCCGCCGAAACGCCAACTCCACCGCCACGCCCGCGACAGTTCGTCGCAACTTGTCATACGGCGACGCGCCCATGCGATTGAACATGTGCGGCAACGACCTCAGCGCGTAGGCAATCCCCGCCTCGGTCAAATCGCGGGTGTAGGGGAGGTGGAGGAGGTTGGAGGGGGTAATCATTCGAAGTCTTCGTCATCATCATCGTTGACTTTTTTAGCGTCTCGAACGGCAAACAGAAAGAAAACGGTAGCCAATGAAATAATCGATCCCGCCACAATTGGCAAACCATATTCTCCATGTGAAATTGGAGTCGTGGTTGCGATAAACAAGCCCGCAACCAACAAAACCACTACCAGCCAACTTAATATCCTATCGACCAGGGTTTGCTTTTTGTTGCCATACGCGATTTTATATTTCCATCGTGGCGTAAAACGAGAGCTCCAGCGCCCTCGAAAACTCGATTGCCATTGGAGTTGTTCAAGGTAATCGTCGCCTTCGGGCTGTTTGTTTTCTTTTTTGCTCATGGGTTTCCGCGCTCGTTCCTAAATTGCAAACAATAATGATGGAACGTATTACTCACCCACGCGGAACCCATCCCGAACGGCGCGAGGGATTGGTTATCCTGCAACCAGATTTTTTCGTCTTTTAGTGTGTACGTCTTCCCCAGTTCCCTCGCAATATCCCACGCCAGCGGATAGATCTTCCCGCCCTTCTTCACGTTCTTGACGATGATCGTGAGATACGCCTTCTCGCGTAGTAACGGCTTCAGTCGTTTGTAAATCTCAACCAACCCCTCCAAGAATTTTTCATAATCCTCAATATTTCCCAAGTCATGCGGGTCATCCGAATAGTGGACGTCCAACTCGGCGGAGTCGCGGCGTTTCTTTTGAGTCTCTGCGCCTCTTGCTTTCAACATATCCCAATAGGGAGGGGAGGTGAGGACGTAATCAATACTTGGTAATTGGTAATTGGTAATTGAGGCGGCATCTCCATTGATGACTTTCGACGTTAGACCTTCGACCTCTTCGCCCAACACTTTTCTTTCCTCCTCAATGATCTTCGCCGCGATCTTTGCGTATTTGGGATTCAACTCGATGCCGTAACTATTCCGCCCTGCGCGCAATGCCGCGACGAGAGTCGAACCTGTCCCTGCCATGGGGTCGAGGACGGTCTCGCCTTCCTTGGTGAAGAACTCGATGAACTCCTGCGCCATCGTCTCTGGGTATTTGGCGGGATGAACCAACACGCCCTTCTTGCGCGGCGGAGGATTATGGATGAACCACGACTTCTGGAACTTCAACCATTCCTTGTTGGTCAGGTTATTCAATTTGTTGCGCGACATTGTTTAATAGTAATTGGTAAGTGGTAATTCGTAAATCGGCAAATTGCTTTCACGTTGAATCAATCCCGAAGGGATGTAACGATTCTAGAACGAAACGTTAATTTTTCTAAATCCCGAAGGGATGACATGATGCTCCAAAACATGACACTCGTTTCGACAAGCTCAACGCGGTGCCTTCGAGGTTGCATCATATATTGCCTTCCATCTATAAAAATCCCACTCCTTCGGAGTTCTTTTGTTCTTTAATTCTGAATTATGGCGAAGGAGTTCTGGTGGGCGCGGTGTAATTGACATCGTAGATGATTAAATCGGAAAACGTAACCGTGACCGGGGTATCGCCCGCCGAACGCGCGTACACGCCGAAACCACCGTTGGGAAAACTTTTATCGATGATGCTGAATTGAAAACGACCGTTGAGAAAGACCCGCATCTCGGCGTTGACCGCCCAAATGCCAATGCGCGCTTCGCCCGGTGCGCCCGGGGGGGCGTCCCCGCTGGCGACCGGCTCGAAGATGGTCAGCCGCGTGCCGGTTTTGACTCGCTCCACGAAGACCAGACCATTGCAAGCGAGAGCAAAACGATAGAACGAATTTCCCGCGGCGCGGAGGATCAGCCCGTAGTTGTCGTCGCCGCGGCAGGTGCTCGTTCGCGCGGTGATCTCGGCGTAGAAGTTACCCACAGCCAGATCGTGCCTTAGGCTGGCGAGATAAATGCCGGGTTGCACAACAATGGTCAAGCGGTTGCGGCTGATGGCGGCGCTCCCCTGGTCCGATACGGCAGTGTCCCATGAGGCGAAATCGGAGAAATCGTCATTGAGGATCAACGCGCCAATGCCGGGTTTCATCTCTGGTGTGGAGGTGGCTGTCACCACCGCTGGAAGGGTTGGCGTGGCAGAGGGGGGGAACCAGACCACACTCGGCGTTGGAAGCGGAGTCTCCGAGGACGATGTGGCTGAGGCGGTTGGAATCGCATCCGCTGGCGAGCAGGATGAGGTGAGACATCCCATCAAAAAAATAACGAGTAGGGTTCGCATGAAGTACAATATCGTCGTTCGACATTCTAGCATACAAGGAGATTGTATGACTGAACAGAAGGCGCTGGTGACGGGCGCGTGCGGAGAAATTGGTCAGGCTCTGGTGCAGGCATTGGCGCGGCGCGGCGGGTATCACATCACAACGTCGGACCTGGCGCCGTTGCCCGAGAGCATCAAGAATATTTCTGCGGAGCATGTGCAGGGGGACCTGGTGTACAAGATCAAAACATTTTACGATTACGATTTCGATGTGATCTTTCATCTTGCGGCGTCGCTGTCTTCCAAAGCCGAGGTGGCAAGCGAGGAGGCGCATCGCATCAACGTGGAGGGCACCATGCAGTTGCTCATGCTCGCCGCGTATCGTTCGGAGAAGCATCGCAAGTCGGTGAAGTTTTTGTTCCCGAGCTCGATCGCGGCCTACGGGATGGGGACTCTTGCGGTGAAGAACTCGGCGGGGCGCGTGAAGGAAAACGAATATAACGCGCCGCAGACCATGTATGGATGCAATAAGTTGTATTGTGAAAAACTGGGAATTTATTACAGCAAGTTTTTCGGTCAAAAACATTTGGATGAAAACCCGCCTCACTTCCTGGACTTTCGGTCGATTCGGTTCCCCGGCTTGATCTCAGCCTTTACCCTGCCGAGCGGCGGCACCAGCGACTACGGACCGGAAATGCTCCACGCCGCGGCGCAGGGGAAGCCCTATGCCTGTTTCGCGCGCGAAGACGCGAAAATTTCGTTCATGGCAATGCCCGACGCGATCCGCTCGCTGTTGATGTTGATGGACGCGCCGCGCGAGAAGTTGAGCCATCAGGTATATAACATTGCGGCATTCGCGCTTACCGCCGGCGAGTTCCGCGACCGCGCGTTGAAAGCCTTTCCCGGCGCGGAGATTACGTTCGAGCCGAACCCGCGCCGGCAGGGCATCGTCGACTCGTGGCCCGAAGATGTGGACGATTCACTGGCGCGCGCCGAGTGGGGCTGGCAACCGGAATACGATGCGGATCGATTCTTCGACGATTATTTTTTGCCGGAAATCCGAAAGCGATATAACGCTTAGACACTGTTTCTTAAGTACACGGATACTTCGACACTCCTTTCAGTCGCAGTACAAGTTTGACGGATGACACGGTCAAACACGGATTTTTAAATGGTTTTCTCCGTGAAATCCGCGTTATCCGTGTCCAAAAAAAAGACGGGTGTCCCGTAATCAACGAGAAAGAGCCTCACCACGAAGGACACAAAGTACACAAAGGGGGAAAAGAGCCTAGATTCCTTGTGTTTTTCCTTTGTGACCGTCGTGTCCTTTGTGTTTGAAAAATGGTTTCCCGTTAAAAACGGTAGAGCCAAAAAGACTTAAGAAACACTCTCGTAGATCGATTGTTCTTATCGCTAAGCAAGAATGTAGGAGCGCGAAACGATTTTCCCTTGCGCGCTTTGCAGTTCCAAGTGCCGCGCGCGAGGCAATAACCAACCCTGATATAATCCCGCCGATGAACCGCAGAACCATACTCATTATTTGCTTTTATTTGCTGTCGATTCTTGTTGTGGGCATTGCCTTCTCTTCGACGCAAGCCTCCGCCGCGCCGCGCGGGCAGGGATTTGTGACTGCCACGCCGGGAGCGGATGGTCGCATCCTATACACAGTGGTGGACGGGGATAACTGCGGGCAGGTGGCGCTCTTGCATGGGATCACCGTCGCGCAACTACGTTTATTAAACACGCGCCTCGATCAGGATTGCAATCTAACAGTAGGTCAACAACTTGTTGTCGGCGTAATCTCTATTGAGCCTACCGCCGGCCCCGCGCCCACACTTCCGTCGCCGACACCCACCTCCACGCCGATCGATGGGACAACGATCGTGTGCGTCCTGCTCTTCAACGATGCCAACGGAGACGCGTTGCGGCAGGAAACGGAATTCGGCATCGATGGCGGCGCGGTCAGTCTGACGAACATCAACGGCTCGTATGCCGAGACCAAGGATACTGTTTCCACCTTCGACCCAGACACGCTGGAACCGGATCGTTCGTGCTTCGAAGATGTGCCGCAGGGAGATTACAACGTCAGCATGGCGGTGCCCGATAGTTACAACCCGACCATGGTGATGAGCTATAACTTCACCGTGAGGGCAGGCGACCGGGCATCTGTTGATTTTGGGGCGCAACCCAAAACGGTGACAGTCAGCGAACCGACCGAAGGCGGCGGCAGATCGTCTATTCTGGGTATCTTCGGTATTTTGCTGTTGCTCGCCGGCGCCGGGCTTGGATATTATTCCTGGCGCGCCGGTCAACCCCAAAGCAAATTGAAGGGAAGCCCGCTGGATAAAAGGTAAAACATAAAAGCCGCCGAAATTTTCGGCGGCTTTTTCATCCTTCATCCTAACATCACCCCATCGGGTGCTTCATCCTCTGCCCGCCGATCAAATGGAGGTGCAAATGGAACACGGTTTGCCCGCCATCCGCGCCGTGATTTGTGATCAGTCGGTAGCCCGTGGTATCGATGCGCTCTTGTTCTGCAAGGGACCGCGCAACCGTGACGAGATGCCCCATCAACGACTCATCCGCTTTCTCGAGCGCGGCAACCGACTCGATGTGACGGTTCGGCACGATCAGAATGTGCGTCGGCGCGACCGGGTTGATGTCGCGGAAAGCGGTGGTTTGCTCATCGCGGTACACGACGGTTCCGGGGATTTCACCTGAAATGATCTTACAGAAAAGACAGGCGCTATCGGTCATGAGAGTTTTCCTTTCCGGTTAAGGTTTTCTTCGTGCCCTAAGCAGGTATCGCATGGCGCCATGGCGACATTTCGCGGTTCAGCTTCGTCTTTTGTACGGTAGAAAACAATGGAATAATTCTACCCCAGACCTATGAAAAGCATTAGAAACTTCTTTGCGTCTCAGAGCGTCTTGTCAATTGGCGATATAATCCTCGCGCGAAGGAAAACTATGAACGAAACCATTCTCACACCCATTGTCTTTATCCTTGCCTTTAGCGGCATGGTCATCATCCACGAATTCGGGCACTACATCGTTGCGCGTTGGTGCAATATCGAAGTGGAAGAATTCGGGTTAGGCTTGCCCACCCCGGGCGCGATCACCCTCTTCACCTGGCGGGGAACGCGCTTCACGCTGAACTGGCTCCCACTCGGAGGCTTCGTCAGACCCAAAGGCGAGAACGACCCGAACGTGGCGGGCGGGCTGGCGGCCGCAACACCGTGGAAGCGCTTCGCCGTGCTCGTCGCCGGCCCGTTGATGAACCTGCTTACGGCTGTGCTCATCTACAGTTTTATTTTCTACCGCGTCGGCGCCCCCGATACCACCCGCGTGCTCGTGTCATCGGTGGTCGATGGAAGCCCAGCCCAGACGGCGGGGTTTCAATCCGGCGATATTTTCATCAGCGGGAACGGGCAACCCATCCGCAGTTACGACGAACTCCGCATGATCGTGGATGCGGGCCAAGACCAACCTGTGACCTTCCTCGTGAACCGCAACGGAGAGGAACTGGAGTTGATCGCCCAGCCGCAATTCGACAAGACGCAAAACCGCGTCATGATCGGAGTGGGGCTGGGTGTGCCCTTCGTTCGGTCTGATTCGCCCCTTGAAACTCTCAGCCTCGGCGCGAGGTACACCTACTTCAACATCCGTAATTTGATCTCGCTCCCCGCGCAAATGATTCGCGGCACCCTCACCCCGGAGCAAAGCCGCGTGATTGGATTGAAAGGCATCTACGACATCATCGGGCAAACCGTGAGTCACGATATGGAAGCGACAGCCAACACAAATGTTGGTAACGCCGCCCCAACCGATCCCGCCGACCAACCGGTACGCACACTTGAACTCATTGCCGGGCTTTCGATCAGCCTCGGCATCTTCAACCTGTTCCCGTTCCCCGCGCTGGATGGTGGACGCATCATCTTCCTCCTGCCAGAGTTGATCTTCCGACGCCGCGTGCCCCCCAACGTGGAAAACCTCGTGCACGGACTCGGCATGACCGTGCTCCTGTTGTTCATGATCTACGTCAACGTAATGGACTTTGTTAACCCGATCGGCATTGTGGTGCCATAACCAATGAACCCAAACCCGAATCCCTTCCAACTTGTGCTCGACGCCCTGCTCAACGAGAAAAAGGAATTTTCTCCCAAGTTCCTGCACCATTTTTCCGACATGGGCGCGCTTGAACTCAAAACCCTTGGCGACATTTGGTCGCGCGTCAGCGTCAAACGCAAATTAAACGTGCTTGAACAACTTGAAGCGCTTGCCGAAGAGAATACGCTCGTCTCATTCGACGATTTTGCAAAATCGATTCTCAACGATGCGGATGCTTCCGTGCGCGGGCGCGCTCTGCGCCTCCTGCGCGAATCGGACGATACCCGCCTGATCCCGCAGTACATCGACCTGCTCAAATCGGATGCGGACGCGCAAACACGCGCCGAAGCCGCCGCCAACCTCGGCATGTTCGTTGCCCTTGGCGAACTCGAAGAAATCCCTCCCGCGATCAAGCAACAAGTGGAAGATGAACTGCTCTCCGCCGCGAATGGAAATGACGATGGGCGGGTCCGCCGGCGCGCGCTCGAAGCGCTGGGATTTTCCTCCCGCCCCGAGGTGATGGCATTGATCGAGTCATCGTTCAAGCGCGAAGACCCCGCCTGGCAGACCTCCGCGCTGTTTGCGATGGGGCGCTCCGCCGACAACCGTTGGAACGAGGATGTGATCGCCTCGCTCGCCAACGTGAACCGCAATGTGCGCGAAAGCGCGGTCGAAGCGGCGGGCCAACTGGGCATCAAAGAAACCCTCCCGATTTTATTGAAGTTGGTCGAAGAGGAAGAAGACGACGATGTGACCGGCGCGATCATCTGGTCGCTTTCGCAGATCGGCGGCGAGGATGCGCGCGCCTTCATCGAAAACCTGCTCGACCAGACCGACGATGAAAATGAAGACCAGATCGAATTCCTCGAAGAGGCGCTCGAAAACCTCGCCTTCACCGATGAGTTGGACAAGTTCGACCTCTTCAACATTGAACCCGACCTGGAGTTCGATGGCGAAGAGGAGGATGAGGAAGAAGATTCCTAAGAAAGTGTTTCAAAGATTTTGATGGGTTTTCTCAGAATTCTCTGCGCGCTCTCCCGAAAGACATCGAGATGAGGTGTGGCAAAGAAAGAGCTGGGAAACAGTTTCTGAGGCTTCTGAACAATTTCCAAAAGTATATTGGGGCGATGTATGGCAAAAAAGTTTGAAACTATCTTTGCGAACATCACTACCGTAGAGAAATTTTTCCCGGCCACGGAGACGTTATAATCCCCGTGATCTTTTTACTCTATACCCATGTCGCTTTCCCTTCTTGCCTCCACATTTGCCAACAACCTCCTGCCGATCCTGCTCCTGAGCGGGGCTGGGTTTACCCTCGGTAAAATATTCCCCATCGACTCGCGCTCGCTTGGGCGGGTGATCTTCTATATTTTTGCGCCGATGCTCGTCTTTGAACTGCTTGTGCAAAACGAGATCGACATCACCGAAGCCGTGAAGGTGGTGTCTTTCACAGCCGTGTACATCTTCATCATGCTGGGAATCACGCTGGGGTTTAGCCTCGCCTTTAAACTCGACCGCCCGACCCTGGCGGCGGTGATGATCGCCACGGTCTTTGGCAACACGGGCAACTACGGGCTTCCGCTTGTATCGTTTGCGTTTGGCGGCGACGCGCTAAAATACGCCGGCCTATTCTTTGTGACCACGGCAATTTTGCACAACACCGGCGGCGTGTTGATCGCCTCGCTTGGGCACATGAACTTCAAGCAAGCCTTTCTTGGCATGTTCAAAGTGCCGGTGGTGTATAGCCTGGTGTTCGCTGTGCTGTTCCGGGCGTTGCATGTTGAAATACCCATGGCGCTCGCGCGCACCATCGAGCTTGCCGCGGGCGGGAGCATTCCGATGATGATCGTCCTGCTTGGCGTGGAACTCTCGCGCGTGCAGTGGACGGAGAAATTGCGCGGCGTGAGTTTGAGCGTTTCCCTGCGCCTATTGGCAGGACCCCTCGTCGGATTTTTTCTCAGCCTCCTCTTTGGGTTAAGCGGCGCGGCGCAACAGGCGGCGGTAATTCAATCGTCGATGCCGGCGGCGGTGAATACCACGATCCTTGCCACCGAATATAAACTCGATTCATCGCTGGTGACTGCCATTGTGTACCTCGGCACAGTGCTTAGCCCGCTAACGTTGACTCCGCTGATCGTGCTGTTGGGGAGATGACGGTGAAACTCGCGCGCCTCTCGATCTTCATGACACTGGCGTATGCGTTGGGGTGGGCGAGGCAGGTTCACTCGTCGGGGTTGAACGCGCCGGCGGGGCAGGCGGGCGTCGCGTTTGAGCGCGTCGAGGCGGTGTATCGGTTTGGGGAGCAAGTCGATTTCCTTGCCGCGATCCTTTCGCCCAGCCCGTTACAAAGCGCGTCGATCACGATCTTCGATCAGCGGTTGAACGTCCTTCGTTCGGAACCGCTGACGGTGAACCCGGATGGAACATCGCAATTCACCCTGGATGCGCGGCAAACCAACATTCGCCCGTTCACGCTGGTGTATTGGCGGTATGATCTTGTGCTTGGCGACGGCGCCGCGTTCCAAAGCGATTTTTATTCGTTTCGATACGACGATAATCGATTCAATTGGCAGGAGTTGGATGAGGGCGGGTTGCGCTTGCGCTGGGCGCGGGGCGATGATGCGTTTGCGCAAGACACGTTGAACGCCGCGCGCGCGGGGCTGGAGACCATCGGACAATATTTTCCCGTTGATCTTTCTCAGCCGGTCGATATTTTTATCTATGCTTCGCAAAGCGATATGCAATTCCCCGGCTATGATTCGTGGGTGGTGGGTGTGGCGGAGCCGTCGAGCAGCGCGGCGCTGGCGGTGATCGAGCCGGGCAATGAGCAAGCCGAACTGATGGGCTGGCGCATTCCGCATGAGTTGATGCATGTGATCATGTATCGTTACCTCGGCGAGGGATACGATCGGGCGCCCGCTTGGTTGCGCGAAGGGTTCGCGACTCTTGTGGAGGCAAACCCGACGCCCGAATACGATCGCGCGCTGTCGGATGCCGCCGCGCGCGGCGCGTTAATCCCGTTCGTGGATTTGTGCGCTTCTTTCCCCGTTCAATCTGATTCGGCGTTTTTGGCGTATGCCCAAGCCCGGTCGTTTACCGCCTTTCTGCGCGACACGTTCGGCGTTACCAAACTTGTCGACCTCGCCACTGCCTATGCCGATGGTTTGGCCTGCGACAGCGGCGTGGAGTTGGTGTACGGATTGACATTGACGCAACTGGAAGCCGACTGGCGGCGATCGGCGTTGGGGCAGGATGTCGTGGATACTGCCTTGCAAGCCACGTTTCCGTACCTGGTGTTGTTGTGCGTGATGCTGGTCATTCCGCTGGCGTTGGGGTTGCTTGCGATGCGGCAGAAGCCGGGGAAGTGATTTTTTGACCTGAGCTCCATAGACCATAGACCATAGACCATAGACCATGCATTAGTTATCGGTGAACATGAGTCAATCGTCCATTGTGCATGGTCGTTGATCCTTCGATTTTACACAGGAGAAATTATCCAATGACAGATTTTGTCCGCGCACACATCTTCGTAAAAGGACGCGTGCAGGGCGTGGGCTTCCGCGCCCACGTGGAATATCACGCGCGCCAAATTGGAGGGCTAACAGGCTGGGTTCGTAACGTTGGCTACAACACCGTTGAAGCAATCGCAGAGGGCAAGCGCGAAAACGTGGAACGCCTCATCGAGATGATGAAGCAAGGTCCCAGCATGTCGCGGGTGGATGAGTCAACGGTGGAGTGGGAGGATGTGACAGGAGAGTTTCGGGAGTTTGGGGTGAGGAGGAGTGGGTGAAGGAAAACTCTTATTGTGGCGAGATGATCTTACCAGTTTCAACATCAAGAACGACGGAAATACAAGACCTGCTAAATGCCGTTAATTGCCCATCTTTCCATGCCACATCGGTATAAACATCATTTGTTGATGTAGGCAACTCCACCTGCCATTTTATTGAGCCATCTGGTTTGCAACGAAGAATATTTCTGAACGCTGTTGTGTAGTTCAACATTACAATTTTATGGTCGCTATTGGGAACTCTCAGAGTCGTTAAAATTTCAAATGTGGGTAATTTTTTCTTTGTCTTTGAACGAATCTTCTTTTCATATTCACTAGGATTCACTTTAGATCTGGTATATTTTTTTGAAGAAACTTTTTGATTGGGTTGGAGAAATTCCAAATCTTGAGATTCGGACCAAAAGACATCATCACTTACAGAGGCAAATAATACACGCAACTTGCATCTAGTAGTGAGTATGTTGCCTAAGTAACTGACATAAGTTACAGAGAATGTGAGTGTGTCGCGATCAAAATCGAACCACTCATGATAAATTTCAATGTCAGTTGCTCCTCTACTTTGTAAGAAGGACTTAATTTTTTGTTTAGCATCCTTTACGAAATAAAAATACAGAAATAGAAGTGCAGCAATTAAGAAAATGTTTACGTAAATAAATGCCGAATTGTCACTTTCCATTTTTCGTTGGCCTTTCTGTGTTTATGGGAGGAGTTTGAATTAATCCGTGTTTTCTTTTTTGTCGCTTATTTTACACAAACCCCAGCCCTCGTTCCTTCAACGACACCCACCTGCCCTGACCGATCACGAGGTGGTCTAGCACATCCACATCGAGCAGTTGCCTGCTTGCACAATGGCGCAGTTACTCGTTTTCAAGCGCGGTTTCCAAAACATCTGTAACCCAACCGTTCAAGCTTTTATCCTCCAATTTTGCCTGAATGTAGGCTTTGCGATGTAATTCAGCGGGGAGGCGAAGGACGAACTTGCCCGAGAACGGTTTCTCAGGTGTTTCATTGCGTTTGGCGCAAAAGTCGAGATAATCATCCACCGAATCTCGAAATGCCTTTTGAACCTCGTCAACGCTTTCGCCTTCGAACGTAATCACATCACGGACATTGATCACTTCGCCGTGCAAAATGCCCGCATCATCGTCAATTTCAACTTTGCCGACATATCCTTTATATTCCATCATGGTTTTACTCCTGCCGTCTCAAGAAACCTGCGAACAGACTTGACGGCTCCTTTATTTGTCTCTTTCCTCGGGTGGGGGCGGTGAAACACAGCCCGAACTCCTTTCAACGCAACCCGCACTCGTGAGCCATTTCCTTCTGTAATCTCAGCGCCCAATGCGGTGAACAAGGATTCCACATCTCTCCACGCAATATTGGCTCGTTCCGGCTTTTCAAATATTGCTTCGAGAGTTTTGCGGTGTTTGTTGTCCACGAATATATAATATCATAAAGTGATACTATAATCAAGGGCTTATACAAACCCCAATCCTCTCTCTTTCAACGACACCCACTTGCCTTGACCGATCACGAGATGGTCTAGCACATCCACGTCGAGCAATTTGCCTGCTTGCACGATGGCGCGCGTCACAGCGACATCGTCGGGGCTGGGAGTGGGGTCTCCGCTCGGGTGGTTGTGGATGATGACGATGCAGGAGGCGTTCTTGCGGATCGCTTCCTTGAAAATCTCGCCGACTCGCACTTGCGAAGAGTTGACCGATCCTTTGTACACCTCGACGGTTTCCAACACCCGATTCCTCCTGTCGAGCAGCATCACGCGCAGATGCTCCTGCTCCAACGCGGACATTTCGTACGAGACCAGCGCGGCGGCATCGGCAGGGGAGTTGATGGCGATTCTTTCTTCGGGGGATTCGAGCGTCAGCCTTCGACCGAGTTCGATCGCCGCTTTGATCTGCGCGGCTTTGGCGTCGCCGAGTCCGTGCTGCTTTTTGAGGTCGGCGAACGGCGCTCGGTGGAGTCCCGTCAGTCCCCCGAATTTTTTGAGCAGGCGTTGACCAACCTCCACCGCGTTCTCTCCCTTCACGCCCACGCGCAGGAGGATGGCAATCAATTCGGCATTGGTGAGGGCTTGCGCTCCCAGCGTGGATAATCTCTCTCGTGGGCGATCAGCCTCACTCAAGTCCATGATGCGGTAGATGGGTTTGGAGTTTGTCTCAGCCATGGAAATATCCCTTTTGGTTTATTTATTTAGCCACAGAGCTCACTGAGACCATTGAGAAAAACTCAGGATCTCTGCGCGCTCTGTGGCAAATCATTCTCATTGATCAAGCCATCGTCTGTCCCTATTTTACAGCGAAACGTTGCTTGACATCACCCAACCCGTACAGTAGAATACCGAACGCAATTTCCTTTGGGCCTGTAGCGCAGTTGGGAGCGCGCATCAATCGCACTGATGAGGCCAGGGGTTCGAATCCCCTCAGGTCCACCACCGATTTACGATTGCCGATTTTGGATTGACGATTGAAACCCACGATCCAAATCGTAAATCTGAAATCGAAAATCCGAAATCGAAATGGGGCCCATAGCGCAGTTGGGAGCGCGTCTCAATGGCATTGAGAAGGTCGAGGGTTCGAATCCCTCTGGGTCCACAATTTAGTATGTCAAACTTAAGTTTGACGTACAACAAAAGTTATGGCAGGAGCAGTAGGTCATCCCGTCAGCGAGAAGGGAAGGCAAGGTGGAAGCCCTTCAAACGGTATCGAACGGGAATACCAAGAGACCGAACTCGCCTGTCGCCCTGAGCGGAGGGCTTTAGCCCAAAGTCGAAGGGGACTTCGCTGGTGAATCGAGTAGTCAGCGACGGTTTCAACCGTTATCTTGATTAAAGTGGTTGATTAGAGACTAGTTGACTAGAGACTAGGAGACTAATTGACAAACTGGGTGGTACCGCGGAGTGAACTCTTCGTCCCTGATGTGGATGAGGAGTTTTTTGTTTTGTACTGGACGATGGACGATAGACCATCCTGTATCATCTAGCGTCGATGGTCTATGGTCAGATCTGAAAGGAGGCACATATGAGCGATGGAATCAATTTCATTTTCTGGAAGCAGGGACCTCTCCTTCCTCGCCTCCTCATGCGCAAAGAAACGAAAAACCAAAACCCATCGACAATCTCAGGGCAACGCTTGGAACTTGAAACCTGGAATCTGAAACTCATAATGAGGTAAGAATGGCTACTAAGAAGAAGAAAACAACTACTAAAAAGAACAACGCGCCAAAGGTGAAAAAGACTTTGAAATCGAAAGCATCGCCAGCGAAGAAGAAAGTTGTCGCGGTGAAGAAGAAGGTGACGAAGCCTGTATCGATGGCTAGAAAGTCCGCGCCTGTGAGAAATAAGACGACTAAAGTCGTCACTACGGCGAATAAGGATATGTCTTTCGACCCGCAAGCCTTTGAGCCGAAGTGGCAGGCAAAGTGGGAAGCGGATAAGTTGTATCGCGCGGTGATTGATAACAGCAAACCGAAACATTACGCGCTGACGATGTTACCGTATCCCAGCGGCGACTTGCACATCGGTCACTGGTACGCGATGACTCCGTCCGATGCGCGGGCGCGGTTCAAGCGGATGCAGGGATACAACGTCATGTTCCCGATGGGGTTCGACGCGTTCGGTCTGCCAGCGGAGGGCGCGGCGATCAAGCACAATATCCATCCGAAAAAATGGACATATCAAAACATCGAGCGGATGCGTAAACAGATGCGCACGATGGGTGCGATGTTCGATTGGGAGCGCGAGGCGGTCTCGTCTGACCCCGAATATTACCGATGGACGCAGTGGTTCTTTATCCAGTTGTACAAACACGGATTGGCGTATCGCAAAAAGCAAGCCGTGGATTGGTGCCCGAAGGACAACACGACTCTGGCGCGCGAACAAGTCAAAGGCGAGGATCGAGTCTGTGACCGTTGCGGAACGCCTGTGATCAAGAAAGAGTTGGAGCAGTGGTTCTTCAAAGCGACAAAATATGCGGATGAATTACTGCACTTCGATGGCATTGATTGGCCCGAGTTCATCAAAACTTCGCAGACGAATTGGATCGGTCGGTCGGAGGGGGCGTCGGTGACGTTCAAAACTGAAACGGGCGATCCCATTGAAATATTTACAACACGTCCCGACACATTGTGGGGCGCGACGTTCATGGTGATGTCGCCTGAGCATCCGCTGGTGGATAAAGTCACCACGGCGGAGAACGCGGAAGCCGTCCACGTGTATAAGGCTGAAGCGGAGAAGCAGACCGACATCCAGCGCGAAGCGAAAGATAAAGAGAAGACGGGCGTCTTCACGGGCGGCTATGCCATCAATCCAGTGAATGAGGAGCGCGTCCCCATCTGGGTTGCGGATTATGTGTTGATGTCGTACGGCACGGGCGCGATCATGGCTGTGCCTGCGCACGACGAACGCGACTTTGAATTTGCGCGCAAGTTCGGGTTGAAAGTGATTCCCGTTATCCAGGCAGAAGGCATGGAGTTAAACGGCGAGACGATGATCGAAGCGTATCCGCATGATGGCGTGATGATCAATTCGGGTCCGTTCAATGGCACGCGCGCCACGAACGATAAAGGCATGAAGAATCCCGCGATCAAAGCGGTGATTGAATATTTGGAGCAAAAAGGGATTGGCAAGCGCGATGTGAATTATCGCTATCGCGATTGGTTGATCTCGCGCCAACGTTTTTGGGGCGCGCCGATCCCAATGGTGTATTGCGAAACGCACGGATGGAACCCCGTGCCTGATGATCAACTGCCCGTGCTGTTGCCCGATGATATTGACGAATGGAAGCCGACGGGCGAGTCGCCGTTGAAGTTTCATCCGACGTGGAAGGACGCGACTTGCCCTGTGTGCGGCGAGCCTGCCACGCGCGAAACGGATACGATGGATACGTTCATGTGTTCATCGTGGTATCACTTGCGTTATCTGAGTCCGCGCGATAACGACGCGCCGTTCGACGATGCCGAATACAACTATTGGATGCCCGTTGACACATACACGGGCGGAAGCGAACATGCCAACATGCACTTGCTGTACTTCCGCTTTTTTCACAAGGCGTTGCGCGACATGGGCATCACCGAGGGCAGCGAACCCGTGATGCAGTTGCGCAATCAGGGCATGGTGTTGGCGGAAGATAACAGCAAGATGTCGAAGAGCAAAGGCAATGTCGTTGCGCCCGATGTGTTGGTGAAAAATATGGAGCCGATACCGTCCGCGCGTATTTGATGTTCTTCGCGCGCTGGCAACAAGGCGCGCCCTGGGACTCAAACGGCATCGAAGGGACTGCAAGATGGATGCGCCGCGTGTGGACACTGTTCACGGATCCTTCCACGCCTCCAACTGCCTCTGCCGACGTGAAAAAGAATCTACGCCGACGCGTCCACCAGACCCTGAAGCGCGTCACGCACGACTTCGAGAACTTCGAGTTCAATACGATCATCTCCTCGCTGATGGAGTTGCTGAACGAAATGTACAAAGCTCGCGAGGCTGGCGCGGTCGGTACACCCGAATGGGATGAGGCGACTGAAATCTACGTGAAGATGATGGCTCCCGTCGCGCCGCATATCGCCGAAGAATTGTGGACGAATCAATTAAGTAAGCCGTACTCGATCCATCAGCAGAAGTGGCCCCAAGTGGACGAATCCGCCGCAAGGGAAGACTCGATCGAGATTCCCGTGCAGGTCAACGGCAAAGTGCGCGACCGAATCGTCGTCGCTGTGGACGCGAGCGAAGAGGAAATCCGCAAAGCCGCACTGGCGAGTGAGATCGTCCAGAAATATCTGGAAGGCAGGGAGCCGCGCAAGGTCATTGTGGCGCATGGGAAGTTGGTGAGTGTGGTGGTGTAATAGTAGAGGGTAGAGAGTAGATGAATAGTCCCTGAAGGTTTTGAGACCTTCGGGGATTATTTATGAACAGGGGAACTTGCGTTTACTTTGATCGCTTCATGGAGGGGAATTACGGATACAATACGCCTTATCCAATAAGCCATGACGGAAGATAACCTGCTTCGACAAGCGATAGCGGCGGCGCGCGCTGGACGTGAATTGGGCGCGCGGGATATGTTCCTGCAAGTCATCGAGGCAGAGCCTCGGAACGAATTGGCATGGATGTGGTTGATCGATCTGTTGGACGATCTGGATGACCGCATCTATGCTTGCGAACAAGTTTTGGCGATCAATGCGGGGAACTTAAACGCCAGACACTTGCTCATCAGGTTGCAGGCTGAACGGCAACAGCAAGTAGAGGAGCAACGAATCCAAGCCGGTGAACAGGCGCGCCATATACAAGAGTTGATTAAAGAGCGAAAACTTGAATCGGCATTGGAACTTGCTCGCAGTCTGGCTCAAAGGAATATCAACCATGCCGATGTCTGGCGCTCCCTGGCGCAGTTATCTCCCGATGCCGATGAAAAAATCCGCTCGCTTGAAAAATTGTTGGCGTTGACGCCGGAGGATATCCAGGTGAAACGCGACCTTCAGCGGCTCAAGCATTTTCAGCAAAATCCGATGGAACTGGCTGAGATGTATGAAGAGCAGGGGAATTTTGAACAAGCGATCTCGGTCTATGGGCAGGTTGCGGCAAATACAAAATCAAAGCGGCAATGGAATATGATCTATTGGCGCATCGTCAAATTGGAAAACCTGCTTCAGGAAAATATCGCTCGTATCCCGCCCGGTATCTCGGTTGCCCGCCTGACCGGCGGACCCGC
The DNA here is from genome assembly GCA_016716235.1 of Candidatus Defluviilinea gracilis. Lineage (NCBI taxonomy): Bacteria > Bacillati > Chloroflexota > Anaerolineae > Anaerolineales > Candidatus Villigracilaceae > Candidatus Defluviilinea > Candidatus Defluviilinea gracilis. Next base: position 2,028,019 of record JADJWS010000001.1, read on the forward strand.
GCTTTTATACCTGCTTTTGATGTTGATCCAGACGGGGATCAACCCATTTGCCCACCCCGAGCCGTTTTTATGGTTTGGATTTTTATTGGTTTTGTTCGGGAGCTTCATGATCGCGCTGGCATCCGTGCGCTCTCGTCATCGCCTATGGTATCTCCTCTTCAAGGATGTCGGCGCGGGCGGCGCTCCAGCCGCCCGCGCGCTGGTTGCTTCGGCAGGCTGGTGTTTCGTCCTGCTTCCGCATGTGATGTTGGTCCTCATGGCGTATCAGCGCCTGGTAAACTCCATCCTTTGGGGATCTCCATAAAACAGTATGCTTCCACTCAATGACACTGAGCCGAACCGTTACAGCCTGTTTCCGATCATGACCGTTTTCCTGATCGCGGTCAACTCGATCGTTCTTGTCTGGGAACTCACTCTGCCTGCTGAAACTCTGAATGCGGTATTCTGGCTTTTTGGCTCCACGCCGTCGCTAATGTGGTCCAGAGAGGGCGCTGGAATGATCTCGAGCATTACCTCGGTGTTCTTGCACGGCGGCATGTTTCACCTGGTCAGTAATATGCTCTTCCTGTGGGTGTTTGGTCGACGGGTGGAAGATGCCTGCGGACCGGTCCGCTTCCTGCTGTATTATCTGGTGGCTGGAACCTCCGCCGATTTCATTACCGCGCTCGTTCAACCTCATGAGGCAATTCCCGGCATTGGCGCAAGCGGAGCGATCTTCGGCGTGATGGGCGCTTACTTATTATTGTTCCCCGAGGGGCGTATTCGCGCATTATGGATTATTTATATTATTCCCACGTGGCCTAAAATACGCGCCTTCTGGTTTGTGCTGTATTACCTTGTGATACAAATTCCCCCCGCGCTCGATAGCTTTATGAATGGCGTTCACTACGGCATCGGGTATTGGGCGCATCTTGGCGGATTTGTCGCCTGTATTTTCATCTTCTTGTTTCTGAAACCTGAGGCTTTTGCGCGCTACATGAGTAATGTGGCAGTATGACGAAAACCAGGAGCCGGGAAACCTGCAACAGGGATGCGACTCGGGCTTCTTGCAACGTCTTTCTTCGTCGTCAAGGAGATCAAAATCCTGTCATGAATCGCGCGGCGTCCTGAATCCAGTGAAACGCAATAGCAGACTCGAGTCCGCGGCGGCGCGCCAGAATTAGCGGCGGAAGTCCCCAGAGGAGAGCCAGCGCGGCGCCCATTCCCAAGGCGGTCAGAGGCGACTGGATGAACAAATCGTCAAAATGTGAGTACGTATGCGTGAGCATTGCCAGCAAGCCCGCCAACCAGATCGCCTGTTGCGGGAGTGAACGTTGCAATATCAACCAGAGCAACCCCCAGAGGGCGAAGCGATAGATTACCTCCTCAACAATGCCCGGTTGAAGAGCGTCCAGAAGCGCGGGCATGGGTTTTTGCCATTGCGCCGACTGTCCCTGGGTCATCTGCAAGGCAAAGACGTTCAAAAGAGCCAGCGGCAGACCCATGGCTAACCCCAGCAGGATGCCTCGACTCGTTTCCCGCCAGTTGCCATTGGCGGCATGGAGTTGCACCGGTCCACCCTGACGCATGATCGCGAGCCCGCCCAGGGTGGCGAGGAACGTAAAACTCCCGCGAATCCATGCCTGCCCGATTTTGTCGCGAACGATTCCAAAGAAGGGATAAGGCGAAAAGAGAGAGGCGAACAGCATCCCCATACCGATCACCGCGCCCAAGATCAATGCGATGATCCAATCGCCACGCCGCAGGTTGCGATGGCTCTTCATAAGAACGAGGAATGCGCCCGCCACAGTGAGCGTATCGAAAACTTCAAATGTGCGCGGCGCTGGAATCGAGGAAGCCAGCCAGGCACGCGTGAGAAATATCGTTATGATCGCGGTAATAACGAGCGTTGCGCTGAGCCTGTCGAAGCGGAAGAGGGTTGAGTATTTGTTCTTCATCGTTTCCCCTCCGTCGCCTCGTCGATATTTTTCAAGTAGCGGTCGAAAAATTCAAGACACGCCAAATTTACCCTCCGCAGGTAGCCTTCACGATCATGATTAGCCTGCCCGCCTTCGAACAGCCTTGTCAATAGCGGACTGGCGAGCGAGAGGTCGGTCAGGGAAAAATGACCCGCGCCGGATAAATACAGGTTATGGATATTCTCCGGGGGACTGGAGAGGTATTCGTAGTTTCTGGCATATTGCGACCATTCCGAGAGATGGTTCCAGGAACTATCTGAATAGATGTTCAACGTCGGCGCGAGATAGGGTTGGTCGCTCCATACGAATTCGTTATTGTCAACGCCGACGATGTCGTAGAGGAACGGGGATTCCAGCGCAATGACCGCATCCACATCGTTCCGCTGTCGCGGGATGGCTAGCATCGCAGAACCGCCGAGCGAGTGACCGATGACGCCGATTTTTCCCGTATCAACCAATGCGGAAACGCCCGCATCCTTGTCCGCCGCGTTTGCCACGATTGTGTCAATCACAAAGTTGATATCCTCTGTGCGGGTTTTCATCCATTCCCCGTACAAGCGAAGGCTCTGCTCCTTATCCTTTTTTGCGTTTTCCCGCTGAATGTCTTTGAAATAGTCTCCGTTGATCAAGGTGGTACGACCCGCTTCATCCTTTGTCCAGAGCGTATGATACGGATGTCCGATGGAGGCAACAACATAGCCGTGACTTGCCAGTTCAAGATAGAGGGATTCGTTGCTATTTTCCGTGCCAAGCCCTCCGTGTGAAAATACGACAAGGGGAAATTTTTCGCCGTCCCTGGCATTTTCTGGAAACCAGAAGACGACATTGACCTTTCTGTGTTCGCCGTTATCGTTGAATCCTTCGATTCGATTTGGGTCAATGTAGGTGTGGCGGACTGTGGTTACTTCGTATTTCCCACTGGGGGCGATCGGTCGGTATGGCGGGAATAACGCCACAACACTCAAGACAATTATTGAGAGTATTCCAATTCCGATTCGTGCCGCAATTTTCCTGCGGCGTTCGGCGGCGGATTGTTGACGATTCAGATGGTTCATATCTCCTCACGCTTTCTCGATGAAGTCGGAGATTTTGTGACCGCTTTCGACGAGTTCCTTCAATCGTTGGATAAAGCGCGCGGCGGGAGCGCCATCCACGATGTCGTGATCGAGGCTGATCGTCACGCATAGATATTCGCGGTTCTCCAGTTGCCCGTTGAGGAGCATCGGTTTCTTCGCGATGCCCCCCAGCGTGACCTGAAGCGTATGAATGGGAACGGGAATGCCCCAGCCGCCACCATCCCCAAACATGCCCACAGAGGTCAGGGAGACTGTGCCGTTCATTTCCTTCAACCAATGTGGGTTCTTGAACAGCGCTCCCAAAAACAGGCGGCGGATGAACGCGGGCAGGAGGACGAACCAGCCGATGAAACTCGCTTCCCGCCCGTTTTCGTGTTCAGCCTGAAAGGCGCGCAACTCCTCATGAATCTCGCGCAGGGTTTTCCTGTTGACCGCCCGAAGAATATGCGGGCGGATGATCTTGCGGCCGTCTACTTCCACTTCGAACATGGTGTTGACATCCACATCGTGAAACAGGACGAGTTTCTCCCGCCATGTGCGATAGGCTTGCATGTGCTTGTTCGCATCCACCGCCTGCCCAAGACAGGAAATGATAAAGGCAGTAAACGAAAGCGCTTCGCCGGTCTTCGCCTTATGATCGCGAATCAACCGACGCGCGTCGGTCACATCCATCTCCACCAAGCCGTGGATGAGATGTTTCTGTTTAGCCAGCCGCCCGCCGTCCACCATCAGGCGGCGGATCTTTGGAAAGGGGATAACCTGATACGGCTCAATCTTCATTGTTTATGCTCCCAAATATTGCCCGACGATCTTCACAGCGTTGCCGATGCCATCCTCGGCGCGGATCGCTTGTCCGATTGAACATGCCCGCTCCCTCATGCTCTTGTCTATGACTGCAATGTGAATCGCGTTCGCCAGCGCGTCGGCTGTCAATTGTGAAGCGCGGATGGGCTCGGGTCCCGCGCCCAGCGACCTGACTCTGTTTCCCCAAAATGGTTGGTCCACCGTGAACGGAACAATGACCGATGGCATCCCCGCCCGCAAACCCTCCGCGGTTGTGCCAGCCCCGCCATGATGTACAACCGCCGCCATGCGCGGAAAGAGCCAGCCATGCGGCGCAGAATCCAGCGCGAAGATGTTTTTCGGAACATTCATCGCGCTCATGCCGCCCCAGCCAGTGGCGATCACTCCGCGTTGACCTGTTTTCAGCAAGGCGTTGAGTACGATCTTTGTGAAGCGTTCAGGGTCGCGTCCCGACATGCTCCCAAAGCCGATATAAACGGGCGTTTCACCTTGATCTAGAAACTTTTTCAATTCAATTGGCGGATGCCATTCGTTTGCATCCTTCTGAAACCAATACCCGACGATATGCGCGTGATCCCCCCAATCGCGCGGATGTGGAATCACCGTCGGGCTATAGGCGCCCAACAAAGGCGCGGAGGTCAACGCGCGATGGAAGTCTGCGCCATGCAGCGGCTTCAATCCATGCCGTTTCCGAAATTCATTTACAAATGGGCGATACCATTGCCAGAGCGCTTCCAACATGACCAAGCCCGAAAGACGATTGAACAACCTGCCAAGATTCTTTTGAATGGGAAACCCCGCGCCCGCAAAATCGCCAGTCGGCAGGGTTGGCGTCGGCTCGATGAGCATCAGCGGAATGCCCAGAATCTCGGCGATTGTTTTACCAAACGGCGCGAACACCGCCAGCGTGATGAACGCCTCCGCCTCGCGGCTGGCTGTGAGCGCGTCTTCCGCCATTTGGGTTGCGATCGGTCTCAACATGTTTCGCATTGCGACGATGGCACGAATCGGGTTCGCGCCGCTTCGTTCCATGAAGTCTTGCCCGGTCTCGCCCGCCATAATTTTTTGCGTATCGCCGCGCAATGGATAAAATGCCAAGCCATATTCGGCGCTCAGTTTCGCAAAGTTTTGCGGAGCCGCCACGAGCACATCGTAGCCGTCGTTTCGCAAGCCCTTTCCGAATCGAACGCAGGGCTGGATATCGCCTTGCGACCCCGCGCCAAAGATGACGACGCGCATGGCTGGATGATTCCTCCTCAAAGTTGACTCAAGGCGTCAGGCGGCGAATCAGGTCTCCCGTCGGTTTGATGCGCCCGTCGTCAGCCTTGATCGCCTCCGAATCATTTTCGATCCTGCTTGCGCATGTTCATGGCGGCGAATATGAACCATCCGATGAAAACGCCCGCGAGCGCTCCGCCCAAAATCGCAAGCGCATCGTTCTCGCTGATGGGGATGAAAGATGCGCCAAACAGCGCCCCGACGATCAATCCCAAAACAACGTAGAGACCAAACGTGTTGTTCATTTTTACTCCTTGATGTTTCTGAGCAATAACGCCACCATGACCATGTTGGCGATGGCGATGATCGGAAACACTGTCACTTCCACCATGCTGATGGACACGCCAACGCGCAACATGTTGAGGCTCATCACACTGACCGCGACGCCCATCGTCAGGAATTTCATCAAACCGATAGACGCCAGCAGGTAGCCCCACGCGCGGCGGCGCAGAAGCAGGATGCCCGACATCACACAGAGCGGGACGATGAGTCCCAAGTCCATCGCCTGGATGAACATGCTGGTTGTGTTTTCCAGCGCAGGGATGGCGTTCGGCGCAAACGTTGCGGCGATGCGCCCCAGCCACGCCAGCGAGAGAAACGCGGCGGCAAAGAAAAGCAGTCCGGCGATCGAGCCGCGCGGCAGTGTTTCGGAGAAGTGAGAGGGTAGCGCCTTGAGGTCAAACGACATCATGCTCAGGATAAAGGCGAACAGGCTCAGGCTGGATAGCGCCACATAGATCAGAAAGAATTTGTTATATGCCGCGCCGAAGCACATGGTGATGTAGGTATAGAGGATGAAGCCGAGCGTGCCGGTCATGAGCAGGCGTCCGCGCAGGGAGCCGCGCAAGGTCAGCCAAAAAGAGATGGCAAGCAGGGGCAAACCAAGCGCCAGCGTCACCAGGTCGTTGGCTTGCATCTGCGCGGCGGAACTGACGGTATCCCAGTAGTAGAGTCCGCGCGCGTTGATGGTCACCGCCTCGCCGCGAAAGTTGGTGATGGCAAAGGGTTGTCCCTCGCCCGGTAATAAACCAGCCAGCGTAGCGAGGAGCGTCAGCAGAATGATCGCGGGGACGAGCCATTTAAGTAGGGAGTTGGTGTTCATGCGCTTTTTCCTTCGCTCAGGCGTTGCGCTGGCGCGTTACTTTGCAAACGGGATTTTTGTCGCATCATGAAAATCCCATAGGCTGTGAAGATGATCGTCAGGCCGACGACAAGGGAGGATTGCCAGAAGGGAGGCATCACAAAGCCAGGCTTCTGAAGGAAGAAAATAAAATCGGTGAGAAAATGCGAGAGGATTAAAAGCCAGAGAGCGTCTTTCTTTAGCGCCAGCGCGGCGTAGGCAAAGCCGATGGCGGTCGCATACCCGATTTGCATCGCGCTCGCCAACATATTTTTTCCCGTCAGGGCATTCATGGCATGGGTCAACCCAAAGAGCAATGCGGTGACGATCGCGGCTCTCCAATGACCGAGAGGTTTTATGGCTTGCAACATCAACCCGCGAAAGACGGTTTCCTCGGCGAATGCCACAGCCAACGCAACGGCAAACACTGCGGATACTTGGGCAAAACTTTCGATCTGCGCGCCTGGGATCAAATTGAGGATTGCGGGAATGAGAGGAATGAGGAAATAGAGCAGGTCGCTTCGCCGTCGCAGAGGCGTGAAGCCGATGGACTCCCACCACTTTAATCGGGTCAGCAAAACAATGACGATGAGCGTCAGCCCGAGGTTGGCAAGACCGTAGAGCGTCATGTTGGCGAGACCGAAGAAGTAGGCGAATGTCCCCGCAAGAAGGTAAACCACCACGACCATAGCCTCCATGATGGCAACAAACCGATACGGATGACGTTCGATCAATGGGGCTAGTTTCATGGGAGACTCCTGGATGAGACGATAGTGCCTATCTCGTTAGAGGCGGTTTTGAACCAACCTTCTGGACAACGAATCCGCTATCTCTATTTGTAGGTTTCAGGGAGGATGGTCTCCACCATCAGGCGGTGGAACAGATCGGCTTCCTCCCAGATCATGCCGTGTCCGGAGTTTTCAAAAAAGATCAATTCTTTTTTTGGCGCTTCGAGCAAGTTGAAATACTCTTCTGGAATGCTCGATGGATTGTTCATGTCGTGCCGCCCAAGCACGATGTAGACGGGCAGATCAAGACGGGCGGCGTCCACACGAAAATCCAACTCCTGCAATTGCGGATAGACTACATTGAAGGTGTTCATCAGCCCAAGCAGGTAATAAACCCGGTCCAGCCAGCCGTATTCGGGTTGTTTGAGCATCAACTGAATGGCATCACCTTCGCGGCGATAGGTTTCGTCTTTGATGTTCGGCACTTCAAAGAATTGGTATTCGCGTCCGAACAGCGTGGCATATGGCTTGATGGGGCTCTTGCCGAAGTACGGTGGCGGCCCCTGCTTTTCAAGGGTTTGCGCAAAGTCCGTGTCGCCGGTTTGAATGGAGTGTTCCAGCACCAGATCGTAAATCATCTGGTCAGTTGCCCGCACGTCCACCATCTGCGCTGTTCCAATGTAGGCGTGGAATAGATCGGAGCGTTGTTGGGCGGCAAGCGCTCCGATGATGGTGCCCCAGGAATGTCCCACCAGATAGATTTTCTGCTCCTTGAAGCGGACGCGCAACAATTCGCTTAGTTCGATGACATCTGACACATATTGGTCAATGGTCAAGTCGGATTTAGGGTTGAGCGAGGGATAAGATTTACCGCAGCCTCGCTGTTCCCAGATGACGACCACAAAGTGTTTTTCCAGTTCGCTGTTGAAGCGCAACACGCGCGCCGACTCGCTGGCTCCAGGTCCTCCGGAGAGAAAGAGCAGGACAGGCTTGTTGACATCATGCCCGCGAATGATGAGCCACTGGTCGACGCCGCCAAGTTTCACTTTTTCAAGCGAGGCGATACTGCCGGGCAGGTTTTTCCCATCCGCGCCGAGGATGGCGGGAGTATGCGCCGTCCACTGTGAGTAGATCACCACCGCGACCAACAACAAAGGAATGAGCAGGAAGAGCATTCGAACTCCAATCTTGTTCGATGTATTCATCGGAAATTCCTTTCTGCTTATTTTCGGTAGCGGTGCGCTTCCTCCCTGAGTTGAGCGCAAACCTCTGTTGATTCCCCGCAGGTGTATTGTCGAATTCGCAGTTAATTACAACCAAAAACGCTGACCGCTGCCGAAAAGCGCTGTGCGATTTCATTCCGATTCATTCTACCGTTACTCTGGTTCGGCGCAACAGTCACATCATTCCCTTTTCCGCATGTAGAAAGGCATATTCCCCTCGGAGCGTTTATTCGGATAGCAGGCTGTGACATGGAGTGAGGGACGAAATTTACACCCCGTTGAGCAGATTTGTACCCCCGCCATAACCTTGTTTTTATGAAAAACGACCTGCCTCCTGACAGTTTTAAACTGGGACGCAGACGCTGGCGCCAGCGCGGCGTGAACGCTGAAAGCGCTGATACCGATTGATTATTTAGAGGATCTTTTCCAAAAAACCCGCGTCCATCTGCGTCCAAAGAGCGGCTGGAAACCAATCAACTTATAATTCATCTTCATCGTCCTCTTCCAGACCATCAAAAAATTCAGTGGGCGGAATGAATGGCGGTTCATTCGGGTCATATCGTTTTGGCGTGGATGGGGGAGTAATGTTGCGCGTCCATTGATGTGAATTCTTCAACTCCTCCAGCATTTCTGCATGGAGTTCATCCTTCCACTTCTCGTACATGCGGATCTGTTTCTTTGCCCAATCGGGCAATTCCCCTGGCTGACCATCATCCATATCGAGAAAACTCCAATCCACAAGCGTGGATGTGGGTGTTTCCTTTTTCTCAGGGATGGACGCCTCGAACAGTTTTGCCAATCCCTTGTCGATGCTGGGGCGGTACGGAACAATGCGTTTCAAATGATTCTCGTTGCGCGCTCTTTGCAAATAATCCTTCGTCTTCGGCGCGGAGGGATCAACGAACTCCATCATACGGTCATAACGAGAACCATCGCCCGCGGGTGGAATCCATGGGATGCGGTGAGCATTGTCCCGCCACCAAATCACTTCAGCAAGCAATCGCCTTGCCTTCTCATCGTTAAAGCGCGAAGACAGTTCGCCCAACGCTTCGGCGGCGTCGGCGAAGAATCCCAGATCGGCATATTGCCAGCCGATCCAGAACAAGGTCTCTTGTGGGTTTTTGGCTTTGGCAATTGCGTCTGCAAAGATCGTCCACGCGTAATCGGCGCATTCCTCATCGCCGAGACAGTACGCTCCAAGCAACTCCCTCTTGCCGTCTTCGAGAATTTTTAGCACATCGTTTAGCCCACCCCGATCGCGCTTCAACTCGCGCTTCCCATCCCACCGACTTATAAAACGATACGACAACGCCAGCCTGCGCCGTTGTTGCCACGGACGGTCATCCCATTCGTCAATGTTCTGCTGAATGGCGACACGGTTGTCGTAGATCATCCATTCGTCGCAAAAAAGTTCATACACAAGTTCCTTTGCCTCTTCACAATCAGGGAACAAAGCCAACACATCGAAACACAACGCCGCCGCATCGGCTTGCCCCGCATGCCATTGACCATCCTCTCTGGCACGGGCTAATGTTTGGCGAACGTAATCAGGGTAAGTGGTCATCAGAATAAACCTGGTTGTATCGGTTGCTGAAGAGGCAGGCTCGCGGCTTCTCGTTCCATCCAATTGGGCAATTGCGCGGGTTTATCTTTGAACGGATGAGGGAAAGCCAGTGCGCCTTTTTGCAGGAGCAGTTTATTTCCCTCTGGCATGTGATCGTGATCCAACACAAACACGGGAACCCAACTATTCTTGAGCGTCTCGGTCGCGCCCGCCCAGGTGCCGCCTGTCTCGGCATCCGAGGCGATGAGCGGCGAGATGACGAGCGTGAGTCCTTCGAAGTGCAGCGCGGCAAATTGATAGATGAGCGATTTGCCCGCGCCTGTGGGCATAATGGCAAGAGTGTGTTGTTTGTTGAGGAGGGATTGAATCGCTTCTTCCTGTCCCGCGCGGAAGGAGTCAAAGCCGAAACGGTGACGGAGAGAAGACTCAAGCGACATGAGTGAAGTATAACAAAAATCGCCCTGCCGCGAATCTGGCAGTGCGATAGTGCGATAGGGGAGCACTCAAAGTTTGTTAGGGGGAGGTAGACAAGTTGAGATAAAAGGGTTTCAAATTATCCCAAGCATTGCTAAGCCAGGCGGCTCTAGCTTTGGCAGTTGCAATAACGCCAGCCAGTGTCCAGCGAGCGCCAGAACATTTGAGGCGCGCCGCGGCGATTTGTTTACAAGCGCTTTCGATGGTGCCGCTGCCGATCAAATAGCCTTGTTGTCGAAAGCGTGCATAGTCCATTCTTTTTTCGTTATTGGCATAATAGGTGATGGCTTTTTCGGCAAAGGGTCGAGCGTGGGCGTGAGGCAGGAAAGTGCGACAGGCCAGTAACACTTCTTGAATACGCCCTTCCCAAAGATCGGTTTGTACTTGCGTCAGCCATTCCTGGGCTTGACTTGCACCTGCGCCAAAAGCGGCTTCGGCAATGGGAGCAAGATACTGACAGGCATGATACCAATCCACAATCTGGACGGCTTGCGGAAAATAGTGTTCGACCAATCTCCAAATCCAAACGGCTCCATCTGAGACAAAAACGACTTCCTCGTAGGTGTCGACATTGTTTTGGATGCCTGTTGCCCAAAGCAATCGGCCAAATTGTTCCGCTTCCATGATGTCACAATAATACTGCACGTCTTTGGCGTGCAAATGGTTCTGTTCACCCACAGGTTGCCCAGAATGGTTTTTGGGCGTTGGCTCCACGTGATACCAGCACAGGGTCTTCAATTCGCGCCATTCCTGCTGTAAGGGTACATGAGCGCCATCGATAGAAGCGTAAATACGTCCAGAACGGTATTCCAAACTGCGCTCACGCACTTGCAAAGATGGCTCATCCTCTGCTTTTTCCATCCATTCTTTTTCTGCTTGCGCTTGTGCGTTGCCATACCCTTCGGTTTGCTTACGAACCGTGTTGTCGCTGACTCGAAACAGCAGAAAGCGTTCGGCCAATTGGCTAGCTTCCTCAAAGGCAACTTCCACTCCCAATACTCCCAACAAGCTTGCCAATGCCTGAGTGACCTGCCCTGGCACTATCCTATATTTCTGATCCAAGGGAGACTGCCCTTGATGACATTCTGTACAAAGATAATATCTGCGCTGGTAGCCTACTTTCCCGAATACGGTCCATAGAACTGCTGCGCGGTTGCTGACAAACTTGGCTTTCGCCCCACAAGCACATTCAATTTCTTTTTGGGCGTACCGTTCTTCGCCCTGCTCAATGGCTTGTTGCAGCCCTAAGCCCGCCGCCGCTTTTACCAACTCGCGCATGGTTTGCTCCATCTCATGAATACCCTGCTTTTCCGCCATCTGTTCTTTGATTTCTTCTGCTAATATTTTGGCGATCTGCTCCAGCCGTGTTGTGCTAAACTCCATTTGAGCCTCCGAGTTCGGGTTTATGCTTGTCCAAGCCCAAGCCTATCTCAGAGGCTCCTTTTTGAAAACTCATCTACAAACTTTGAGTGCACCCTGCGATAGTGCGATAGTGCGATAGAGCGATCCAACCTTGAAAGAAAATCTAGGCGACGAATTTATATACCTGATTTGTACCGCGCGGGAATTCGTTTGATGTTATGAATGGCTGGATTTTTTCGGATTATTGGTCGTCAACAACCATCTATTCAAAATTGCGCTACAATCGCGACATGCTTAATTCGGTACTTCAAACCAAACTCGCCATGCCACACAGCCGGACATTTCGAGTCTCGCGTCCCAGATTGTTGAATCAACTCGACCGGGGACTTGAACTTGGACATCGCCTCTTCCTGATTTCTGCTCCTCCGGGATATGGGAAGACCACCCTGCTTAGCGACTGGCTGGATCGAGGGAAGTATCGCTTTGGGTGGCTGACACTGGATGAAGGAGATAATGATCCGTCGCAGTCCTGGACGTATCTAGCGAACGCGCTAACGGTTCACATCCCCAACCTGGCGGACACGATTCAAACCCTTCTGCAAAGTGATCCGCTCCATCAACTGCCAGGCGACATCCTGACAACCACTTTCATCAATGCGCTCGTACAAGATAAGATGCCGCTGGTTCTGGTGTTGGATGATTATCACGTCATCCAAAATGAACGCATCCATGCCATTCTGATTCAACTGTTGGCGCGCATGCCCGTCAATTTTCACATCGCGATGACCAGCCGCAACGAGCCGCCGCTCGACCTTCCCCGCCTGCGCGCGCGTGGACAGGTCACCGAAATCCACGTGGACGCGCTTGGCTTTTCGACGGACGAGACCCAGGACTACCTGAACACCGCCATGAAATTGGAGTTGTCGGCGGATGAGATCGTACTATTGACCGACCGCACCGAAGGCTGGCCCGCCGGTTTGCAATTGGCGGCGTTGGCGTTGCAATCCATCCAACAGAAGGACAAATCCGAATCGACATCGTTCATTCAGATGTTCGGCGGCAGTCACCGTTATGTAACCGACTATCTGACCGACGAAGTCTTGAAGCGCCAGAGCGAGTCGATCCAATCCTTTTTGTTACAGACCAGCCTGCTCGAAAAATTGACTGCGCCGCTTTGCGACCAGATTCTTGGATCAAACGACTCTCAATCTGTGCTGGAGTTTTTGGAGCGCGCCAATCTATTCCTCCTTCCGCTGGATACGACCCGTCAATGGTATCGCTATCATTCACTCTGGGCGGAGGTGCTGCAAACCCGCCTGAAATGCGAACAGTCCGGCCAGATCAAAGAATTGCATCGCCGCGCCTTTGATTGGTTTTCAAAGAACGGTTTTCTGGATGAAGCCGTATCCCATGCCATCGCGGCTGGAGAAATGGAAGGGGCGGCGAGTCTCATCGAAACCACATCCCGAAACCTGGTCATGCGCGGAGGCAGCGCCACCTTGCAAGGCTGGCTCGCCAAATTGCCGCATGAGTCTGTGGTTGCCCGCCCTGCGCTGGTCGTCGCTCAATGTTGGGCATTGATCACAGACGGCAAACTGGATGATGTGGAACTGCTCTTGAATGAGATTGACGGACGCGCGGAACTGTCGCCTGTCATGGCGGGGGAGATCGCCGCCATCCGCGCCATCCTCGCTACCGTACATCAGGACTTGCCTGCCATTCATCAATATGCGCAGGAAGCCCTGCGTTTGATCCCTCTCGAAGATAGCTCGATCCGCTGTGGGGTGTTGCTCAGTCAGGGAACGGCAGCGACGCTTTCGGGTGAGATCGAGCGTTCCATCCAATTGCTCACGCAGACCATTCAGGAAAGTCAGCGCGGACACCAGCCCATCATCTACTTGATTGCCACCAGCACGCTTGCCCAAACCTATGAAGCGATAGGCGACTTTGACCGCGCCGAGCGACTACATCGGCAGGTGATCGCCCTCGAATCAGACTCCGTCTTGAGCGGGTTGCCATTGATTGGGGTGGGATACGTGGGTTTGGGCGGAGTCCTGCACGAGCATTTGCTGTTCGAAGAAGCCGAGTCTGTTTTTCAGAAGGGACTGGAGATCGGTCAACGCTGGGGTAGCCCTGAGATTCAGATCGGCGGGTATTTAAGTTTGGCGCGTCTGCGGTTTACACAAGGTAGGCTGGACGAAGCGCTGGCTTTCATCAAAAAATTGGAGGGCGAGTTTGCTTCTGCCATGCCCATACATGAAAATGGATTCCTGCGTTCCATTCACGCGCGATTTTCTCTCGCAAAGAGACAATTAGCAGACGCCGAGGCATGGGCGCAAGAGTTCGCTCCCTCAGCAACTCCCGTCACCTTTGATAATGAAAGCCAGTGGCTGGTTCTTGTGCGGATCCTGCTGACACGCCACGAATTTGAACATGCGGCAGGGTTGCTTGTGCAACTCGAAGAAAATGCCCGCGCGGGTCGTCGTACCAGCCTGATCGAGATTCTACTCCTGAAGATTCAACTCCCAACCACAGATGCGCCTGAGAAGGATTCCATATTGAAGGAAGCCTTGCAAATGGCAGAACCGCAAAACCAGCGCCGCGTCTTTCTGGATGAGACAGAACTGCTACCCCTCCTGCGAATCTATCGCGCCAAACATCCTGACGAACTGTTCGCCATCAGCCTCGTGGATGATTTTGAACGACGCGCCGCCATGCAGAGTCCATCTGCCCTGTTGAGCGAGCGTGAAATGGACGTGCTGCGCCTGTTATCGGCGGGACTTTCGAATCAGGAGATCGCCGAGCGGTTGGTCGTCGCGCTTTCGACGGTCAAGAGTCATGTCAAAAGTATACTGATGAAACTCGAAGTCAAAAACCGCACCGAGGCGGTGGCGCGTGCCAGGGAGTTGAAACTGCTCTAGCCTTTCCCCCCGCCCGTTCATCCTTTCGAGGGATGACCTCCCCCCTCCTTCTCGATAAGATATGCCCATCCATAAACGATGGGCATATTTCTTTCAAGGAGATAAAACATGAAAACACTGATCGTCGGCGCAGGCATTATCGGAACTATTTACGGCTGGGCATTTGCAGAAGCGGGGCACGAGGTCACGCATCTCGTCCGCCCCGGAAAAGCCTCGCAATTTGCAAATGGATTTGAGATCGATATGTACGACGTCCGCAAGGGGCACAAACGGAACTTCACCGGGCATTATCCCATCCGTGTGACCGAAACGCTCGATTCGCCTGAGGGGTATGAACTGATCATCATCCCGACCAAACATTATCACCTGGTCGAAACGCTAAAACAGATCGTCCCGCAGGCAGGGAGCGCGGACTTCCTGCTCCTCACCCAGAACTGGGATGGGACGGATGAGATAGACGCCATCCTGCCGCCCTCACGCTACGTCTTTGGCGATGCCAAGGCGGGCGGCAAGTTCGAAAGAGACAAACTGATCGCCACAATTGCCAGCGTTGATGTGGGGCAGGTAAATGGCAGGCGCGATACCAGTTTGGATAAAGTGGTTGCGTTGTGCGAATCGGCGCAGGTGGGTGTCACTGTCCATGAGAATATCCTGCATTATCTCTGGGTACAGTATGCCATCACTGGCGGGTTGTGGCCCGCGCTGGTCAAAGCGGGCAGTTTCGAAGCGGTGCTGGAGAATCGTCAGGTCGGCGAACAGGGCTTACGCGCCGCGCGCGAATCGCTGGAAGTCATCGCCCGCCGCGGTGTGAATCTGGCGAAATTCCCCGATGCAAAGATGTACATGAACAATTCGCCGTTCGGCATGTGGGTCGCCAACATTGTGATCAAAGTGCTGTTTCGCTACAACAAACTCGTCCAGCGCAGTTCAGCGCACGGACTGGAAGACATCGAAGAAGTGAAAGTGTTTTACTACGACCTGCTCAACAGCGGACGCGCACTCAACGTGGCGATGCCTGCCTTGAGCGCATTCGAAACCGATATTAAGAATTTTGAGGGAGCAGCCTCATGAAAACATTGATCGTTGGCGCAGGTGTCATCGGCGTCATCTACGGATGGGCGCTGCAAAAAGCGGGCGCGGAAGTTACACACTTCGTTCGCCCTGGCATGGCTGGTCAGTTTCCAAAGGGCGTCACCCTCGACCTGCTCGACGAACGCAAGGGCTATCCGCCCACATCCATCCAACATTACCCGATCCGCTGTGTGGATTCGATTTCTCCGGCGGACGGCTATGAGCTTATCATTGTGCCGACCAACGGTCAGCAGGTGGAAGCAGCGATGAAGGATTTGGCGTCGGTTTCGGGGGATGCCACCTTCTTTCTGTTCTCCAGCAATTGGGATGGACTGGCTGCTTACGATGCGATCTTGCCGCGTGAACGTTATTTGCTTGGTTACCCCGATGGCGGCGGAACGGTCAAGGATGGCGTCTACTGGACGAACCTGGGTGCGGAGGTTCATCTCGGTCTGGTGGAAGGTCAATCTGCCGCACGACTGGAACAAGTAAAGAATGTATTTACCCGCGCTGATATGAAGCCCGACATGCAGGAGAATATGCTGCACTGGTTATGGATCCACAATGCAGGCGTGATAGGATTTGCAGCTGGGTTGGCGAAGTATCGCGTCATCGACCCCTATCTCGCGGATAATGAACTGGTCTACCAATCGATTCGAGCCACAAAAGAATTGTACGATCTGTGCGCCCAGCGTGGCGTGGATCTGAAGAAGTACCCTGAGATCGGCTATATCAAATTCCCTATCTGGCTGGTGGCTTTCTTATTGCGTCGGAACTTCCGCCGGAATGAAAGTATGCAGCGTTATACCGCTCACGCCGTCAGTGAGGGCAGCCGTAGGGAGTCGAAATATCACTACGCCCAGGTCATGCAATCTGCGGCTGAACTTGGTTTCGAGATGCCAAACTTGAATGCGATGGGGAAATATCTCGCAATGCCTTGAATTTCAATCAGAAAACCCAAACAAGAACACCCCTGTCGACAGGGGTGTTCTTGTTTTATCAGATGTACTATCCTTTAGTCGGCGGGTACAAAATTTTGCGGGCGAAATTTATACCCATACACGATTAAACCTCGTTCATCGCCGTCGTTGCGCATTTTGCGCGTCACCATTTCGACGGGCATGCCGATCTCGACGGCGTTGTTGTCAACGTCTGTTAACTGCGCGGTGATCATGGGGCCCTCATCCAACTTTACCAACGCAACAGTGTAAGGCGCGTTGGCGTCATAGCCTGCGGGGGCTTCGTACACGGTGGTGAATGAATACACCTCGCCTTTGCCGCTGAAGGTGTACAGGTCTTTGGCTTCGTCGCCGCAGTTCGGGCACACGTCGCGCGGGGGGAAAATTTTGTAATCGCAATGCGGGCACACCTCGCCGACCAGCCCGTAGCGTTGTTTCTTGAGTCTCCAGTGTCTTGGAATTTCCATGATTGCTTTCCTTTCGCAAGGGTAATTCTATCCCGCTGGACTCTCAAAGACTCTCAAACTGGATTCTTTGCAAGAATGTTTATGGGATGACTTGCCCGAGTCAGCCCGACGGGAGGGCTGATTCGCCAGTGGCGACCCAGCCGCAAGGAGGAGGCGAAGCGCCGCGTCCGCAAACAAAAACAGCGCAGACGTTATATATCCGTCTGCGCTGTTAGTCGATCCGACTCTTTTAGTCGAGCAATTCCTTCGGAATATTGCCGCCGTTTGCGGCGATCTTCTTGAGGACTTCCTTGTGAAGCCAGGTGTTCATCTTGGCTGAGTCGCCCATCAGATCGGCGGGGCAACCGAGTTCGGTGGCGAGTTCCTTGCGAGCATCGAAACTGGATTCGAGGTCGAGGAGTTTGAGCAAGTCCACGATCGAGGTTTTCCAATTGAGTTTGGCGGGGTTTGCCTGAGCGAGACCCTCAAGTTTCGCAACCACATCCACCTCAGAGATGGCTTTCGGCGCGACAGCCGCGGGACCTCGCAGGACCGCGTCGTCCTTTTCCATTTCGCGCGGTCTGAAGGCGGGCGTGGTAACAGGTTTCGCGGCAGGAGCGGGTTTGGGCGCAACCGCGGCGGCGGCGCTTTTTGCGGGCTCTTCCTCTTTCTTACCGATACCCAACTTGCTTAGGATTTTGCTGAAAAAACTCATAAGATATTCCTTTCGAATTTATATATGTTGTCAGGGGAATTTCTCCTGCGTGGTCATTATAAACGATAATATGCTTGATGGATGTGCTGAGTATTATAGATTTTGATCATCCTCTATTCACGCCGCATTTTGCCAGTTCAAGTTGATTCGTTGTTCTTCGGCAGTTCGTCGCCTCGGTACGCAAATAATTTATAATCGCTCCCAATGAAGATACTGCTGATCAACCAAGCCTTCGTCTCGCCCGATGAGCCAGGACACACGCGTCATTTCGAGTTGGCAAAATTTTTGCAATCGCGCGGACACGAGCTGGTCATCGTTGCCAGCGATTTGAACTATCAAACGGGTAAGCGGACTGTTGAACGCAAAGGAGTTTTCGCCGAGCAGATCATTGACGGTGTGCGGGTTTTACGCGCGTATATTTATCCCGCTCTGCATCGCAGTTATTTTTGGCGCGTGATTTCGTTTTTCAGTTTCATGTTCAGTTCGGTGTGGACTTCTTTTCGGGTAAACGATGTGGACTTGGTTCTAGGCACCACGCCGCCGATCTTTCAAGCCGTTTCCGCGTGGTTCGTAGCATGGATTCGTCGCAAGCCGTTCCTGCTCGAAGTCCGCGACCTGTGGCCCGAATTCGGCGTGAGCATGGGCGTGTTGAAGAATCCGATTGTCATTGCGCTGGGACGTCGGCTGGAGAAATTCTTGTACGCGCGTGCAGCCCATATTTTGGTGAACTCTCCCGCGTACAAAGAGTACATGATCGGCAAAGGCGTGCCTGAAAAGAAGATCACTTTCATCCCCTACGGCACAGACGTGGATATGTTCAATCCGCGAGTGGATGGCTCATCTATCCGCGCCGATCTGGGGTTGCAGGATAAATTCATCGTGTTGTACGCAGGCGCATTGGGACAGGCGAACGACATTGACACCATCCTCCGCGCGGCGGAACGCTTGAAGCCGTACGACAAAATTCATTTTGTCCTCTTTGGTGATGGCAAAGAACGCCCACGCCTGCAAAACGAAGCGAAACGGATGAAACTCACAAACGTCACCTTTGCAGGCGTCCGCCCCAAAAAGGACATGCCGCGTGTCGTCGCCTCTGCGGATGTGTGTCTCGCCATCTTGCAGGATATTCCCATGTTCCGCACCACATACCCGAACAAAGTCTTCGACTACATGGCGGCGGGACGCGCCACTGTGCTCGTCATTGATGGAATCACGCGCGAATTAATCGAATCGTCGTATGGCGGAGTCTTCGTCCAGCCGAATGACGATGAAACACTTGCCGAAACGATCCTCGATCTTTCAAAGAATGTGGATATTGTCCAACAAATGGGACAAAACGCCCGCGAGTATTTGGTCAAGCATCTTGATCGACGTGATAAGCTGAATGAGACATTGGAATTGCTCGAAAAGTTAGTGCAAAAGAATTAGCCACGGAGACACTGAGCCACAGAGATTTTTTTAATAGATTTTCTCTGCGTTCTCTGTGTCTCTGTGGCAAAAGATGATTATGAAACTATTTGTCACAGGCGCGACGGGCTTCACTGGCTCACGCGTCGTCCATCTTCTCCTCAAAAACGGATACGAAGTCCGCTGTCTTCACCGCGCCTCCAGCGATCGTTCGACTCTTTCCGATCCCAAAATTGAATGGGCATTGGGAGATTTATCCGATACCCAAGCTTTGACCTCTGCCATGCAGGGGACCGACGCCCTCGTCAACATCGCCTCGCTCGGCTTCGGTCACGCGGACTCGATTATCCGCGCCGCGAAAGACGCAGGCATCAAACGCGCGGTCTTCATCAGCACGACTGCCATCTTCACGCAGTTGAATGCCAAGAGCAAGAAAGTCCGCGTGGCGGCGGAACTTGCCATCGAAACGAGCGGGCTACAGTACACCATCCTGCGCCCGACGATGATCTACGGCAGTCCACGCGACCGAAATATGTGGCGACTGATTCGCTTTATACGAGTCTCTCCAATTATTCCTGTTTTCGGCGATGGAAAATCTCTGCAACAACCCATCTTCGTGGACGATGTCGCGCAAGCGGTGGTAAGTTGCATATCAAACGACAAGACGATTGGCAAAAGTTACAACATCGCAGGGAAACATCCGCTGGCGTACAACGAAGTCATTGATACGATTGCTAAAGCGATGAACAAGCGAGTGTGGAAACTCCACATCCCTTCGAAGCCTGTCGTTGCTATGCTAAGTCTCTTCGAGCGGATGCGAATTCCATTCCCCATCAAAGCAGAACAAGTCCTGCGGCTGAACGAGAACAAAGATTTCAGTTATGCCGAAGCACAGACGGATTTTGGGTTTAGTCCGCTGGCGTTTGAGGAGGGAATAGAAAATGAGTTGAGAAAATAAAAACTCAGAGATTTTACTCTCTGAGTTTTGAGTTCTCAGGCGAATTCTGGCTCGTAGTGCAGAACCAGCAACTTATCTGCCTTGACTGCGAGCTCTGCATAGGTCTGCCCTTCTTTATCAACAAATTCAACCTCAAAGGCATCAAGCGCGAGGATTTCAACCACCGTCCCAACCTGCCCGCGTTTTAGCTCGTGTTCGGGGAGATCATCGGTCAATGCAACCACATCAAGTAATTTAACTTTGTTTTTCATTTCGTACTCCTACAAGACATAGCAACTTGTAAGCCGTGGAAAATCTTCATTGGTGCGGATTATCCATGCCGTGCGGACAGTTGCCTGCCCTTCTTGTCTTGACATCGTAAAGTCTACCACATAACGTTGACCGTACTCATCTCTCTCGGTTGGTGTCGCATCTTCAGAAACAATTGCGGACAGAATTGCGTCGCGGAGTTCTTCTACGTCATCTGATGTTATGCCGAGCGATGTGGCAAAGACGCGGGCTTTATGTTTCCCGCGAGGATGACTGGCGCTCAAGCAATAATCCCGCAATTTCTCGATTTCAACAACGGCGCGGGCGGCGTTTGGCAGTTTCATCTGTGAAAATTATACCGCCGCTTTCGGGTTCAGTCCGCTGGCGTTTGGAGGAGGGGATAGGGGTTGAGTTGAACTAGGCGGCTGAGTAGCTTGAAATACTCATCGGGCGGGGTAAGGGAGAGACAACAGCCTATTGAAGCGAATCAATTCCCCAATTCTCCATTACAATCATCCTCAATGTCCTCCCTCATCGCATTCTCCATCTTAGCCATCCTCTCCTACTTCCTCGTCCATCTCATCCGCCGTTACGCGGAGCGGCGGCAGATCCTCGACCATCCCAACGCGCGGAGTTCACATTCCATGCCCACGCCGCGCGGCGGAGGGGTGGCGATCGTCGTCCTCGTAGCGGGAGCAGGCTTATGGTCAATGAAAGAAGCGGAACTCAATCACGCGTTGATCTATCTCGTCTGCGGAGTCGTCATCGCATGGCTGGGCTGGCGCGACGATGTTTCGTCATTGTCACCAAAGATTCGCTTTGCCGTGCAGGGACTCGTCGCGGCGGTCTCGATCTATGGGCTGGGATATTTCAAAACGGTCACCATCCCGTTGTTCGGCGAGTTGCATTTGGGTGTCGTCGGAGTCATCATCACGTTTTTGTGGATCATCGGACTCGTCAACGCCTATAATTTCATGGACGGCATTGACGGCATCGCGGGCGGCGTCGCGTTTGCGAGCGGGCTGGGTTGGATGATGCTCGCGTCGAACATGCGCAACGCGTTTGTGTTTGCGGTCGCGCTTGCCATCGCCGCGAGCAGTTTGGGTTTTCTCGCGCACAATTGGCATCCCGCGAAAATTTTCATGGGCGACGTTGCCAGCACATTTCTCGGTTATACCTTTGCGGTTCTGCCCTTGCTCTCCGCCGATCAGGGCGGTGACGCGCTCATGCTCGGCACGCTCCTGATGTGGACGTTCATCATGGACGCGGGCGTCACGTTCATCCGCCGCGCGCTCAAACGCGAAAACGTCCTCGCCGCGCATCGCACGCATCTCTACCAACGACTCGTCATCGGCGGGTATCCGCATCACATCGTCAGCACGTTGTATCTCATGCTCACACTTCTCGCGGGCGTGCTGTCATTCGAATGGTCATCGGGAAGCCGCCTCGCCCCGCCATTGATCATCATCGGACTTCCGCTCATTTGGATTATCCTCTCTCGACATGCTAAGCAATTAAATTTGGACGCTGATAAACGCTGATTGCGCTGACAAAACCCGATTAATTTTTTGGATTTCCTTTCTACATGCCTCTTTCGCCCTTTGACTTTTATCTCCCCCCAAAATGTTGAAGAAACTCCGAACACTCGCTTCTCTCTACCGTGAGCTTGGTCCTCGCTGGTCAGCCTTTCGCGTCGCCTACGCCTTTCGTCTCCGCACGGGACTCATCCGCTTGCAGATGCCGATGGGTGAATGGAGTGATTATGTACACCTCCTCGGTGAGCGGAGTGGCGAACGCCCTTCTCGTCACGCCGTCGAAGCGCGACGCTTGCCAGAAAATATTTCTTGGAATCCACAAACCGCCAGCGCCGAAGCAGATCGCATCCTCAACGGCGAAATAAAATACTTCTCCCACCAATTCATCAAAACTGGATCTCCTCCCAATTGGCACCGCGATTATGTCACCCTGAGCGAAAGCGAAGGGTCTC
Organism: Candidatus Defluviilinea gracilis; assembly: GCA_016716235.1. Lineage (NCBI taxonomy): Bacteria > Bacillati > Chloroflexota > Anaerolineae > Anaerolineales > Candidatus Villigracilaceae > Candidatus Defluviilinea > Candidatus Defluviilinea gracilis. The sequence goes on from JADJWS010000001.1 coordinate 2,050,319, forward strand.
TCCTCTCACAGTCAGAGATTCTTCGGTCGCAACAAACGCTCCCTCAGAATGACATGGCGAAACATTGGTCACAAATCTCCGACGATTCCTCTGCTGACATCAAATTCATCTGGGAACCCAATCGCTTCGCCTTCGTCTACACCCTCGTCCGTGCTTATGTGGCAACGCACGACGAAAAATACCCCGAAGCCTTCTGGACTCTCATCGAAGACTGGGCGCAACACAACCCTCCCAACACAGGACCCAACTGGATGGATGGACAAGAGATCGCCCTCCGCCTCATGGCGTGGACGTTCGGTTACTTCCAATTCTCCAATTCTCCTTCCTCCACTCCCGACCGTAAAGCAAAATTCATTTTGCTAATTGCCGCGCAAACGAACCGTATCTATAAAAACATCAGCTACGCCATCTCCACGCGCAGTAACCACACCATCAGCGAAGCCTTCGGCTTGTGGATGGTCGGCCTGCTCTTCCCTGAACTCAAACACGCCGAAAAATATCTCACCCTCGGACGAAACCTCCTCGAGCAATCCGCCGCCGAACAGATTTTCCTCGATGGCGCTTACTCGATGTACTCCCTCAACTACCATCGTTTCATCCTTCATATTTACTTGTATGCCATTCAACTCGGAGAACTCACCCACTTTCCACTTTCCACTGAACTCAAAGAATCGGTCGCCAACTCCATTACTTACCTCTCCCACCTCATCAACCCCGAAACAGGCGAAATGCCCACCTACGGCTCCAACGACGGCGCGCTCGTTTTGCCGTTGAACAACTGTGACTTTACCGACTACCGTCCGCTGTTGCAACTGGGATGGTACATCACCAAAGAAGAATTCCTCTTCGATCCTGGTCCATGGGATGAAGATATATTTTGGTTATGTGGCGCAGAATCCCCTTCTCCCCGCGGGAGAGGGGTTAGGGGTGAGGGCGAAAAACAGAAGAAAGAAGAAAGAAGAAAGAATCTTAGCGAACTTCGCGTGCTTAGCGGTGAGTCGTTCCCCGATGGGGGAGTTTACCTCCTCCGCTCCTCCAACTCCCACGCCCTCCTCCACTGCACGGACTTCACCTCCCGTCCCTCCCATGCCGATCAACTCCACGTTGACTTATGGATTCGCGGATACAACATCGCCATTGACGCAGGCACCTACCTCTACAGCGGACAAGGCGTCTGGCGCAACGGACTCGCGCACACGAATGTCCACAACACCATCAGTGTTGATGGTAAAGACCAAATGACAATGGTCAGCCGCTTCACGTGGACGAATTGGTCAAAGGGAAAAGTTCTCAGGCACGATAAGAATCTCTGGCAGGGCGAGCATGATGGTTATAAACCTGTATCTCACAAGCGAACGGTGATGGCGCTCGAAGGTGATCGCTGGCTTGTGATTGATCAACTCACTGCAAATGAAACACATCATTACGCGCTTCACTGGTTGCTCGCCGATTTTGAAGTACAGGAGCTTGCTCCTGCACATGGATTGTTACTTCAAACAAAAACGGACGGCAAGCCGTCCGACTCCAGAATTAAGATTCAAATGGGAATGCTCGACGGAAACGGCAAACTCTCAATCGTCCGCGCCGACCCCAACTCCACGCGCGGCTGGCGTTCACGCTATTACAGTCATAAAGAACCCGCCATCTCAATCCAACTCGAAGCGACTCAACCCCAAGTCACCTTTTGGAGTTTCTTCGGGCTTGAGGATGATGTTGTTGAAAAAGTTGGGAATGAACTGAAAATTAATTCAAAGTCAATTTCGCTGGTTGAGTAGGGCGGAGTGAAGCGAAGCCCGTATCGAAACCAGCAGGAATCAAGAGTAATCTTGTAACCAAAATTATTTCGCAGCGCGGTGGTTTCGATACGCTCCTCACTCCGTTCGTCGCTACTCAACCACCGAGATTTATCAATCTCCAATCTCTAATCTCCAGTCTCTAATCTCTAATCTCCAATCTCTCAATTCTCTAATCCTCCAATTCTCCTCCCTCAATTACCAATTACTTCTTCCCCTCCTCCTCCCTCAACTTCTCCGTCGCCCTAAAATACTTCAAATACCGCATCGAATTCGCATCCTTGCCGAGAAGCAAATCAATCGCCTTGATCGAATTCCCCAACTTGATTGGGTCCGTAATAGACGTGGTCACGCCTGCCTGAATCGCCAATGCAAGGAACGCGCTATTCACCGCGTGACGGTCAGGCAGACCAAACGACACATTGCTCGCGCCGAGACTGATATTCACGCCGTATTCTTTCACGATCAATTCAATTGCCTTCAATGTGACCAGACCCGCCTGGCTGTTATGCCCAACCGTCATCACCAGCGGATCAATGATGATGTCCTCCGCAGGGATTCCCATCTTCGCCGCGCGCTCGATGATCTTCCCCGCCGCCGCGAGACGCCCCTCCGCGGTGGGTGGGATGCCCTCGTTACCGATCGCCATCCCGATCACCGCCGCGCCTCGATCTTTGACAATGGGCAGGACTGTTGCCAATTGTTTATCTTCGCCATTGACCGAGTTCACTAACGGCTTCCCAGGCGTGACTTTCAATCCCGCTTCGAGAATCTTCGGCTCATTTGAGTCAATGCACAATGGAACATCCGCCACCGCCAATATCGCCTCCACTACCTTCGGCATGATCGCCGCTTCATCAATCTGCGGATGCCCAACGTTTACATCCAACACATCCGCGCCCCAAGCGACCTGTCGCTTTGCGAGATGTTGAACATATTCGAAATTCTGGTCTACCAAAGCCTGTCCCAACTTCTTGATTCCCGTCGGGTTGATCTTCTCGCCAATAATGACAAACGGCTTATCGTGACCGATAGTCACAGTTTTGGAATTACTTTTCAAAATAGTGTGCATTGTATTCCTCCAACGTAACGCGACATTTTGCAAATTAACCAATAAATCTAGCAATAAACACGATATGGATTGTTGCCATAAATCTAATCCCGAAGGGATGACAGGATTCTAAAAACGGCAGAATGGGTTTCCAAATCCCGAAGGCGTCGCGTGGCGCCGTGGCGACAGATGACATAAATATTCCGCCTCTGACACCCCTTCGGGGTTGAATATGATACATCCTGCAATCCTATAATCATTTGACCCCTTCGGGGTCTGTGGGTTATGTTGTATTGCACGGTTTAATTGTTAACCTACAATATGTCGCGTGTGACTTTACAGCAATTGCCGCGGCGACCTTAATTGTTTTTCTCAGTATCTCTGCAACTCTGTGGCTGAACCTGCATTCATCAATAGTTTCTATACAACTGGCACGCCGAGTCCGCTTGAGCGGACTTCCACGAATTGAGGCAAGGGCGCTTGTGCTGAGTTCGTCGAAGCATCAGCCCGACGGCCCAACCCCGCCTCCAAAACGATCCTCGGAATCACCTCATCCCACCCCACAGGCATCAAATGGATTCCGTGTATGCCCTGCTTCTCGTAGCCGCGTATTTTGCCAATGATCTCCAATGCGATCTGAATTCCCTCCTCTTGCGCATTGCCCGCTTGGTCTGCAACTTCGATGCGATGCAATACATCTTTGGGCAAATACACCCCAGGGACTTCCGCCAGTTTCTGTGCCATCTTCAAACTCTTGATCGGAGTGACTCCAGCCAGAATAAAAACTTTATCCAGCACGTCTCTTTTTGCCAATTCGTTCAGCCACCGTTCCATGCCGTTCACATCGAAGATCAGATTCGTTTGGAAGAACTGCGCACCTGCATTGACCTTCTTCTGCTCACGCAATGCCTGAAACTTGACGTTCGATGAAAACGGTGAGGCCGCCGCGCCTAAAAAGAACAGCGGCGGATTCTTGATCTCGCGCCCGTCGAGAAATTTCCCTTCGTCGCGCATTCGGCGCAAGACCCACAGCATTTGAATCGCATCCAGATCGTTGATCTGCATATTGTCACGCGGTGAAGGCGACATCTTCGCGCTGTCGCCTGTTACGCACAAGACATTTCGCACGCCCAACGCAGTCGCGCCGATGATTTCGCTTTGCACGCTTCCACGCGAGCGGTTGCGCGCAGACATTTGCAGGACAGGCTCGGCTCCCTGATTCATCGCCACTTGACTGCACGCCCACGACGACATGCGCGGCGTCGCGCCTTGATTGTCTGTAAAATTCACCGCAGTAACCAGTGACTTCACCATCTCGATGTTGCGGATTAGTTTATCGGTCGAAGAGGAGAGGGGAGGCGTTATCTCGGCGGTGACGACAAAATCGCCTGCGACCAGCCGTCCCTGAAGAGAAGAAGCGTTTCCGTCGTACGCGGGCGCATGATACTCCGAATCGCCCTTCCACCATGCGGGCTGTCGCACAGGACGGAAAATCCCATCAACAGTTTGCGCGCGCGTTTCAACAGAAAGCAATCCTGTAAATATTTTTTTCGCGCCGATGTTCCATGCGTTTTTGAAAATTGCGCCCCACGAATCTTTCCCCACTTTTTCCCAATCGAGCGGCGGCAGAACTTCGAGCAACAAATCTTCGCGCCCCCATTCAAACGAGCGTTCGTAAATTTTGTACCAGATGCACGGGCGGCTTGGGTCAACGTAACACGTCTCCGATGTCGAGCCGCCGCACGGACCGTTTCGCAAACCTTTCGGGCATTCCATCGGGCAGATCAGCGCGGTTTCGGCGAGCAAACAATTTCCGCACATGCGGCACCCAAACAGCGGACCCTTCACGCTGTATTCGATCACGCGCAAGGCACGCTCACCGAACGTCTCTTTTTGGAATGGGGAATAGGCGGGTTGCCAGCGTCGTCCTGGAGTGAAGCCTGTCATTCGCGCTCCTTCGGATTATACATTATATATAATTTTCGACTGGCTGGATTGTACTCCCGACTCGCGAAAAACTGGAAGAGGCAAATTGTTACGAGTAAAGACCAAAACACAAGCCGCGCTATGTAATTGGAAAATAGCGCGGCTTGTGCAATGTGACCACTGAGCAGTTCAGAGATAAGAGCTTACTTTCTTTTGATCGTCAGGCAAGCGCATAACGTCGACGGGTTAATTGCCAATTACTCCTCTATAAAAACCCTCTGCCCTCCGCATAGTATTCCCGTATTCCGCCCGCGTGGAAATGATCTCGCGATTCAAACTTGCGGACTTTTCGCGCAAGGCTTTGTTTTCGATGGCTTCGATCAGCGCCGATGCAATGGATTGCGGATCATTAGAGTCGCATAGCAACCCGTTTTCATTCGGCGTGATCCATTCGCGGATGGATTCGAGATCGCCAGCGACGGGGAAGCATCCGCATGCCATGCCTTCGAGCAGGGTGTTCGGCGTGCCGTCGTGAATGGAGGGTGAGACCAGTATCGGCGCGCGGCGATACACATCGGCGATTTGGTTTGATGGTATCAGACCGAGCAGTCTCACTGAGTTCTCGATTCCCAATTCTCTCATCCTCCGAATTGCTTCTTCTTCTCCCGCCATACCGGTGCAAATAAATTTCGCGTTTGGGTGTGTTGCCAGTACAAGAGGGATAGCCCTGAAGAACATGTCGTTCCGCACGTAAGGACGAAACCCGCGCGGGTTCAGGATGATTGGTTCTTCGACGGGTTTCACTGGTGGATAAAACAGATCTGTGTGGATACCGCCGTTGCCTGGCGCGACAAACGTAGATTTCGATGAATCGAAACGCCATTTGACCGCCAGCCGAATATCACGGTGACAATCGGAATGAATTGCGTCTGCGCGTTGCATTGTGCGGCGCGTGTAATAGCGCATGAGCGGGGAGGAGGGCCCGTGCAAGGTGAAATCGTTGCCCCAGGTGGAGACGATTAACCTGTGATCTTGATGCGCTCCGCGAAGATCATGCGGGACTCCTCGGCCGCCGATTGCATATGCGGCAACCATCCCCTCATAGGGAATACGCATGGCGTGGATGAGATCGGGTCGCGCCTCGTCTATGAACGCGCGGAGCTGTTTTGCCGCGCGACGAATCGTCAGCGGACCGAGCCATTGCCGAATGACTGTGCGCAAGCCCAAGGTCCGGGCTGAGGCGGCGCCGGGGCGCTGAGTCGCTTTCTTGAGCCCGCTAAAGGCGACGGGGATGGTCTCCATCCGCTTGATGGGCAAATCCAACGTTGCGGGAAATGTGGAGGCGATATAAACCTCATCGCCGCGCTCGACGAAATGGCGAATCCAATTCAGCGCAATGGGCGAGCGCGCGTCTACCACGAAGAGGATTTTCATGTTTGCGATTATACGTCATTGCCCGAAGCGGCAAGACGGGGTATATTTGCCGGGCATGGACAAAAAGAAGATTTTGGTCGTCGAAGACAACATGGATAATTACGAACTCATCCGCGTGATTCTGGAGCACGGCGGCTATGACGCTTTTCAGGCTGTGACCGGGCGCGATGGCGTGGACGCGGCGCGATTGCAAAAGCCCGACTTGATCCTGATGGATTTGAGCCTGCCCGAGATGGACGGTTGGAACGCGGCGGAACGAATCAAGGCGGACCCTGCCACACAAGATATTCCCATTTACGCGCTCACCGCGCACACCCTGCCGCGCGATCGTTTCCGCGCCATGCAGGCGGGTTGCGACGGCTACTTTACGAAGCCTTTGAATGTGGAAGGCTTTTTGGCTGAAGTGCGCAATGTGTTGGGGAAAAAGAAGAATAAACGCCGTCCGAGGAAATTGATCTTTTAAAAGTTAGGACTTACGCAGTTGAACCTGTTGCGCCGTAGTTGCACTGCGGCGGCGGCAGTACAACTGCCCGCCAACTGCGTAAGTCCTGAAAAGTAACAAATCGGGCGGTTTCGGGTCATGGATGGGATTGTAAAAGTTCGCCGCCCAAAACCGTGTTGTTTGAAAGCCAAACAACCATTTCGAAATCAATTCAAACCAAGAGGTAAACCATGAAACAAATTTGTGTCGTCGGCGTTGGCTATGTGGGGCTGGTCACCGGAGCCTGTTTCGCCGACCTGGGCAACCGCGTGATCGCGTTGGATGTGGACGCGAAACGCATCGAGAATCTCAACAAGGGCATCATGCCGATCTACGAACCCGGGCTGGAGGAACTCGTCAAGCGCAACGTGAAGGCGGGACGTTTGACCTTCACCACCTCGTATGCCGATGCGTTGAAAGGCGCGGAGTTTGCCTTCATCGCCGTCGGGACTCCTGAAGGCGTGGATGGCGCGGCGGATTTGCAATATGTAGAAGTCGCCGCTCGTTCGCTTGCCCAACACATGACTGCCCCGCTGATCGTGATCAACAAATCCACGGTTCCCATCGGGACGGGGGACTGGGTCGCCGATATTGTGAAATCTGCCCAGCCCAAGCCGATCGACTTTGCCGTGGTGTCTTGCCCCGAGTTTCTACGCGAGGGTTCAGCCATCGCCGACTTTATGGCGCCGCACCGCAACGTGATCGGCTCGCTCGATAAAGACGCCGCGAATAAAGTGGCGCAGTTGCATTTGCCGTTGCGCGCCCCTATCGTCATCACCGACTTGCGCACCGCGGAAATGATCAAATACGCCAGCAACGCTTTCCTCGCCGCGAAGATTTCTTTCATCAATGAACTCGCGGACGTGTGTGAAGCCTACGGCGCCGATGTAAAAGAAGTGGCGGCTGGCATGGGGTACGATGCTCGCATCGGGCGTTACTTCCTCGACGCCGGTCTGGGTTGGGGCGGTTCGTGCTTCCCCAAAGATGTGCAAGCGCTCGCGTTCATGGCGAAGCAAAAAGGACTCAACCCGCGCATCCTCAACGATGTGGTGGATGTCAACTACGATCGTCGGCGCGATGTGCCCAAACAAGTGGAAAAATTACTGGGGGGCAACCTGAAAGGCAAAACCGTAGGCATGCTCGGTTTAGCGTTCAAAGAAAACACGGACGATATGCGCGACGCGCCGTCTGTGGATATTTCCAATGAACTGATCGCCGCGGGAGCGAAAGTCCGCGCGTATGACCCGGTGGCGCGCGAATCCGCCGCGCCGCACATGCCCGCTGTCGAAATTGTTTCCGATGTGTACGAAATGGCGAAGGGATGCGACGCGCTCGTTGTCGTCACGCCGTGGAATGAATTCAAACAACTCGATCTAGAGAAAGTCAAAAGCCTGCTCAAATCGCCGGTGATTTACGATGGGCGCAATATCTACGATCCTGCCCGCATGCACGAGATGGGTTTTACCTACCGCGCCATCGGTCGCCCATTCAACAACAACGGACGCGCATGATCCATTCATTGCGAAAGCGTAGTGACGGCTTTATTCGCTTTTTAGCATAACGACTGAAGTCGTTACTACGTTTCTTGATCAAAGATATTCGTCGGGTAGTCGGGTACAATATGCCCCGCTACCCGACTTTGTTCTTAACTACAAGACCAACCAACCAACCAACTAACCAACCAACCAACCAACTAACTAACTAACCAACTAACTAACTAACCAACCAACCAACCAACCAACTAACTAACCAACTAACTAACCAACCAACCAACTAACCAACCAACCAACTAACTAACTAACTAACTAACTAACTAACTAACTAACCAACTAACCAACTAACTAACTACATGCCAAACACTCCTCCCGTCTGTGATTATGAAGGCTCCGACTACCAATCCTCCTTTTGGGATAAGGGCGGACGCGAATACGAAGACCGCGCGGAAGCCATTGCCCTCAAGCGACTCCTCCCTCCACGCGGACGCCTCCTCCTCGAACTTGGGGCTGGCGCGGGCCGCAACACGCCGCGCTATCTCGGCTTCGACCGCGTTGTGCTCCTCGATTATTCGCGCACTCAACTAGAGCAGGCGCAACAGCGGCTCGGCAACTCGGACAAATACATTTACGTCGCGGCGGATGTGTATCGCCTCCCGTTCGTGGATGGCTTGTTCGACGCGGCGACCATGATCCGCGTTTTGCATCACATGGCGGACGCGCCGAAGGCGTTGGGTCAGGTGAGGAATGTATTGGGCGCAAACGGTGTTTTCATTTTGGAATTTGCGAATAAACATAATTTGAAAGCCATTTTGCGGTATTGGCTTGGCAGGCAAACATGGAATCCGTTCACGCTGGAGCCTGTTGAGTTCGTGAAATTGAATTTCGATTTTCATCCGCAGGCAATTCGTCAATGGTTGACCGGGTTGGGTTTTGCCATCGAGAAGATGCTGACCCTTTCTCACTTCCGTATGGGTGTGTTGAAGCGAATCATTCCCGCGAGCATCCTGGTCTTTTTCGATTCAATTCTGCAATGGACAGGCGCGTGGATTCAAATGACGCCTTCGGTGTTTGTGAAGGCTCAATTGAAGACTGGAGATTTGAGATTGGCTGATCTGCCAAGCGATGTGAGATACTACTTCAAATGCCCCAGTTGCGGACATCACCCGCTTGTGGATAAGAAAGAATATCTCGAATGTGGAAACTGCAATAAGAAATGGGGAGTGAAAGATGAGATTTACGATTTTAGAGAGTCGCTCAGTGTATAACGCGAGATGGCAGGCGCAGCGCCAAAACAAACGCGCTCCGTTCGTTGTGAACGGAGCGCGTTGGTTTCCAGTACCGTGAAGGGAAGGCGACAGCGCGACTGACGTAGCGCAAACCGCGCCAAGAACCTGTTTTCGTGACCTGCTGTTACGATTGACTTGTGGACGCTTCCAGTTTTTCCATGCGCCGCGAGCGGATCAACGAAGCCACAATGGAAGTTGTGAGGATGGTTGCGATCACCCCGAGGGAGAGACCGATGGGGATCTTGTAAAAGTCCACGATGAGCATTTTGGCGCCGACGAAGACCAGCACAACCGAAAGCCCAAGCTTGAGGTAGTAGAATTTGTCCACGACGCCCGCAAGCAGAAAGTAGAGCGACCGCAGTCCGAGGATGGCGAACACGTTCGAGGTATATACGATGAAGGCGTTGTCGGTCACCGCAAAGATGGCGGGGATGGAGTCTACGGCGAAGATCAAGTCTGTGCTTTCGACGACTAATAGCACAATGAAAAGCGGCGTTGCGAAGAGTTTTCCCGCGCGGCGGATGAAAAATTTATCGCCTTCGTAAGCGTCGGCAACAGGGAATATCCGTCGGAAGAGTTTGATCACAAAATTCTGATCCGGGATCAATTCGGTTTCCTTGTGCGATGCCATGCGGAAGCCGGTGTAGATGAGAAACGCGCCGAATACGTAGATGATCCAATGGAATTCATGAAGCAGAGCCGCGCCGATGGCAATTAACGTGCCGCGCATAATGAGCGCGCCGATGATGCCCCAGAAGAGAACGCGGTGCTGGTACGCGGCGGGGACTGCAAAAAAGGAAAATAACACCACAAACACAAAGATGTTATCAACACTGAGGGATTTTTCGATCAGATACCCCGCGAGGAAAGCCAACGCGGCTTCGCTGTTTGTGTACGAGCTGGTGGGTGAAATCGTTTGCCAAAAGAAATAGATCCCCAGGTTGAACAATAGCGACAGGCTGATCCACACGACGCTCCAGATCGCCGCTTCTTTGACCGAGACCGCATGTGATTTCCTGTGAAAGATCCCCAAGTCGATGGCGAGCAACGCCAAGACGAAGAGATTAAACCCGACCCAGAGCCATATCGTTCCGTCCATTGTGCATTCTCCTGATAGCCGACCGTGGAAAACAAAAAGCGAGACTCCACAGTCTTGAATGTGGATAGTCTCGCCAGTAGTGCGGATTCTGCACGTACGGCTGGCCGGGAACGTTCGTTCCGTCTTGACGACCAGCCGATGACGTTTATGGGTTGAGTCTGGCGGCAATGTTTCCGCTCGGATCAAACCAGCGTCATGGCTACTCCCTAACTTGCGCCCGATTGTATTGTATTTCTGTGATGAATTCAATCAAAAAATAAACAAACTCTCATTTTCGGCTTTGCAATTTTTTTATGTTTGGCTGGAAAGCGTGTTTTTTTTCGGTATAATCCCGATATCCATGCGCGCCGGCGAATCAAAAATGAAATAGGAGTATGTCGATCACAACGTCTGCGTAAGTTGTGAAGCGCCATCGGACTGTACCGTTCTGCAAATTATCGATCACGCGGAGTTGCCATGACAGATCAACAATCGGGGATGGATGGGGATGTTTTGAAGGCGCGCCGATTCATTGCCTTTATAGGGTTCGCGCTTCTCCTCCTGAGTCAAATCCTGATCGCGTCACAGCCTGTCAATGATCTTGTTGTTTTTCCACCGTTTACGGGCCTGGCTCTAGCGGGCGCAATCTTGTTCCTGGTGGGATTGACACTTCAACCCACAGGGTTTTTGCAAAAGATTTCAACTCATCCTCTGTTTCGCGATCAAGTATTCTGGCGCTTGTTTGCAATAACGCTTTCCGCGCTGGCGGCATACGGCGCGACTCTTTCTCAGAGGAATTACCTGCCTATCATGTCCATTTGGGTCATGGGGGTGATCGGTTACCTGTTCGGGTTTGCGAATGGGGGTGTGTCTGTGGGGACCATCAAGGAAAAAATACGAGAAAACCGCATCGAGATTTTGTTGGCGCTTGCCGTAACGGCCGTTGCTGTCGCCGCGCGTTTTTACAATCTTGGGCAGGTTCCGCGAGTCCTGGATGGCGATGAAGGGTTGGTTGGGCTTGCCGCCCAATCTACGGCTGTGGGAAGGTTATCCAACCCGTTCGCTTTATGGGAAAATTTTGGCGCTCTCTATCTGCAAGTCATCAACATCGCGCTCAGGTCGTTTGGCGCAAATTCCTTTGCATTGCGGCTGGCGCCTGCGATCGGAGGCGTGATAGCCGTTCCCGCGTTATATCTGTTTGCCCGCCAGGTCGGCGGACCCAGAATTGCGTTGATCGCGTCTATTCTGTTGGCGATATCGCATACGCATATCAATTTCAGCCGTATTGCGTCTGTGGCGTATATTCATGGCACCTGGCTTGTGCCGCTTGAATTATATTTCCTCTTAAGCGGGCTCGAAAAACGCCAGGCTTGGCGGACCGCGTTGAGCGGCATTCTGGTGGCGATCCATTTTTCAGTCTATTTGACGGCGCAGGTCATGATTGCGCTTGTGCTGGTCTACATGTTGCTCGCCCTCATTTTTTACCGAGCGTGGTTCAAAACGATCTATCGAGTCGCGCTCGCTTTTTGGGGCGGCTTCTTGATCGCGATCCTGCCGGAAGCGGTTTACATTTCACGCAATACGAACGAATTTCTGAATCGGCTGGCGCAGAATGGAACCTTTCAATCGGGCTGGCTGGATATCACCATCCAAAGCACGGGACAATCGGCGGCGACCATTCTCTTTGGGCGCGTGGTTCACGCCTTTCTGTCGCTTATTTATTACCCGGCGTTCGATTTTTATGGCTCCCCGGCGCCCATGCTAACCGTCGTTTCATCTGTGTTGTTTTTAATCGGCTTGGCTGTCTCCTTATTACGCGCTCGTTCGCGCGAATACCTTCTCCTGAACGGATATTTCTGGGGCGCAACCTTGGCTGTGGGTTTATTTGCCATTCCCCCTTCCGCGGATTCATACCGAATGTTGATGGCGTTTCCCGCGGCGTTGGTCATGTGCGCGATTGGACTGGATCAGATTCTCGCGGTATTTGGGATAGGGTGGCAAAATTCAAAGCAAGCGTACGCGTTCTCTATATCGATAGTCCTTCTCGGCTTGCTCATCCTCAACGCATGGACTTATTTTGGCGATTTTGCGGGCCAGTGTCGTTTTGGAGGAAACCTGGCGGGTCGCTTTGCATCTTATCTGGGGTCATACGTGAAGACCCTCGAGAGCGAGTCTTCGGTGTATTTGCTTAGCGACGGTCAATTTTTTTATGGGAGTCACGCATCCACTGACTTTCTCAGCCAACACAGGCCGATCATCAACCATTCTGATCCGATCGATTCGTTACGCGCGATTCACGGTGAAACGATCATTGCCAACCCGGATCGAATCAAAGAATTGGAAGATTGGGTGCGCCTCCACCCCGGCGGCAAAGTTCATTATGTCTATGATTGCCAAAATACCATCTTGATGGCGTATCAAATTCCCTAGCGAGGAACCTTGGACCCGCGCGAATATGAACTCATGTACCGGGTCGAAGACGAGCATTGGTGGTATCGCGGCATGGCGTCCATCACGCGGACGATGCTTGCCCGTTGGTACGGCGCTTCTTCATCGCTTCGCATCCTCGATGCGGGATGCGGGACCGGTTCAGCCATGACCGCGCTTCTGCCTGCCTATGGTTGCGTGACCGGCGTGGATATTCACCCTCTCGCCTTGCAGTTCTGCCGTAAGAGAGGCATTTCCCGCATCGCTTGCGCCTCAATTCTCGACCTTCCATTTGGTTCGGCGGAATTCGACCTTGTGACCAGCTTCGACGTCCTCTACGAAAAAGCAGTTGATAGCGATCTCGCTGCGCTTCGTGAATTTGCCCGTGTTCTTGTTCCGAATGGGCGCGTGCTTCTACGCCTCCCCGCGTACGATTGGCTGCGCGGGCGGCATGATGAGATGGTGCATACAAAGAAACGATATACCGCCAAAGAGGTCGCCCATTTGCTGGCTGAAGGCGGATTCAAGGTCGAGCACATCACGTTTGCCAATATGTTTTTGTTTCCCCTGGCAGTGTTGAAGCGCATAGGCGAAACACTATTCTCTGCGAGAGAAGGACGATCCGACCTCAACTTGAATGCGGGGATATTCAACACGATCTTCGAGAAAATTCTGACGAGTGAATCAGCCCTCATTGCTAGAAACAGCCTGCCCTTTGGCTTGAGCGTTGTCGCAGTGGGGCGAAAGGGGCAAACCGCGTGACAACGAATCCCGCACAGGGACGAGTGTCCAGCATCAGCGCGGTATTCCCGGCGTATAACGATGGCGGTTCGATCGCGAGCATGATCAGCGCGGCGAGCGTTGCGCTGCGTCAGGTCTCCAATGATTTTGAAATTGTGGTTGTGAATGACGGAAGCGCAGACTACACAACAACCGTCCTGGATGAGATGAGGAATAGATATCCCGAATTGCGTATCATTCATCACCCTGTAAATAAGGGATACGGCGCGGCTCTGCGAAGCGGCTTCAAGGCGGCGACCAAAGATTGGGTTTTTTATACCGACGGCGACTCGCAATACAACCCGCTGGAGTTGCCTCTGCTCGTGAGCGCGCTTCACGAGGGCGCGGATGCCGCGAACGGATACAAACTCAGCCGCAATGATTCAATTCTTCGAACTATCATCGGTCGCGCGTATCACAACCTCGTCAAAATATTTTTCGGTATTCGCATCCGCGATGTGGATTGTGACTTTCGTTTAATTCCCCGCAGGATTCTCAACGAGATCGAATTAGAAAGTGTCAGCGGGGCGATCTGTCTTGAAATGGTCAAGAAGATCGAAGACGCGGGGTATGTGTTCGCCGAAGTCCCCGTCAATCATTACTCGCGCAAGTACGGCGTCTCTCAATTCTTCGTCCCCTGGCGGATCATTCGCTCACTGCGGCAGTTGGCTGGACTGTATTGGAAACTTGTTGTTCAAAAAAGACACAAACGGGTTTGAAGCGCCATGGCGTTTTTGTTCTCAGAGACTGTTTTCTTAAGTCTTAAACCCTGTTCTTTTGTACACGGATTTCACGGAACACACGGAAAAAAGACAGCCTTTTATATGATCCTTCCGTGAAAATCCGTGAAATCCGTGGCGTCCGTGTCTAAAAAAGAAGTTAAGAAACGCTCTCTCAGGCAATTTTTGCGATGTTGAGATGCCACGAGGCAGACTGACTCTCAACCTGGTTGAAAATCAATCGCAAGCGGGGTTATATCCAATCTCCCACCTCCACCTAGAATTTCATACTAACAATCGTTATACTGCCGCAATGACTCAACATAGGAAGTGCGGCGCGTTTATTCCCTTTCAACATGTTCCCATATCGCGCTTCATTTATCTTTTATTGCCTCTCCTCCTGTTCTTCGCGTTCACCCTCCCCGCCCGCGCCCAAACCACTCCCGTCTGGGATTCTGCCCAGCGGATGCGCGACCTCGCCTTTCAAGCCCAAAGCGAGTTGTATGCCGCCGCGCGCGCCAGCGACCCCGCCGCCAATTATCAGACCGCCGCGAGTTTGCTCGACCAAGCCGCAGAAATTTACGCGACGAGTCTACAACCCGCGTATCAAAAATCCGCGCCAGAAGCCGACGCGCTGGTTTTGAATTCTTTGACTCGCGCGCGAACCGCCGCGCTGGATGGCAACGCCGCCGCCTTAGCCGCCGCGCGCGGACGCCTCTGGACCGCCCTTTTGCAGGGTAGCCAAACTTTGACTTTAGCCACGCTGACGGCGGGCGACTCTGCCGCCGCCGCTGAATGGCTGAAATTGCGCGAATACCGCTCCGCCACGCGCGTCAACACGGTGGACGATCCGTCGGCGCAGGCGCTTGCCGAAGTGGCGCAGAATCAACTGTCGGCGGGGGATGCGGCGGATATCATCGCCAACGATCTGCGCGACTCCTACTTCTTCCGCCTGCGCGATGCGTTGACTCAAATCGAAGATGCGGTTGAGAAAAAATTCCCCACCCGCGCCGCCGAATGGGCGGGGCAGTCGGCGGGATATTTCTCCATCCTGCAAGCGGATATGCGCGAGAAGCTCGGCGCGGACGAAACCGCCGCGTTGCAAGATTCTTTTGCCGCGCTCGAAGCCGCCGCGTTGAACGAAGATTGGGCGGAAGTCAAAACGCAAGCGGACGGCATTCATGCGGCGCTGACGAATTATCAGCCCGTTGAACTCACGCCCGCCGAAATTTCCAAACGCGGACAACTGCTGTATCTCTTCACCAATCTCATTTACGTCGAATACAAGAACGGCGTGCGCGATGGGAAGATCACAGTCGCCATCGAATATCAGGAAGCGATCACCTTTCGCGCCCAGGCGCAAACGGTCTTTGAAGACGTGCGCCCGTCCATTGCCGCTGTGGACCCGAACGCCGCCGCGCGGCTTGAAGCGATCTTGAGCGAACTCAATACGACGATCCTCAATTATGGCGAACCGAACGACGTGAAAGTTTTGGTGGATGAAGCGCTGGGGATTATCGAATCCACGTTGAAGGTCAGCGCGGACGCGACCGATACCTCCGCGGCGTTCACCATTTTGAATACACTGCTCAATGAAATGCTGACCTCCGCCCGCGCGGGAAATTACGCCGACGCGGAACGCGCGCGCATCGAAGCCTACGCCATTTACGAAAGCGGACCCGAACAACGGCTGGCGCATCGCGCTCCCGTCCTTTCGCGCGAGCTCGAAGGCTTGTTTTGGGAAGGCACAGAAGGGCAGAAGGGCTTGTCCACGCTGATCGCCGATCAAGCCCCCGCCGAGGAAATTGCCGCCAGCGTGAACCAGCTCAACGTCAAGTTGAACGAAGCGCAGGATTTTCTCTCCGTCGGCATGAGCGGATTTTTAGCCGTCGTCAACAGCATGGTCATCATCCTGCGCGAAGGTTTGGAAGCGGTGCTGATCCTCGGCGCGATCCTCGGTTATTTGAGCGCCACCAACAGCCCGCGCAAATTCAGCGCGTGGGTTTATGCGGGCGTCGCCGCCGCGATCGCGTTGAGCCTCCTCATCTGGTGGGCGGCGCAAAGCTTCATCACCATCACCGTCGCGCAACGCGAAGTGATCGAAGGCGCCTCCAGTTTGCTGGCGGTGGTCGTGTTGTTTTACGTCACCAACTGGCTGTTTGAAAAAGTGTACGTGGTGGATTGGATCGCCTACGTCAAAGCGCAGGTGGGCAAGGCGCTCAACACGGGTTCGGCGCTGGCGTTGGCGGGCTTGGGCTTCACCGTCGTTTTCCGCGAAGGCTTTGAAACTGTTTTGTTTTATCAAGCCCTCGCCTTCGACGCGCCCGCCAGTTCGATCTTGCTCGGCTTCGTCATTGGCGCGGTCGTCATCTTCGCCGTCGCGTATGCGATTTTGAAATTGAGCAAACGCCTGCCGCTCAAACCGTTCTTCACCGTCACAGGTTTATTGCTGATGATGCTGGCGTTCAACCTGACGGGCGCGGGCGTGCGCGGTTTGCAGGAGGCGGGTCTCGTCGCCGCGCATTTGCTGACGTGGATTCCCGAAAACTTGATCCTGATGGAACTCTTCGGCGTGTACCCCACGCTCGAAACCACGCTCGCGCAAATTTTATTTTTGCTATTGCTGATCGCTACATTCAGTTACAGTCTATGGCGCAAGAAAAAGAAAGACACCCTCATCACACAACCCAAAGGAGTTTCGTAAGACATGCAGAAAAATTGGATCACATCCCTGACAGGGATTCTGACCCTCAGCCTGATTCTCTCCGCGTGCGCGACGCCTCAAGCCGCGCCGACAGTTGATTCGGCTTCGACAGAACCCGCCGCCGCCCAAGCCGACCTCAGCGCAGTGAAAGCCTACGCGGTGGATCAGGCGTCCCGTATGCAAGAAGCGACGGCGTCCCTGCGCGCGGGCGCGGAAAAATATTACGCCGCCATCGCCCAAATCAAAGCGGACCATCCCGATGCGAATCCCTACGAATATTTGTGGGCGAATCATGCCGAAGCCGCGAAAACCCTGCTCGATAAAATGCGCGCCGACTGGCTCGAAGCGCACACGCATTACGAATTGAATGAAGGCATCATCGCAGGCGTGCCTGCGCTTGCCTATTACGACGGCTGGCTGGACGCGGGTGCGCCCGCCTCTGAAGACCCCGAAGCGATTCAATGGACGTTGAAACTTGCCGATGGCACAACGCTCGAAAGCCCTGGCAACTTCTTCCACACGCTCACCGAACCCATCTTGTATGGCACGGTTGAAAAATACGTCGGGCTGGCTGTGGATTTGAACGGCGACGGAAGCCTCGGTTTGGGCGAAGCCCTGCCCGAAGCGGAAATTTTGCTCGGCGCGACGCAAGGTTTGGATAGCGCCGCGCAACAAACACTGGACGCCATCAAAGCCTGGGAGCCGACTCTCGAAGACGCTTTCATGGCGATGGTCACGATGATCCCGACCATGAACGAATATTTTGAACAATGGAAGTTATCCACCTTCGTCTCTGGCAACAACTTTGAAGGGACGGGCTTCATCGCCGCCAGCCGCCTGTTGGATGTGACGGGCATTTTGCAAGGCTTGGACTTGACGTATGATAACATCCGCCCCATCGTCGCCAACGCCGACGCCAGCCTCGACACGCAAATTGACGCGGGCTTCACCGATCTGGTGACCTACGTCAACAACTTGTATGATAAAGAAAAGGCTGGCACAGTCTTCTCGCCTGAAGAAGCCGACGCCTTCGGCACGGAAGCGCAGGATAAAGCCACCGCCCTCGCCGCGCTCGTCGCGCAAGCCGCCGCCAAAGCGAACATTGCGCTCAACCTCGAAGCGGAAGGCTGGGCGCCCGACGCGCCGCCTGTTATCGAAGTCACTGTCCCCGCCCCCGCGGCGATAGAATGATTCACCTTACGCAGTACGGCAAGATTTATCTTGCCATTCACCCGTTTTTCCTCAGAGTAGGTCGCAAAGTGAACTTTGCGGTACGGAACATCGCGTAAGGCGATTGAATAATTTTCGCAGAACGTCCCGAAGGCTTTTGCACATCAAACCGCCTTCTTCCTAAGCCTTCGGGACGTTGAATCTCGCTCTTCTGTTTTGTGGTAAATTTTTATGATTACAAACGCAACCGCCAAATCCCGAACTTCCGCCCGCATCTCTCCCGCCGTGAAAGCCGTGCGCGATTATCTCCTGCCGTTCATGGTCTGTTTCGCCATCGCCCTCGTCAGCGGGTTGTTCTATTACCTCGTCCCGCGCTCGTGGAATTGGCGCGCCTCGCAAGCCGCGTTATGGATTCACCTGATCACTGGCATTCTTGGATTCTTTTATTTAATCCCGTATGTATTATCGCATTACAAGAAGAAGGGCGAATTGGCGATCAACCTGATCTTCGTCTGGCGCGCCTTTCGCCGCAACGAAAACGAATCGGACTGGGCGTATCATCAGCGCGTCTACGGTCACATCCTCAACTGGCTGATGGCTTGGCTCGGTCTGAGCGGATTCATCCTCCTCATCCCCAGCATTCTGTGGATGAGCGGCGTGGTCTGGATGGCGGGCTACTCCGCGTATCTCATTATGAACACCGCGCATTTGGGGCTGGCGTTGCTGGCGTTGGCGTTCATCGGCTTTCACGTTGCCCGCCGCAGGAAACGCATCAACCCGCAATGAGCAAGCCGATTCGATTTCTCGTCGTTGGGGGCGCGCTCACCCTGATCGCGTTTTTATTCGCCACATTCCTCCTGCCCAAACCGCAAGGCACGGGGTTGACTGCGGGCGAAGATATTCCGTTTTATTCCATGCCCTGGAACGATAATCCCTTCGCGCCTGGCAACCTGCAAACCGCCGACGGCAAAATGCTCGACGCGAAAAACATCCCCACCGCCGAGTTCTGCGCCCAATGCCACGACAAGGAATACCGCGAGTGGGTCAGTTCCATTCACTCGGTCACAGGTCCCGATATTCTGTACGAAACCGCCATCAGCAACAACGAAGTGGCGCACAAGAACCGCCTCGGCACGGAGAAAATTCGCTGGTGCGATTCGTGTCACGAACCCGTCAATTTGCTGATGGGCGAAATTAATCCGCTGGCGGTCGTCGGTCCCAGCGAAGCGACTGCCGAAGGCACAACCTGCATCATCTGTCACACCGCCGTCAAAGCCGACCCGCTGGCGGGCAACGGCGCGCTCACGCTCGATATCAACAACCTCAACAATTACAACGACGCGCTCATCATGGCGGCGCCCGCCGAACACGCCCGCAGTATGCAAGCCAAAACGCACAACCCGCTCATGGGCAGTTCCGATTTTTGCGGCGCGTGTCACACCGAAATTCGCCCCGTCGAAATCAACGGCGGCGAACCCATGCACTTGCAAAACACCTACGAAGAATGGCAGAAGAGCGAATACGCCGAGAAAAACATCCAATGTCAGGATTGCCACATGCACCCTGATCCAGCGGCGTATATCTCCCAGTTAAACGAAACAGGTCAGGTTCCCGAACGAATCGTTTCGCATCGCTTTGTCGGCGTGAATTATCTGCTCACCAATTCCAACCTCCCATCCAATCTGGTGACGTTTCTGCGCGGCGGACTTCCGCCTGGCGATATTTCGACGGACGAATGGAAAGCGGATTTGCTCGAACAAAACCGCCTCATTCTTGACCTGTTGCAGTCGGCGGCGACTTTGAGCGTTTCGGCGCCTGAGAGCGTTTCCCCCAATGCCACAGCGAATCTCAACGTCACCATCGCCAACACGGGCGCGGGACACAACCTGCCCACAGGCGCGCTCGACCAGCGTCACATCTGGCTCGAAGTCAAAGTGACCGACGCGGCGGGCAGTATCATTTATCACAGCGGCTGGTTCAACGATAAGACAGGACAGATAGATCCCAACGCCGTCATTTACATCAAAGTCCTCAAAGATAAAAACGGCGCAGTTATCAATGAGCATATCCTCTTCAACGCCGAATCCTACACCTACACCCGCGACCCCATCCCCGCCAACGCCAGCGACACGATTCCCTACGCCATCCCCATCCCCGCCTCGGCGCAAGGTCCGCTGACGGTGGAGACTACGCTCTGGTATCGCCTCGCCCTGCAAGAGTTCGTGACGTACAGCCTGAATCTGGACGTGATCATTCCGCCCGTACTGCTGGAGCGGACGAGCGTGGAGATTGGGATTAAGTGATCAAGCGATCATGAAAACAGGTTCTTGCCGCAGAGTCACTGCGTCAAGGCAGAAGAAACACAAACGCGCGCAGATAAAATAACTACGCTGTCTCAATCGCCTTCCTGACTCGCATGGCGCAGGTTGTGATAGATCGTGAAATACAACATCTCGCGGATCGTCAACTTTCCGATCAACGGATGGGGGAGCAGATAACCATCCAGATCATCCTCGTTCCATTTTTCGGCGACCGAGACCACGTCCGCGCTGGCTTTTGAAAATTGACTCAGTAATTCTGCCTTTACAACTTCTGGCTTTGCAGGAGTCTGCTGGTTGGGAAGATATTTCCCCGAAGCGACTCCACCCGCGGCGAGCGTATCTTTGTACACCCCGCAGATCGCCTCATAACTACGGGACGGCTGATTCGCCGCCCCGAACATTGTCCGCAGTGTGAGCCTCGGCAACTTCAGCGCCAGGGCAATCGGTTTATGCGACCTGATGAGATGATCCACATTATCCGATGCCGCCCAGACCGCGCCCTCGCGATGAAAGAATTCGTCCGCTGGGATCTCTGTGAACCAATTGATGACTCGCTGGTTGGAGTCTTTTAACTTGGAAAGCAAATCCAATTTGTTCGAGTTTGAACTCATATCTTCTCCACAACCCAAAAATGGGATATTCCCAGAATCTTCAACGGCGTCTTTTCAAGGAATTGCAACATTCCGCGCAAGAACTTACCCAACATCCCAAACCGCGCAATGATGTTGTCGTACGCGCCGAAGATGACCGTCTGTTCGATGAATTTAACAGGTAAGCCATCGAAAAGATTCAATAGATCATTGTGTGAATAAACCCGCACATGCGGAGCGAGTTTGTCGCGCAGTTTACGCGGCAGATAATTGACGAACAATTTATTGCCGAAGTAATATTTGCCCTTCCAATAAATTCCGTGCGTTTCGACGGGGTAGCCGCGATTTGGGCAAAATAAAATAAGCCTTCCGCCGGGCTTGAGAGCGCGGATCATTTCGCGGATGGCGGAGCGGTCATCTTGCACGTGTTCGATCACCTCGTGACTGAGAATCAGGTCGAACGTCCCGGAAAGAAGCGGAAGAAATTCCCCAGCCGCGTTAAGGATGAAGGGTGAGCGAGTCCGCGCTTCGTGAGCCCGGTCGAAGTCGTATTCCAATCCGATGACGGTTCCGCCGAAAGGAGAGAGGCGTTCGACGTACATGCCGACGCCGCATCCGTTTTCGAGAATCGTCCCTTTGATGCGTTCACCTGCAAATTTCACGATCATGTCGAGGCGTCGTTGTTGACCGGCTCTCCAAACATATGAAGGCTCGCCGCGCAAAGCGGCTTTGGCAAGGTTTCTAGGAGTCATAGGTGTTGTGTGAATGGCAAATGGGCAAATGAGCAAATGAGCAATTCAGCAAATGAGCAAAAGAGCAATTCAGCAAGTGGGTTAACGCCCGCGTTGGCGATTGATTTCGGTGAGAATTAAGGCGACGACTTCACTGGCAAGTTTGAGGCGTTTATCAAGTATATCCTTTGAGTAAAATGCCTTGGCGCGGTAAATGCGTCCTTTGGTCTCGCGCGCAGAGCCAAGGGAATATAGATAGAATTGCAAATATTGTTTTCCGTATCCTCGCCCAAAGCCCTCTTCAATGTTGGAGCAGACCGAATCTGAGCTCCCGATGATTTGTTTTGAAAGGACTTGTCCTCGCTCATCTTTTCGCCATTCTTCGGTATCTTCCCACAATAAATCGTAAAGATACAACCCTTTTTGATAGGCGGTTAACGTCCAAAACTTTTCAGATCGGATTGTCGCTGGAACCGTCTGTTGCCATTCCTCAAAACTCATTTCATTATGGTCCATTTTCAATTCCTCTCCTGGTAGATTACAGATTTGCCAATTTGCTCTTTTGCCTTTTTGCTCTTTTGCCTTTTTGCTGACCTGCACCCGTAATTATATCTTGCATCTTTTTACTGCCCGTGCTAAAATGCCGTTGTCAGTTGAACTTAGAAGCACGCACTGGAAAGTGGGCTCACCCCCACTTTTTTGTTTGAAATAGGAGAAATTGGAGTACCACGCATGTCAAAGAACGAAATTGCCCTGGCGTTCAACGAAGTGTTGGAGGAAAAACAACTCTCCAAGGAGATCATCCTTGGGGCGATCGAGTCTGCGATGGCATCTGCCTATCGCAAGGCTGTCAACGCGTCCACTGCCCAACATGTGGAAGCGAAGATCGACCTCGAAACCGGCAAAGTGTTGGTGTTCGCCGAAAAAGAAGTCGTCGAAGATATCATCGAACCCAAAACCGAGGTATTGCTCGACGAAGCGCGGCAAGTGAACCCCGAAGCGCAACTCGGCGACATGGTGATCGTGGAGACCACTCCTAAAGATTTCGGCCGCGTCGCCGCGCAAACTGCCCGCCAGGTTATTCAACAACGCATTCGCGAAGCGGAACGTTCCAACCAGATGCAATACTTTGAACGACAGATCGGCGAGATCGTCAGCGGCGTGGTGCAAGCCACCAACGCGCAGGCAACCACCGTCGGGCTGGATATGAAAGCCGAAGGCATGTTGCCCGCCAACCAGCGCATCCCTGGCGAACGCTTCAAGGTGCATGATCGCGTCCGCGCGGTAGTGCTCGAAGTAAAGGACGGCTCGCGCGGCCCGCAGATCGTGCTCTCGCGCGGGCATCGTAACTTCTTGCGCCGCCTGTTAGAGAACGAAGTACCCGAAATTTATCACGGCATCGTTGAGATCCGCGCCATTTCGCGCGAACCCGGCGCGCGCGCCAAAGTTGCGGTTATGGCAACCCAGGCTGGCGTCGACCCGGTGGGCGCGTGCGTGGGAATCAAAGGCGTGCGCATTCAAGCCATCGTCAAAGAATTGCACGATGAGAAGATCGACATCATTCAATGGGATCAAGACCCCGTTGTATACATCTCGAAAGCCATCAGCCCGGCGCGTGTCACTGGCGTCTATGTCTCTGATGCAGACGGCAACAAGACCGCCACCGTGGTGGTGCAGGAAGACCAACTGAGTCTCGCCATCGGGCGCGACGGTCAGAACGCCCGCCTCGCCGCCAAACTGACCGGCTGGCGTATCGACATCAAATCGCTCACGGAAGCCGCTGGCGATGCGTTGCAAAAACTTCAAAACGACGCCGAGCTTTCCGCGCTCATGCCCAACGCGGTCGAGGCAATTCCCAGCATCGAAGAAAGCCTCGCCAAAAAAGCGGAGAATCGCCCGCTCACTCCGGAAGAATTTACCGCCCTTGCGCAATTTGTCGACCGTGTAGAGCGCCGCACCATTCAGATCAAAGAAGAAGCCGCCCGCGCCGAAGGGGTGGTTACAGGCGAGCACTCCGATATTCCCACCGCGGCATTCGGCATGCCCCTCGAGCAAGCCGGCATCAAAGAACATACATACAACATCCTTGTCGAAGCGGGCTACGATACGGTTGGCAGTCTCATGGCAACCTTGAAAACGGATTCAAACCGCATACTCGGACTCGCCGGTATCGGACCGAAAGCCATGCAAAATATCGAGGAAGCCCTCGCGGCGATTCAATTCCCCGAAACGCCTCCCGCCGACGTGACGGCTGGAACCGGCTGTGGAAGCGGTATCCCAGCCTGAGGCTCTCCCCGTTGAGGCAATGCCGCCTACGGAGAAGCAGGCATCCACGAAGAAAGACGCGAGGAAGGCTGTCGAAGAAGATGAAGACGAACACGCCAAAGACGGCGTCTCGCTGGATGAACTCTTCGCAATGAAGCCGGAGATCTTCCAAACTGCGGGCGGAGACGATGAGTCCGCAGATAAGAAGAAGGGCAAGAAAGTCAAGAAGAAGAGCGTCGAGTTGGTATTGGATGAAGAACGCGGCGAAGTTGTGGGTCGCAAGAAACATAAGCGCGGCGGCGATGCGTTTGGTGAGGAAGAGTAATTTCTGGTGAATCTTCGTGAGGCGCGATTCTGCCAAGCAAATCGCGCATCGCGAACACAACGTCAAGGAGCATGGTAAAGAAACTTGTTCAACGTGTGAAGCATGCGCCCCAGCGGACGTGTGTGGGCTGTCGTGAAGTCCTGCCCAAGCGGACGATGATCCGCATTGTGCGCGCGGCAGAAGGGGTGCAACCGGACCCAACCGGTAAAAAAGCCGGGCGGGGCGCATACTTACATGACCGCCGCGAATGTTGGGAACGAGCCTTGAAGGGCGCATTGGCGCATGCGTTAAAAACAACGATTACGGATGATGAACGCAAAACGTTGGAAAACTTTATGAATACCCTGCCTGCTAATCACGCAGATAGGGAACGGTGACCCGAGCCATATGAATCGTTGACTCACCGGGTTGCCGCCGTGGAAGGTGTAATTAGCAAGGCGTCAGATTGCCGATGGCTTTTGGCGTTTTGAGAATTGGAGGCAGTCCTATGAGTACCAATGGAAACAAGAAGATCGAATTGCCGGTCAGTATTGTGGTGCGAGACCTGGCGCAAAAGATCGAAAAAAGCCCAATCGACCTGATCAAAAAATTGATGACCAACGGCGTCATGGCGACCATTAATCAGTCGGTGGATTTCGACACCGCCGCGATCGTGGTGGCTGAATACGGCTATGAAGCGGCGCCCGAAGTGATCGAAGAAGTCAAAGTGGAGACTGGCGAAGTTCCGCTGTGGCGTAAGATGATCGCCGGCGAGGAGGCTGGGCAGTTGAAGAACCGCCCACCGGTCGTGACGATCCTTGGACATGTGGATCACGGCAAAACCAGCCTGCTCGATGCGATCCGCCAGACGGATGTGGCGTCGGGCGAGGCGGGCGGCATCACCCAGCACATCGGCGCGTATCAAGTGGAAAAGAAGGGTCGCCCGATTACGTTCCTCGATACGCCCGGTCACGCGGCGTTTACGCAGATGCGGGCGCGCGGCGCGCAAGGGGCGGATATTGTGGTGCTGGTCGTCGCGGCGGACGATGGGGTCATGCCCCAAACGCGCGAAGCCATTGCCCATGCGAAAGCCGCGCGTGTTCCGATCATGGTGGCGCTCAACAAGATCGATAAAGCCAACGCCAACCCAGACCGCGTTAAACAACAACTTGCCGAGCAAGAACTCGTCCCTGATGATTGGGGCGGGAATACGATGGTGATCCCCGTCTCTGCCAAGCAGAAGCAGGGCATCGACGATCTGTTGGAAGGCATTTTGCTCGTGGCGGATAATACCGAGATCAAGGCAAACCCGAACGGCAAGGTTATCGGCACGGTCATCGAAGCCGAAGTGGATAAAACCAAGGGCGTGATCGCCACCCTGCTCATTCAAAACGGAACGCTCGAAATGGGGGATGTGGTTGTGGCGGGCATCGCGCATGGGAAATTACGCGCGCTTTCCGATTACAAAGGCAAACCCGTGAAGAAGGCTGGACCTTCGACGCCGGTATCCGTCATGGGCTTGAGCGACGTTCCGTCGGCAGGCGATCTGTTTGAAGTTGTCGGTTCGGATAAAGAAGCGCGCGTCATCGTGGCTGAACGAGCCGAAGCCGCGAAGGCGCAGGCGCAATCGAAAAAGAAGCTCTCGCTGGAAGACTTGTTTGCCAACGTGCAGGCGGGCGAAGCGAAGGAATTGAACCTCATCGTCAAAGCCGACGTGCAAGGGTCGCTTGACCCGGTCATTTCCGAGTTGAACAAACTTGGCGAGGGCGAGATCGGTATCAAAGTTATTTACGCTGAAACCGGTAATATCGGCGAGAACGATGTGATGCTGGCTTCATCATCCAAGGCGATCATGATCGGCTTCAACGTGCAGGCGGAAGTCTCTGCGCGGCGGCTTGCCGATAAAGAAGGCGTGGATATCCGCCTGTACGAGATCATCTATCGCATGACCGAGGATATCGAGAAAGCCCTCAAGGGTATGCTCGAACCCGAAGTGAAGGAAAAAGTCATCGGTCGCGCGCAAGTGTTGCAGGTGTTCACCGCCTCGAAATTCGGACGTGTGGCTGGTTGCCGCGTCACCGATGGCGAACTGCGCCGCAACGCCAAGGTGAAACTCTATCGCGGCACCGACCTTGTCTACGAAGGCGACATGGGCTCGCTTCGCCATGAGAAGGATGATGTCAAAGAGGTCAAGCAGGGATACGAATGCGGCGTTGGCTTCAAAGGTTTCAGCGACATTCAGCCCGGCGACCAACTTATTTGCTACGTGTTGGAAAAATCGTAAATCAAAAACTGTGGTCTCGATATGTCCCGCGACGCTTCGACTTCGCTCAGAACTACTCGACCACCAATCGTAAATCGTAAATCAAAAATCGTAAATCGTAAATTGCCATGCCTTCAGGAATTCGTATTCAACGTATCGCGGATCGCATCCGTCAGGAACTTGCGGACATGCTCATCCGCGAGATCAGCGACCCGCGCCTGCAACAGATCTTCATTACCGACGTAAAAGTAGATAGGGAACTTGCCTACGCGGATGTGTACGTCTCCGCCATCGAAGGGACGACGCGCTCGAAAGACGTTCTTGCCGGACTTGAGTCTGCTTCCGGTTTCCTGCGGCGGACTCTCGCCTCGCGCGTCGAACTGCGCGCCTTTCCGCGCCTGCGTTTCCACTGGGATGTGACGCCTGAAAATGCCGACCGTATTGAAAAGGCGCTGGCAGAGTTGAGAAACAAAAAATAACCGCGCGGCTTGTTGATGCGATGATCATACTTCGCCAAGACGCCGGGTGATCATGAATGGAAGGGATTTTTTCGAGAATGATAGAAACACAATCAGGGGAAATTAAACAACGGTTGGAGCAGGCGCAGAAGATCGTCATTGCGTCGCACGTTCGCCCGGATGGCGATGCCATCGGTTCCCTGCTCGGTTTGGGGTTGGCGCTCAAAGACGCCGGTAAACAAACGCAAATGGTGCTGGTAGACGGCGTGTCTTCCTCGTTCAAATATCTGGAGGGAAGCGAACTGATCGTCAAAGAGCCGCAAGGGGAACACGATACCTTCATCACCGTCGATTGCGCCGATTTCAAGCGCGTAGGGAAGGCATTTGAGAATTTCGGCGCGCCCGATATCAATATCGACCATCACAAAACCAACGAACGATTCGGCATATTGAACCTGATCGAAGAAGATGAGGTGGCAACCGCCGCCATCCTCACCAATTATCTGCCCCAATGGGGATACAAGATCACCAAGCCGATTGCCGCGGCTTTATTAACCGGGATCGTTACCGACACGCTTGGCTTCCGCACGCCAAACACAAACCCCTCCGCGATGCGGTTGTGCGCCGCGTTGATGGAAACAGGCGTGGACATGTCTGACTTGTACATGCGTTCGTTGGTGCATAAAACGTTTCCTGCGGCGCGATATTGGGGGGCGGGGCTTTCCAATCTTGAGCAAAAGCATGGGATTGTCTGGGCAACCCTAACCGTCGCAGATCGCAAACGAGCCGGATACGGCGGGAACGACGATGCCGATTTGATTAATATAATCTCAGCAATTACCGGGAACGGAAACAAAGTGGGTATGATATTCGTCGAACAAAACGACAGGCATGTCAAGATTTCATGGCGCGCGCTGGACCCGTCTGTGGATGTTTCGAGAGTTGCGAAACACTTCAACGGAGGCGGTCATGCCGCCGCAGCCGGGGCAGACATCCCCGGCGCGTTAAGCGAGGTACAGCCTGTAGTACTAAAGTCAACTCGTGAAATGCTCCACCTTGATTAAAATAGTTATCCACAAATGCCATCAATAAATTTATGGAGGAAAAATGAATAAACAAACCGATAACCAGACAATGAAGAATGCCATCTCCGGCGTCCTAGTGGTGGACAAGCCTGTTGGCATGACCTCACACGATGTAGTCCAGGCAATCCGAAATGGGACAGGTTTGCGCCGCGCAGGGCATACCGGCACGCTTGACCCGCGCGCGTCTGGCGTGTTGGTGATTTTGGTCGGTCCCGCCGTTCGGTTGAGCGAATATGTTTCCGCATCGGATAAACGCTATCAGGCGATTATCCGCATGGGAGGCAAGACTGATACCTTCGACGCGGAGGGGAGGGTGACTCCATCCGCCCAGCCCGTCAATGTGACCGAGGCGCAATTTGAAGAAGCGTTGAAAACGTTCGTCGGCGAGATCGAGCAAACGCCGCCGCCGTATTCCGCCGTCAAAGTGCAGGGACGCAAAGCGTACGAAATGGCGCGTCAGGGCGAGCAGGTGGACCTTGCCCCGCGCAAGATCACCGTGCATCACCTCGAAGTGTTGGAGTGGACGCCGCCCGAAGTTGTGATTGATGTGCATTGTTCGTCTGGCACCTACGTGCGCTCGTTGGCGAATGATCTCGGTGAAAAATTGGGATGCGGCGCGTACCTCGTCGGCTTGCGTCGCACCAAAAGCGGACGGTTCTCGTTGCGCGACGCGACGCCGCTCCGCAAATTGCAAGAGGCGTTCACCGCAGGCAATTGGTATCAATATCTCATCCCCGCCGCCGAAGCCTTGGGCGATTGGCCCGCCATCGAACTCAGCCCCGATGAAGTAGAAGGGGTGAGGCATGGTCATCGCGTGAAAGCGGCGGAAGATGCGGCGCTTGGAAATAAAGTGCGCGGCGTCAGCACGCAAGGCGAACTAGTCGCATTGATGGAATGTATCACAGGCGAAGACGGCGCGCTCGCCTGGCAACCGAAGAAAGTATTCTTCACGAACGACGCCTAGTCCTCCACGATAAAGAAGTTAACTGTTATCATTCCAGCGCCGATGAGGCGCTGGAATCGTTTATCTACATGAATCATTATCGTTCCCTCGAAGAAATAGCATTGCAAAAGTCGTGGCTCACTGTCGGTGTCTTCGACGGCGTGCATCGCGGACATCAACAGATCATTCAGAAACTTGTTGAGGGCGCGCGCGCAGACGGAGCGTCGTCGGTTGTGTTAACGTTCGATCCGCATCCATCCAAAGTGTTCGGGCGCGGCGATATCAAGTTGCTGACCCTGCCCGACGAACGCGCAGAAATTCTCGGCAACATGGGCGTGGACGTGGTTATCACGCATCCGTTCAACAGGGAGGTGGCGAACATCACCGCCTTCGACTTCATGCAACGCCTCAAATCCTATCTCGGGCTGGATCACCTTGTGCTTGGATATGATTCCGCGCTCGGAAAAGACCGCGAAGGCAATATTCCGCGCCTGACCGAGATCGGCTCGGAGTTGGGATACACTGTCGAAACCGTACCAGCCCTAAGTGACGAGAGCGGCGTGATCTCATCCACAGCGATCCGCAAATTAGTCACCGTTGGGAAAGTCGAAGAAGCCGCAAAGTTGCTGGGGCATCCGTATCGTTTGCGGGGAGTTGTGATTCGCGGCGACCAACGCGGTAGGAGGATTGGATTCCCTACCGCAAACTTGGATTATGCGGTTGATAAATTGATTCCCGCTGGCGGCATTTATGCGTGCTGGGCGTATGTGAATGGTGAGAAATTTCGTGCGGCAGTCAACATCGGTACCAACCCAACATTCACCCCCGATAAAAAAACAATGAGCGTGGAGGCGTATATGCTCGATTTTGATCGCGATATCTACGATGAAAATCTGCAACTCGAATTTGAAGCGCGATTACGCGATGAGTTGAAATTCGACTCGGTCGAGGCGCTTATTGCACAGATCAAGGGTGATGTGGAGAGGGTAAGGCAAATCTTTCGGTGAAGACTGAAACCTCTTTGCAATTGATTTTCAATCCGATTTGTTGTAAAGTGTCTATAGGAACCCACATGAGAAGGGAAATCAAACATCATGCAATCTTTTGAACCTACGCCACAACCTGTCCAATCGCCTGCTTCAGACTCTACGGGAGAGATGTATCGTATGCAAGCGGCAATTGCAGACCTTGTCCGTCGCATGAAGAGCGGCGCGAACAATTTTTATTGGATCGCCGCGCTGTCAGTCATCAACTCCGCCTTGCTTCAATTTGGAGGAGGCATGTATTTTGTCGTGGGCTTGGCTGGAACCCTGCTTGTGGACACTATCTTCATTGAGCTGGCTAATGCTATGCAAGAATCCGCGCTCGTCGTGAAAGTGATCGGTTTGATCGTCAGCGCGGCTGTCGCGGGAATCTTTGCGCTCTTCGGTCTTTTCGCCAACCGCGCCATGAAATGGGCGTTCATTGTGGGCATGATTTTCTATGCGATTGATACGCTTTTGATGCTGGTCTTTCAAGAGTGGATGGGCTTGCTCTTCCATGTGTTTTTCCTCTTTGGCTTGTTCGGCGGTTTGAGCGCGTTGAACAAACTCCAACAATTGGCGCCAAAGAAACCGTCGAACCCAACGGACTTTCCGCAAAATATCGGCAGTTCCTAAATTCCAGAGATCAAGAGAGAGTAACATGTCACAAAACGGACTTCATGCAATCATAGGGATAGCGGCGCGTAAATGGATGCCGCAAAAGGAATGGCTGTTGCTTGGCGCAGTGCTGGGCAGCATGGCGCCCGACCTCGATAACCTTGCCGTCGCCTATGCTACGTTGACCGGCGGCGATACGCATGGATTACATCGTACGTTCACGCATAGCGTTTTCACTGTGCTTGCCATATTGGTGTTATTTTATATCGTTGCCGCAGCGACGAAAAATCAAAAATGGAATAACTTTGGGATCGGGTTTGGCACCGGTATTCTGATGCACATTCTGGTCGACCTGATGATTTGGTTCAATGGCGTTGAAATATTTTGGCCCCTCGGCGGCGAAGTCAATTTCTGGGCGGGATTCACCGTCCCTGCATGGTTGAATATCATTCTTGAAACGGGAGAGTTTCTGGCGTTTGGTTTATATTTCCTCCTCCTGATTTCACTTTCGCGCAAACACAACACGGACGTTGCTCGGCAAGGTTCGGCTAAAACATTGGCGTATGCGCAATTTGTCCTCTTCGTCGTTTTTGCCGCGCTGTTCTTTGCAAGTGGTGCAACGGGCTTGGCATACACGATTTTTGGCGCGTTGTATTTGCTTTCGCTCATCATTACGATGGTGGTCACGATAAAGATGAAACAAACCGTTGAGTCTTTGTGACAAAACCCGCGGGCGGTCATTTGACCGCCCTTTTCTTTTATAATCTGCCCGCTTTCGTAAAGCGAGATTTATCTCGCTCACTATAGGAGACCCTCATGCCCAAACATGAAATTTATTTACTCTCGCCACGCGCGCTCAGCCCCGAAACCATCGCGGTCGCTTTTGCCAAAACATCGCGCTCGCCCGAATCCTTCCGTGACATTGCCGCCGAACTCAGCGACGAAAAGTCGGCGCAGTTCCATGAGAAGTGGGTGGTGGGATACGGTCACGCCTCGGTGGCGGAACATGCGGTTCTGCACATCGCCTTCGAAAATGTTTCGCGCATCGCCATCGAGAGCATCGAGTCGAATCGACTCGCCTCATACACTGAAAAATCCACGCGCTATCAAAAATGGGGACAGGATGATTTCACGATTCCGCCCGAACTGATCGGACATCCATTGCATGATGAATTTGTGGAAACGATCCGCTTCCTCTTTCGGACGTATGCCGAGTCGCTTGACCCCGTGCGGACTCTCATCCTCGACCGCTTCCCGCGCCGCGAAAACGAAAAAGACGAGGCATGGGATCGCCGTATCCGCTCGAAGTACGTGGACGTGTGCCGATTCCTCCTTCCCGCCGCCGCGCTGGCGAACGTCGGCATGACCGCGAACGCGCGCGTTATCGAAAATACGATTCGCAAAATGCTTTCGCACGAACTCGCCGAAGTGCGAGAAATCGGCGTGAAGGTGAGAGAAGTTTCCAAAGCCGAGACTCCTACGCTGGTGAAATATGCGGATGAAGTTCCGTATTTGGTGGAGACGATACGAGAATTGGGGGAATTAGAGAATAGAAAATGGAAAGTGGAGAGTGGAGACTGGTGTAAATTGATTGATTACGATAAAGATGGGGAGAGGAAAATACTTGCCGCTGCGTTGTATCGGTTTGGCGAGATGGCTTATGCAGATGCGCTGAATCATGTTGAGGGATTGAGCGGCGGAGAAAAAGAAAAACTTGCTGAGAGTTTATTGAGCAGACTGAGGAAATTCGATGTTCCCCTCCGCGAACTGGAATATTCCACCTACACCTTCGATCTCGTCATGGATCAGGGCGCGTACGCCGAATTCAAACGTCACCGCATGATGACGCAGACGCCGCAGAGACTGACGACGCGGCTGGGGTACGCGACTCCGCTGTTGATCGGCGAGGCAGGCTTCCAGTCCGCGTATGAGGCGGCGATGGAGTCCGCTGGCGGGATGTACGAGAAGTTGTTCGCGTTCAATCCCGCTGTCGCGCAATATGTCGTCCCCAACGGATTCAACCGTCGCGTGCTGGCGCAATTCAATCTGCGCGAGGCGTTTGCATTTTGCCAGTTACGTTCCGCCGCCAACGCGCACTTTTCGATTCGAAGGGTCGCACAAAAAATTTACGAGGAGATGGCGCGTGTCCATCCGCTGTTGACGAAGTACATGAAATTACACGAAGAGACTTGGCAGGGGGTTGAGGATGGGTATTTTGCAGGGGTATAATTTTGTGACCATAAATGATATAATGTGGTCACAAAATTGGAAGGAGCAGGAATGGCTGAAATGACTGTCGGAGTCCGCGATTTCAAAGCCCGTTTGGGCTATTACCTTGCGAAGGCGAAGAAGGGGCAGATTATCAACGTCACTTCGCACGGCAAGTCCGTCGCGCGAATTTTTCCGCCCAACATTACCTTGGAGGAGCGAGTGAAAACCTTGCAACAGGCTGGCATTATTGCGTGGAGTGGCCAGAAGTTGCCGCGCCGCAAACCTGTTGCGATCAATCGCGGCAAAAAGCTTGCCTCTGACCTTGTAGTGGAGATGCGGAATGAATCTGTATTTTGATACCAGCGCGTTGATCAAGCGATATATTGAAGAGAATGGCTCTGACTATATTGCTGAGTTGATTGCTGGCGGAGCGGTTGTTGCCACAGGATTGACCACGCGGGCGGAAATGGCGGCTGGGATCAATCGTTTGTTTCGCATGAATTCCATTACTCAGGAACATCACTCGATTGCCTTAAGAGACTTCCGATCTGATTGGCACCATTATGAACGTATCGTGATTTCTGAGGAACTTGTCGCCCGTGCCGATTCGCTTACTGGAGAATTTTCCCTGCGTGGATACGATGCTATTCATCTGGCTTGTGGGTTAACTTGGCAGGATGCGCTCGAGTTGCCCGTCACTGTTGTTACGTATGACATGCAACTTAAGGATGCCGCTAAAAGGGCGGGCTTGCTGACATTGCCTGAGTGAAAAAGACACTGCGACCGCAGTGTCTTTTTCACTTTTATCCCTGAATTAACACAATTTCCCTCTGCGGCTCGCCGATGTATTCCGCGCCTTTGTTTGTCATCACCACATCCTCCTCCAGCCCCACACATCCATACCCGGCGACCATGACATGCGGCTCGATGGTGTAGACCTGATCGAGTTCCAGTTTTTGATTCGGCGACTCGCCATACTTTTCCCACAGCGGACCCAACAACGCGCCGCCATCGTGGGCGACACGTCCCAACTGATGACCGAGCGCGTGCATGAATTCGGGGTACCCCGAATCTTCGACGATCTCACGCGAGATCACGTCAATAGAATTTCCCGTCGCGCCAACCTTCATCGCCTCGCGTGATTTTTCGATGGCGGTGCGGATCGTGATGAAGCCGCGCTGGACTTCGACAGGCGCTTCGGTTTCGCCTTCGCGCAAGACGTAGCCAACGCGTTGAATGTCGGAGCAGTAGCCTTCGTATTTCACGCCAAAATCGAAATGGACAATGTGTCCGCGTTCGATCTTGATCTCGGTGGGACCATTGTGTCCCACTACTTTGTTTGGACCTGAATTCACAGCGGGGCAGTTCTCTGCGGGCCAAGCGAGTCCAACACCATATTCTTTTACAAGGTTGTGCATATATTCGCCGACTTCGATCTCGGTCATGCCGACTTTGATAAAAGAGAAAGTCTTCTCGAAAATTTCGTTCGTGATCTCAACGGCTCTGCGGATGCGCGCAAGTTCGGTGGGAGTCTTGCGTCCGCGCAGGGCGTTGATGATGGGTTCCGCGCTGACGAGACGATCCGCGTATGGCGTGCCTGCCAGATACTCTTTGAGGAATTCGTACATCGCGTGAGTCAAACCGTCGGCGTGGACGTTGTTGCGGGAAGTGTTGACCGCTATCCCGTCGGGGTTGAGGCGAGTGATCGTGTCGCGCAAAAGTCCGCTGACGGCGGAGTCGTATCCAAGAACTTCATCGAAGACGTTGAGCTGTCGAACCGCTTCCGTTTCGAGGTTGCCGACGATCGCGATCTTCTTGCCTTCGCGTGTGAGGATCAACGCGGAGTGCCATGTGAGATCGTTGTCGCCAATCAAAAGATCGAGCGCGGGATCGCGCACACCGCTCGTCTCGCGCACGAACGTCAACCACATATCGGTTTGTTGTTCTTTGAGAATGTCAATCGCTTGCGAAACTTTTTCTTGAATGAGGGTCATGGTTATCTCCTGTAGCGCCGACTTAAGTCGGCATTACGTTTTTATGCGGATCTTTCACAACAAAAATCAAAATGCCTGCGGCGATGATTCCGATGATCGTCGCCAGTTCAAATGCGGAACCAAACCCGAGATGATCGATTAGCCATCCGCCCAGGATCGGCGCGGCGATGGTTGCAGGCGTGACCAGCGTGTTCGATAAGCCGATGTAGGTGGGACGTTCGATGTCGTTGCCGAAGCCCACTGTGAACGTGATGCCGATTGTCCACAAGGCGACATTGCCGATTCCTGAAAGAATGAACGCGGGATACAACCATGCGATGGTCGGCGCAAACCACGCGATGACCGAACTCGCAATGGTCGCGACCGCGCCGAGGATCAACATCGCGCGATGCCCAACTTTATCTCCGAGCCAGCCCATGCCCGCGTTTGCGAACGTCTGCGCGAGCGTGAGCGCGGCGGTGAAGTAGCCCGCCGTGATCGAATCCATTTGGAAGCGCCGCAACCCGAGCAGGATGTAAAACGCGAATCCCATCGTTGCGAACATCATGAAGAAGCGCGAGACGAGATACCAATTAAAATTTTTATCTTTTTTCAGGATGCGCTTCGCGTCTTCCCAAAAGTGAGCCTGCTTCTCCGAAACGACTTTTTCCTCGTCCCGAAGTTCTCGCGACCGCGCCAACGCGGCATACGATACAAAAAGGAAAATGCCCGCGATCAAAAAACTGACGCCGAAATTTTTGGGGAAGACGACAGTTTCCAACAAATATCCCGCGCCGATGGCGGCGATGCTGATCGCCAGATTCGCCAGCGCGCCTTGCATGCCGAAGAACGCGCCGCGCGATTCGGGCGGGATGATCTTCGACATAAAACTCGTCCACGGGTTGGCGGTGAAGCCCGCGCCGATTCCCTGCCACGCCAGCGCGAGGAACGTGATGACCAACGCGGCTTTGACTCCGATGACGGGAATGCATAACGCGGTGACTCCCAGCACAAAAAACGGGACGCGTTCGTGGCGGGTGTTCCGCAGGACCATCGGCTTATACTCGCGCGCCCGCGCGATCTGACCCGCGTTGAAGAGTTGCGGTAACTGCCAGCCGATGGCGTGGAACGCGGGCGCCAGTCCGATGAGGATCGCGGAGTCGGTCAATTGGGTGACGAAGAGGGGGATGATCGTGGCGAACGAGCCGAAGCCGAGCGCCAAGCCGAAGAAGGCGCCATCCAACAGATTCATGGTGACGTTATAGCGCAAATGCGCGCGGATGTATTTTTCCATGCTGGAGAGGGGAAGCATGGGGCGATTCTACCATTTCGGTTTTCAGGCTTGACAAAATTTGTCCGAATACGCTACAATAAAAAACGAACGACTGTTCATTTTTTATTAAAAGCCCACGAAGGGAAAATCCGATGGATTGGTTTCTCATAACACTTTCTTTCACAACACTCGTGCGAGGTTTTGGGGCGGGTCTGATTTATGACGTCGCAATGATCAGCCTGCCTGTACGGCGGCAAATTGGCGCAATTCCTTATACTAAATTTGCTGTCGCAAACTTTGGTGTTGGGGTCAAGACGTATGCTCCCGTCTCAATTCTGGGCGCGCTCCTGACACTTTTTGTGACTGTCGCTGCTTTTCTGCGAGGGGAATCGGCGATTGTCAGTTGGTCAATCGCAGCGTCGTTAATCGCCACTGTTTTGGCTTTCATTGGCACGGCGCGAGCGCTTCCAGCCCTGCTAAGCCTGCGTCAAGCTTCAGACGATGAGACTTTGCTTTCACAAACCTTGGATCGCTTTGCCCGCTGGCACACTTTTAGCACGGTATGGCAGTTGGCCTCTTTTGTTGCTCTTGTTGTTGCTTTGGCAAATCTATGACGCCCAAAGACAAACTCAAAAAAGGCGAAGCCACCCGCCTCGCCATCGAAGACGCGGCGATGAATCTATTCCTCAAGCAGGGATACGCCGCCACGTCCATGCGCCAGATCGCAGACGCGGTCGGGCTGGCGTTGGGCGGGATCTACAACCACTTCTCCAGCAAGGAGGAGATTTTTGAGGGCATCATCATTGATAAACATCCGTACAAGCAAATCCTGCCCGCCGTCCTTGCCGCGGAGGGGACACCGCCGAAGACTTTTACACGAACGCCGCGCACATCGTCATCGCCGAGATGGGCAAGCGTTCCGAATTCGTGAACCTGATGTTCATCGAACTGGTCGAATTCAAAGGCAGGCACGGCGCGGCGCTGTTGAAAGAGATCGCCCCCAAAATACTGCCTGTCTTCGAGAGGTTTATCAAATCACGGAAAGACCTGCGCGTCACCAACCCCGCCTTGTTGATGCGTTCATT
The DNA here is from genome assembly GCA_016716235.1 of Candidatus Defluviilinea gracilis. Classification (NCBI taxonomy): domain Bacteria; kingdom Bacillati; phylum Chloroflexota; class Anaerolineae; order Anaerolineales; family Candidatus Villigracilaceae; genus Candidatus Defluviilinea; species Candidatus Defluviilinea gracilis. The sequence continues at coordinate 2,087,806 of JADJWS010000001.1, forward strand.
TATCGGACTGGTGATTTCATACCTAATGACTGAAATGATGATTTCAAATTCGATTCTAAGCAAACTCATGCCGAAGAACACAGAGGATGCTTACGTGGACATTTTCCTACACGGCATTCTCAAGCCTGCGGAGTAGATAGGTATACACGTACACAGGTAAACACGTAGACACGCAATACGCACTACGTAATACGTACTGCGTAACTCGTATCTCGTAACCCGCATCACCCACTGATCACTGCTAACTAATAACTGATCACTTCTTCACTGGAGCCCCCATGAACACCCGTCTCCTCTCCATCATCCGCAAAGAATTCATTCAGATCTTCCGCGACCCGCGCACTCTGGTCATGATCGTCGTCATTCCCATCATGCAATTGTTCCTGCTCGGGTATTCTGCCACAAACGATGTGCGTAATGTTCCGCTCGCGGTGTTGGACCGAAGTCAGAGCGTGGAATCGCGCGCCCTGCTTGATTCGTATCGCGCGGCGGATTATTTCCGAATCGCGTACGCGGTCGATTCCGAAGCGGAGATCGAAGATCTGATCCTGGCAGGCAAAGCGCGCGCGGCGGTCATCATCCCGCCCGATTACGCCCAGCGGCTTGCCGAAGGAGACGCGCAGATCGCCTTCATCCTCGACGGCTCCGATCCCACCAGCGCATCTACCGCGCTCGCCGCCTCGCAATTGATCGGACAGGCGCACGCCTCGAAAATCCTTTTGCAAAAATTTGAACTTAGCGGCATGAACTTGCGCGTGCAACCGCCTGTCGAAGTCCGTACGACCGTTTGGTTCAACCCCGACCTCATCAGCGCGCACTTCATGATCCCCGGCGTGATCGGCATGATCCTCTACGCGATTGCGGCAATTCTCACCGCCACCTCCGTTGTGCGCGAACGCGAACGCGGCACCATCGAACAACTTATCGTCACACCGATTCGTCCATGGGAATTGATCGTCGGCAAACTCACGCCGTATGTCGTGCTGGGATTTTTCAACACGATTGAAGTCCTTGCAGTGGGGCATTGGTGGTTCGGCGTTCCGATCCGCGGCAACCTCGCCCTGATCATTTTGCTTTCAGGCGTGTTCCTCGTCACGGGTCTCGGCATCGGTCTGCTCGCCTCCACGATCGCCAACACACAGCAGGAAGCCATGCTCACGGTTTGGATGACTCTCCTGCCGAGCATTTTCCTCTCTGGTTTTTTCTTTCCGCTTGAAGCCATGCCCAAAATATTGCAATGGCTTTCGTATCTCATGCCGTTGCGTTATTACCTCGTCATCATTCGCGCGTTATTACTCAAAGGCGTGGGACTCGATAAGATTCAATTCGATGTCATCGCCATGACTCTCTTCGCAATCGGCATCATGACCCTCGCCGCTTTGCGATTTAGAAAACGACTCGATTAAAGGAGTTCACCATGCACAAACCACCGCTCGCCGTTCGCATCATCGTTGTATTGATCGTCCTCTCCACCATCGGATATTACGCGTTCCGTTCCCTCGCGCCCAAAGAAAATGGACAACTCAAAGCCTCGGGCGCCATCGAGGCGGTGATGGTTAACATCTCGCCTGAGATGATGGGCAAAGTGTTGGACGTGTCTGCAGATGAGGGACAGCCCGTGCAGACGGGGGATCCGCTTCTTTCTCTCGACGGGAGTCTGCTTACCGCCCAGCGAGCCGTCGCGTCCGCCCAGCTTGACTCGGCCAACGCCGCCCTCAACACTGCCTCCGCCGCATACGCCGTGGCGCAACAGCAATACGATGCGACTCTCAACAACGCGCTCGAGCAAGAACAATCCACGCGCGCGAATGTTTGGCGCGCGACAAACCCGGCAGAGTTTAATCAACCCAGCTGGTATTTCTCCAAAGCGGAACGACTCACCGCCGCGCAAGCCGAAGTAGATGCGACTCTGGCGAAATTACAAGATGCCCAGGCGAAATTAGCCGATCTTCAAAAAAGCAACGGTAACGCGCGATTCATGACCATTGAAGCGGACCTCGCTCAGGCGCGACTCGCATGGGAAACTGCAAAGGCGGCTTATGACAAAACCGCTGGCGCATCCGACAGCCAGGATTTACGGGATGCCGCGCAAGTTGTCCTCGATGACGCCGAACTCGCACTGGACGACGCGCAAACCGAATACGATGATGCCCTCTCCACTGATAAGGCGCAGGATGTGCTTGAAGCCCGCGCCAACGTTGCCATCGCGCAGGAAAATTACGATACGGCGCAGGACAATCTCCGCGCTTTGCAAACGGGCGCGAATTCTCCTGCCGTTGTCACCGCGCAAAAGGCTCTCGATCAGGCAAAAGCCGCGATGGAACAAGCGCAAGCCGCCGTCAACACCGCGCAAGCCAATCTCGATCTCATTGACACGCAGATCGCCAAACTCACGGTCAACGCGCCCATGGATGGAGTCATCCTCACGCGCAACGTTGAACCGGGCGAGTTTGTCCAACCTGGCTCCGTCGCGTTTGCGATGGCAAACCTGAATGAATTGACCATCACTGTGTACATTCCCGAAGACCAATACGGCAATATCTCGATTGGGCAACAAGCCACCGTCACTGTCGACTCGTTCCCTGGCGAAACCTTCACCGCCGAAGTCATCCACATCGCCGACCAAGCCGAATTCACCCCGCGCAACGTCCAAACTGTGGAGGGACGCAGTTCAACTGTGTATGCCATCAAGTTGAAAGTGACAGATAACGACGGCAAATTGAAGATCGGCATGCCAGCGGATGTGGTGTTCAAGTAAAGTCACAGGTCAAAGGTCGCAAGTCGAAGGTCAAATAATGCTGTAGGTCAAAATTCATACCAAAAGGAGAAAAATAAAATGGCTGGTATCACTCGCTTTGAAGAGATCGAGGCTTGGAAGACTGCAAGGCAATTGACCAACTTGATTTATGGATTGGGCAATCAGACAGGCTTTAATCGCGACTTTGGCTTACGTGACCAGATTCGACGCGCCTCTGTTTCCGTGATGAGCAACATCGCCGAAGGTTTTGAAAGCCGTACTGATATTCAGTTCATCAATTTTCTCGGAATAGCAAAAGCGTCGGCAGGCGAAGCGCGAGCGCAACTCTACGTGGCTCTCGACCAAAGTTACATTACCGAAGAACAGTTCACAGAAACTTATGCTTTGGCTCAGACCTGCGCCCGTCAAATTTCAAAATTCATCACCTATCTAGAATCCAACCCGCGCAAACGCCGCATTTCCGATGACGAAGCAGACTACGAAGTTTAACGTTCATCCGACTTTCGACCTTCGACTTTCGACTCAATAATATTTCAACCCAACTATGAATAACCTCCTTGTCTCCGCCTCCAACCTCAAAAAACACTTCGGCGATACACACGCCGTTGACGATGTTTCCCTGCGCATCCAATCAGGCGAAATCTACGGACTCGTCGGCGCGGATGGGGCGGGGAAGACGACGACGATTCGCCTGCTCGTCGGCGCGCTCAAAGCGGACGCGGGTGAGGCGGTCATCTGCGGCTACGACATCAACAAGCAGACCGAACAAGCCCGCGCCCAATTTGGTTATCTCTCGCAGAGATTTTCCATGTATGAGGATTTGACCGTTCTCGAAAACATCCGCTTCTTTGCCGAGGCGCGTGGATTGAAATCGAATGAGTGGCTTCCGCGCTCGCTGGAGATTCTCGAATTCGTCGGGCTGGAGAAATTCAAAGACCGCCGCGCAGGTCAACTTTCGGGAGGCATGAAACAGAAATTGGGGTTGGCTTCGGCTCTGGTGACAAAGCCGCGCGTGCTATTGCTCGATGAACCAACCACAGGCGTTGATCCCGTCACACGTCAAGACTTTTGGCAGTTGGTGATTAAGTTGGTGTCGCCCTCCCAATCTCTCGCGCTGAGCGGAGTGAGCCGTAGTTTGGCGAACGCAGACGAAGCGCAGGTTGCAAGTCGTCCTTCGTCTGCGGACTTCGCAGCGAACGCTCAGTCCTCCGCTCAGGGCGATGTGGCAGTATTAATCAGCACGCCTTATATGGATGAGGCTTCCAGATGCCATCGCGTCGGATTCATGAAAAATGGAAAAATCATCGCGGAAGATACGCCGTCGAATCTGCGGGCGCGACTCAATAATCGCGTGCTTGAGTTGCGCGGCTCGCCGATCAATCTTTTGCGTCACGTGGCGCACAACGATCGGGATGTCGAAGATGTTCAAGCGTTCGGTGATCGTCTGCACATCCGCGTAGGGGAGAGAAAGGCTGACGATGTGCTGAGCAGGTTGAAGTCCGCGATTCGAAGCGAGGGCGGACGCGTGGATGAACTCCGCGCGGTGAGTCCCGTTCTCGAAGATGTCTTCATTGCATTATCTTCCCCCCATCATGTTCACGATGGGGGGATAAGAGGGGGGTCGGAGTCCAAATGAGCGAAGCAGTCATCCAAGTGAAAAATCTCACGCGGCGATTTGGCGAATTCGTCGCGGTGGATCACGTCAACTTTGAAGTGGGCGCGGGCGAAGTCGTTGGTTATCTCGGTCCGAACGGATCGGGCAAGACGACGACGATCCGCATGCTGTTGGGTTTGCTCGAGCCGAGCGATGGCAGCGCGACCGTGCTTGGATTCGACGCGTTCAAACAAAGCGAACAGGTGCGGGCGCGCGCGGGATACATGTCGCAAAAATTTGCGATCTATGATGACCTGACCGTGCTGGAAAATTTGACGTTTTACGGCGGCGTCTACGGGATTCGCGACAAGGCGCGCATCGCGCGGACGTTGGAACTGGTCGGCTTGCGTGGGCATGATTCCACGCTGACGCGTTCGCTGTCGGCGGGCTGGCGTCAGCGAGTCGCGTTGGGAATCGCGTTGGTGCATGAACCGAAATTATTGTTCCTCGATGAACCGACATCAGGCGTTGACCCCACCGCGCGCCGCGCCTTCTGGGATTTGATCTACGAACTCGCCGAAAACGGCGTGACGATTTTGGTCACAACGCATTACATGGACGAAGCCGAATATTGCGAACGCGTCGGCATCATGCGCGACGGAAAATTGCTCGCGATGGACACGCCGTCGAACTTGAAAAAGAACATCATCGCGGGCGACGTGTGGGAAGTGTATGCCGATCCGTTGGAAGTGGGACTGGAAGTGTTGCCCGCTGTGGACGGCGTGTTAAGCGTTTCGCTGGCGGGGGATCATTTGAGAACTATAACGGAAAGAGGAAAGAAGAAAGAGGAGTTATTGAGGGGGTTGAAGGTGTTGAGTGTGCGCGATGTGGTTGTCGGCGAGCCGACGTTGGAGGATGTGTTTATTTCGCTGGCGAGGTAATGACAACTTTAGCAGATATGTTGTATACTCAGTTTTGAGGACTTAGCATGTCAGCTTCATTAAGCCAGTTTGAGAACTTCGATTTTCGTGAGTTGCCTATTGGGGTATATATGACAACTTTGGACGGGCAGATAATTGTTTGTAACAGAACAGCTCGCAAGATGTTGGAACTACCCATCGAAGGCCCAATTGACGCGAATATTGAAGATTATTATGCTAACCCTGCTGATAGAGAATCTACGCTTGAGCAATCCATTGAACGTGCAAAACAGGGGAAGAATGTTGAGCGGGGAATATTGCATTTGAAAGTAGGACAGCGGGATTTATATGTTGAAGATTATTCACAAGTAATGAAAGCCCATGATGGGCAGATAATTGGTTTTGTGGGATGCATGGTGGATATAACAAGTGAGATTGAGTCTAGGCGGCATGAAAGGGAATTAAGCGATGCGGTCAATGAATTGCGCTTCGATATTGGGCGTATTCTACACGCCAACACAACCACCTTGGTAATGGTCAAGCAGACGCTGGATGCAGTGATTGAGGCATTTGAACCAAAGCCATTTCCGGATGTTTCCATTCCGTCCACAGATGAAGTGGAATCGCATCTGACTGACGCGGCTAACAAGCTGGCATTTACCATCGAACGATTGGTTGAAAGTGCCGACGAGAAACAGCGTCTGAAGGCTTTGCCTGCCTCACGCTGGAAGCAGTTACTGTGGTTTGTGAGGTTTCTGCGTTCCTTCAAAGAACAAATCCCGACTCCCGAGTCATACTCTCCCGCACTAAGGAAAGTAGCTAATGAGGTGGGTCAAATCCATGCCGCTATCACACCGGGGAAAATCCCGCGTGCACGGACACGTGAAATCCAAATCGTGGCTTGGGAACTGGAAAGGCTGGCTAGTCTCAAAGAAGTGCTTGAGACACGAGCGGCAGTCATTCAGATGGATTACACTATACATAGCTTGCGCGAATTTATCACTTCTGATGCGCGAGCCCCGGTTCAACGTCAGATTATGAGTGTAAAGGCACTCATTATTGAATGCGTTAGGCGTCACGCTGAATATGCCCGAAGTCTCAAAGTAGATATTGATCGCAAAGAAGTAGATGATATATATGTCAACGTCAATGAGCGCGAGATAGTACGCGCCTTTTCTAATTTGATGCATAATGCCATTAAATATTCCTGGCATCGCGGTTTTGAGCGCCGGAAGACAACATTGGTATCTATCCGTACAATGTTAAAGGATCAAAAAGTTTATATCGAATTTGAAAATTGGGGAGTACCTATAAAGCGTGAGGAAATTGAAACGGGGAAGGTATTTGAACTTGGTTATCGTGGAGAAATGTCCAAAGATCTCGGTCGTCTTGGTACGGGTATTGGACTTACTGATGCAAATCATATTGCCAAGTCGCACGGCGGGTATCTAGAAATTGAAAGTCATCCTGCTCATAGTTCTTATGATGAAAGAAGTGAAGGCTACTACAATCAACCTTTTCTTACGAAAGCAACTTTCGTATTGCCTTCGGTAAGAAATTCTAAACCAGCTGAGGAGGCCAGAACTGTATGAAGACCAAAGTTCTTTGGGTGGAAGATAGTGCCCGTTTGGAATTGAGAAACCTGACCGGTCCTATTTATATCAGTGGTGAATATGATATCAATCTCGCCGAGGATGCTACGAGCGCAGTCCGTTATTTACTAACCAAGGAATATGACGTGGTCATTCTTGATATGCGCTTACCTCCAGGAATAGACGATTACTGGGTCAATGTGTATCGAGAAAGGGGCGAAGATAACGCAGATGCGCGGTTAGGCTTGGAATTAGCAAATTGGTTGCTAAGTCATAAATCCGATATTTCTTTTCCACCTCCAGGATGGATTAGACCGTACCATGTTGGCGTATTTACAGTAGAGAATGATGCGGTTCTTCATGCCAGTTTAGAAGATTTGAATATCCAGGTGTTTCAACAGAAAGTTGCAGGCCTTAAAGACACAATACTCGTTGATCTTATTGATCGGATCAAAGAGCAAAACCCTAAATATTTAGAAAAAACAAGAGGGCTAAAATGATGGATATTCCATTTGGTCCTATAGTGTCGTTGATATTATTTCCGGCGGTATATACCCCATGGGCCGCACCTCGGGAAATTAGAATTGTAATTTTAAAAAGAAAACAATGGGTGTTTACTGCACTTGTGCCAATTTTTATATCATTTGTGTTTTTATTCTTAGCAATGTTTTATGCAAACAGGTATACAGGTTTATCAGAACGGATTTGGTATGGTTTGATATTGATCTTGCTGTTGGTTGATATGAGTACGGCAATTGTTCTTGCATATTTTGTCAACACCTATGATGGTTTAGTGCAGCAATTAGAGTTGGAAGTTTTCCGTTCTTTGAAAAAATCGGGCAAGTTAAATAAGAATTCTATTTCTGATTTGCTTGAATTGGGAATTAAAACCGACTCATGGCAAATTCGGAATCTTATTCTCTTAAGTATGACTAGGATTGTCGAAAAAGCCTGTTCTCGTCCCGAGTATCAGGGAGAAAGTTTGGAGTCGCTTTCATTAAGATTGGTGGAAGTGTTTGATACTGATATCTCTGGTAACTTACAAAACTTTTCTATACCAGCTGATATGATTCGATTAATAATATTTGTTAGTAAAGATAGAGAGTTGGATGTAAGAGATGATATACAAGATGCGGTCAGATCGCTTGGCGGTTTAAGTCAAATTGTTATACGAAGAGTAGAAACTCAACCAAGAAAAGTAGATGAAATTGTCTTCAAATACATAGATGTTTTGGATATGACAGCTACTTTGCATTTAAGTTCAATAAACCAGGTTAGCCAAGTACTATATGAAATTGGTGTACAAGCCATTTCTAAGAACTTGACGCATATAGGCTTTATTGTCGCAAATAAACTTAATATTCTTATTAGCCGAGATTCCCTTCCCGAAAAAGTTGATAAATCATTGATTGCTTCATATGCGCTTGGCATAATTTCACATCTTTGGTCTGATAATCATAGTATACGTGCTGAATTGAACAAGAAGATCGATTCGATTATTCCATATACAAATAATCCTATGAGCGAAGCAGTAGACCGTTCGGTGTTTTATTTTAATAACGTCATGAGATTTGAAACTTCCAATAAATTACTTGCTATGAAAGTTGATCTAATGAATAGGAAGAGCTCAAACAAGAAAAAATGAGATGACCGTATAGGTCGTCTCATCGATCCTTATTCAGTCACTTGCGCCTGCTCAGGGACAACCAGCGCCATGATCAGGTAGACCAGCACGATCCCGCCGAAGCCTGTGAAAAACGCCAGCACGGTCAACAAGCGGACGATGGTCGGGTCAATGCCGATGTATTCGCCCAAGCCCGCGCACACGCCCGCGATCATGCGGTTGGACGCGCTTCGAGTCAATTGTTTGTAGTTGGTGTTCATGTGTGTACTCCTTTCGTTGAGTAGGTGACTGTCACTTTTGAAGTGACAGTCACCTTTTGATTTCTAGAAAGGCATACGCAGGTGGATTGACGAAGTTGCAGTGTTAATTTCCCAAAGGAGAGTCATAAGGCGTAATCAAGAATTCAGGTAACATGCTGACACTGCTTTTTACTTCCTCAAGGTTTTTCATGTTCTGCACTTTTTCGTAGACCATTAAGACTGCCTGAATACTGTCGTCCACGACGCGACTCATCGTTTTTTCATTTAAGTAGATGTAAGGCAGAGAAAGAAACCATTTGTCTTCTTGTTGACTGTAATATTTGCGGATATGGGCAAACTGCTGGTGAAGCGCCTCATCCTTCACAAAAGGCAGATAAGACGGCGGGTCTGGATATTTCATAATCAAACGCCAGAAAATGTTTTCGGGGTGATCTCTCACATAGAGTTGATCTAATCCGTACCAATCATCTTTGACAATCCCCACAGATTCTTTCCGATTCTTTTCAAATAGTTCTTTGAAATCTCGTTTAGTTGCTGCGCCGATGCGTTTTGCCCACGTGATGTCACAGATCAGGTGAAAGAAATAACCGAGGCGAAAACTGTAAAGTTTAATGTTGTCTGTTGGATTGACATTGCGTAGATATTGGTCGTAAAACACAATATCATGAATGGCATCTTCACCCTCGCCTTTTTTCAGAAAGTGGGTAACTTCTTTCGGAGGATCAAATTCTGTCCAGTCTGCATTGGGGATTCCCGAATCAGGTGAGAGATTACCAAAAGAAAATGCGACCTCGTCTAGTTCAGGAAAATATTTCAACAAATTTTCGGCGATGCGAAGGTGTGAAATCCAAGTTCCCATTTATTTATACTTCCTACTTTCCAAATAATTCGCCACTGCCGCCCAGAGCAAAGCGAGCCCGATCATCACATAGACGACAGCCTGCAATCCCAGCCAATTGAGTTGGGATATTCCAAACACAGTGAACAAAATCCCAACAACGCCGTAAAAAATTGTGTTCCGCAAATAATCCGAGCCGACGCGTTTCGATTGCAGGATGTTCCTCTGCATCAACGCCTCCATCGCGCGGACTTGTTCCTCGTGCAGATTCTTGCACGCGAGCGAATCCCCTGCGTGTGCGGCGCAATCGGAGCATAGTCCGCGCTGGCAGTATTTGCAGAGGGCAATGGCGGGTCTGTTGGGATGGTAAAAGCAATTCATTTTTTTACCGCTAAGCACGCGAAGTGCGCTAAAGTTTAATTTTTTTCTTCGCGGTCTTAGCGCCCTTTGCGGTTCAAGATTTTAGACTTTCTTCAAAGGATGCCTCACCACCGTCTTCAACTTCGCGGGATCTGCTTTGCGCGGATCGCCGAGATAGATCTCGGGGTGCAAGCCGTTCGGTCCGACGTTATCGCGGTAGCCGTTTTCGGCCGCGAGGGCGCGCATGATCTCGATGGTGGCGGGTTCGGTGGCGTACGGTCCGATGTGCATCATCTGCGCGCAGATGCCTTCTTCAAAATGACTCAGCCGCACCTTCGACAATTCAGGCGAGTCGCCTTTCTTCTTGCGGACTTGTTCCATCCCCTCCGCGAAAATATCTTTGGTGATGACAGCGGGTTGCAGGATCATCAACGTGAAAGACCAATTATCTTTTTTACCCACGTCAACATTCACATCTTGTATGCCCCACAATCCTTCCAATGCCATCACGGGATAATCTATCGCGTTGGTTTTGTGCTTCTTCAACATAAACTTGAGCGTGTACGAAATACTGTACAAGGCTTGAGTCGCTTCGGCGAAGGCGGGCGAGTTGCCAGGCTCTTTTCCTTTTTCGATCACGCCGTCTATCATTGCGAATTGCAGTCTAGGCACTTTGACGATCTCCGCTTTCTTTGCGGAAGGCGCGTACAAATATTTCAATTCCTTTTTCAGATCAAGAGTCTTCATGGCATTCTCCTTGTTTACTTCTCTACCTGTTTACCTGTCTACGTGTCTACTTCTTGCTCTCCTTTGAAAATAACATCCTCGCCATACTTTTCCCTCAACACATCCACCGCCTCTTGTAGTTTGCGCGACTTCTCGTTGTCCACATCCCACAAGCCGAGTTGACGGATCGGCGCGCCGAGTCCGCTCACGCCGACGCCGATGAGGCGCACATATTGATTCGGCTTGCGGACTGCTCGCAACAACTCCAATGCGGCTTTTGCAATTTCATCCTCTTGATCGGTGCGATGGTTCAACGTTTTTTGCCGCGTCAACGTGGTGAAATCGGGCCAGCGGATCTTCAACTTGATCGTCGAGCCAGCCAGTTCATTTTTTCGCAACTGCCGTGCCACCTCCGCCGATTGTTCGCGCACAGTTTTCTCCAACATTTTGTCGTCGCGCACATCGCGCGAAAACGTGATCTCCTGACTGACGGATTTCGTCTCGCGCTCTGTGACAACAGCGCGATTATCAATTCCCTTGGCATGATGCGCAAGGTCGCGCCCATTCTCGCCGAACAAGCGGATCAAATCCTCTTCGCGCCACCTCGCAATATCGCCGATCGTGTGGATGCCCAGCTCGGCGAGTCGCTTCGATGTTTTCGGACCGACGCCCCATAACATATCCGCTGGCAGTGGATTCAAGAACGCCGCTTCTTCGCCCGACGGGACGACTGTCACCGCATTGGGCGGCTCAGTTCGCCCGTCGGCTTTGATGCGTTTCAGCGCGAGCGCTTTGCCAACCTCGGTGGCGATCTTCGCCACAAGCTTGTTCGACGCGATCCCAATCGAGCAGGGGAGATGCAGTTCGTCGCGGATGCGAGTCTGAAGTCCGCGGGCGATGCGTTGTGAGTCATCCTGAATATCCGAGATGTCGAGGAAAGCCTCGTCAATTGAAATCTGTTCCACCAACGCGGTGAGGTCGTGGAGTCTCTCCATCACTTGTTTTGACACGTCGCGGTAGGCGCGATGATTTCCCGACACGACGATCAGCCCGGGGTTGAGTCGAAGTGCCTGGCTCATCGGCATGGCGCTGCGGACTCCGTTCCGCCTCGCGGCATACGAGCAGGACGCGACGACTCCTCTTTCCTCGGGTCTGCCTCCCACCGCGAAGGCTTTGCCGCGAAGTTCGGGGTTGCGCGTCTCTTCGACGGAGCAGAAAAAGGCATCAAGGTCCAGGTGGAGAATCGTTCTAGGCATGGTGTAATTTTCACCGTCCCGCAGGCTTGGATCAGAGGTGAAATCCATTCAGGAATCCTGCGAGGCGTTTACATTATACGAGGAGAAAAGAGTCATCCAGCCGATATTGAACATTTGTTAAAGAAAAGTTATACTAGAGGCGTATAGTCACTGAGGAACTTTTCGACGTTTCTATCGTCGTAGTCAATTGGAACAAGAGGAGAAGCCTATGAAAACCCGATTCCATGCACTTTCCATCATGGTGGTGTTCGCGTTGATGTTGTCGCTCCTGCCAGCCGCCGCAACCGCGTCGTCTGTAGCGGCGGCGCAGTCATGCACCGATAGGGCGCAGTTTATCGCCGATGTCACCGTCCCCGATGGTACCCGTTTTGATGCGGGCGCGGCATTTACCAAAGATTGGAAGTTAAGGAATGTTGGCACCTGCACATGGACGACCTCCTACTCGCTGGTATTCGATACCGGTGAGAAAATGGGCGCCACCACCTCCAGTAATTTTGCGAATAATGTTGCCCCCGGTCAGATCATTGACCTCACCGTGAACATGACCGCGCCCGCCACCGCAGGTCATTACATCGGTTACTGGAAATTCAAAAACGCCTCCGGGGCGTTGTTTGGAATTGGCGCAAGCGCCAACAAAGCCTGGTGGGTCGAGATCAATGTCGTCGGTTCTTCGACCACGAACGTAGTCTACGACTTTACCGCAAAGGCAAATGAAGCCACCTGGTCGAGCGGCGCGGGCGGGCTTTCGTTCCCCGGGAATGACGGCGATGCAAAAGGCTTTGCCATCAAGAAAGATAAGCCGAAGTTTGAATCAAGTGTCGAGATGGCGCAGGCGGGCATGTTGTTTGCCCCGCAAAACCTCACCAACGGATTCATTCAAGCGCGTTACCCCGCCTTCAAAGTGGAAAGCGGCGATAAATTCCAAACCCGCGTGGGATGTGAATTCAATGCAACGTCATGTTATGTTGCCTACCGGCTCGATTACGAAGTGGGGAGCACGATCCGCACGTTTTGGACATTCCGCGAACGCTACGAGGGATTGACCTACGATGCGAACATCGACCTCTCTCCGCTTGCAGGTCAGGAAGTCAAATTCATTTTGTATATTTCCGCGTATGGCTCGCCCGTGGGCGATCGCGCCCTATGGGGTAACCCGGTCATCGTCCGAAAAGGAAGCGCTCCTCCTCCAACTGCGACCGGCACACTTGCCACCTCCACACCGACAAAAACACCCGCCCCGATCACGCAGACCGTCCAGCCATCGTCATGCGATAAGGTGCAGTTCGTCTCCGACGTGACTGTATCCGACGGCACAACCTTTGCGCCCGGTCAGACGTTTACCAAAACCTGGCGATTGAAGAACGTCGGCGCGTGCGCATGGTCGACTTCATACCAAATGGTATTCTTCAGCGGCGAACAAATGGGCGCGCCCTCCGCCGCGGCATTCTCGCGCGCGGTGGAAGTGGGGCAGACCATCGACATTTCGGTGCCGATGATCGCGCCCTCTGCCGCAGGTTCCTATCGCGGTTACTGGATGTTCAAGAACGCCAGCGGCGCGTTGTTTGGTATTGGCGCGCAAGCAAACAAACCCTGGTGGGTCGATATAAAAGTTTCAGGCCCAACAGTAACGCCTGGCGGACCCAGCAAAACGCCAACCTCCGCAACCTCAACAGCCACTGCGGGACCGACCGTCACGCCCAGCCCCAACACTGCCTATGACTTTGCCACGAACGCGTGCGCCGGCACCTGGTTCAGCGGGGCTGGTCAATTGCAGTGCCCCGGCGCCGACGGCGATGCAAAAGGATTTGTGTTGAAACTTTCCAGCGCAAAACTCGAAACCGGCGCAACCGACAACCGTCCGAGCATCCTCACCTTCCCCCAAAATGTCTCCAGCGGATACGTTCAAGGCTTCTTCCCCGCCTTCAAAGTGCAAAACGGCGACCGCTTCCGCGCCACCATCGGATGCGAAGGCGGCGCGACCCTCTGTTACGTTGCCTACCGCCTCGACTTTCAAACAGGAAGCGACCCGATCGCCACGCTATGGGGACCGTTCCTCGAACGCTACGAAGGACAAGTGTACAACGTGGATATTGACCTCTCGGCGCTCGCCGGTAAAGATGTGAAATTCATCCTCACCGCGCTGGCGGTGGGTCCTGCCGCTGGCGACCGAGCCTTGTGGGTGGGTCCGCATATTTTCCGCCCAACAGGCGGCGGAGGCGCGTTGCCAGACCTCGCCATCAACTCCCTGAGCGTATCCTTCCCGAACCCGAGTTGTTTCAACCCCGGTGAAGCGCTGGGCTTGCGCGTCAGCGTGACCAACAGCGGACAGGCGGCTGTGGGAAGTTTCATTGTGCAGTCCGGGAGCGCCCAACAAACCGTCAACGGCTTGGCAGTGGGCGAATCCAAATCCGTATTCTTCACAAGTTTTGCCAACCCCGCCACAGTGACAGTTGATCCGGGCAACACCGTTGCTGAAAGCAATGAACAAAATAATACGCGCGCTGAAACCTTGCCGACCCCAACCCCTCCATTGCCATGCGGAGGCACGCCAACTTTTACAGCCACCCCTAACCCGCAGAACCCAACCCCAACCTTTACGCCCACCCCTAACCCGCAGACCTCAACACCAAACGGCTGGAACCGTTTCCAAAACGATAAATACAAATTCTTTGTCATGATTCCGCCCGACGCCTCGGCTGGCATGAGCGAAAACTCCGGTCGCGCCGATCTACAATTTGCCCCGAACACCAACCTGCGCGAAAAATACCTCGCCATCACCGTCACTGAAAACGCCGCATCCTGTAAATACGCCAGCGGGTCTGCCGTCTCCTCGAGCAATGTCACCATCAACGGCGTGCAATTCCTCAAAGAGAGCGGCTCGGAAGGCGCGGCGGGCAGTTTCTTCGATTGGGTCAGTTACTCCACCGTGAGCAACAACGCGTGCGTCAACCTCGCCTTCGTGCTCAAATCGGTCAACCCTGGCAACCTGCCCACGCCCCCGCCGGTCTTCGACAAAAACGTCGAGTCGGCGATCTTCGACTTGATCATCAACACCTTTGGATTTTTCCAATAGGATGCATCGCCTCTTTTCCGACGAGAAGCCTGGTCCGCCCGACCGGGCTTTTCTCTAGCCTCATCTTTTCCCCCTCTCCCCGCAGGAGAGGGCAGGGGTGAGGGAGAGTTAATGTCCCTCGACCGATCCACCATCCTCCTCGCCGACGACGATCCCACCATCGCGGATAGCCTCGCGCCGTTCCTCGAACGCGCGGGATTCCACGTGTTGGTCGTATCCGACGGCATAACCGCGCTCGATAAAGCGCAGGCGCATCACCCCGAGTTGATCATCCTCGATGTGCTCATGCCGCGCATGGATGGGCGCGAAACATTGCGCCGCCTGCGGAAACTGAACATCTGGACCCCCACCATCCTGCTCACAAAAGTCGGCGAAGCCTCCGAACGCGCCCTTGCCCTCGAAGAAGGCGCCGATGACTACCTCAACAAACCCTTCGATCCGCATGAATTGTTGGCGCGCATCCGCGCGGTATTGCGGCGGGCGCGCCCCGGCGAACGATCATTATCCACAGCCTGGTTGCTCACCGCCGGCGAACTTGTGCTAGATCGCCGCGCGCGTCGGGCTGCCATCGCCGGTGAAACCATCGAACTCACACCCAAAGCGCTCGCCGTATTGGAATATTTGATGACCCATCCCGATGAAGCCATCTCGCGCGAACGCCTGTTGGATGTGGTCTGGGGTTGGGAATATCCCACCGGCACGCGCACGGTAGACACGCGCATGGCAGAACTCCGCCGCGCCTTGGACGATAACCCTTCCGAACCGCGCTTCATCGAAACGATTCCCAGCGAGGGCTATCGCTTCATCGCGCCCGTTCATGGAGAAGGGTAAATGCGACGACTTTCAGGAAGATGGTTGAGGTACGCCAAACTCACACTGCCGCTCTGGGTGGGACTGCTCCTCGCCGGGCTGGCGTGGTTTCTGCTACCATTCGCGCCTCCCACACTCACAACAATCGACATTGGCATCTTCGGTTTGGTGCTTGGGTTATCCATTCGCAACACGGCAGTATTCGCATTCCTGTTGGGTTTTTTTATCACCGGCGTTATTGTATTCGTTCGATACTGGGACAAACGCCGCGCAGACGAGGCGCATACGCTCTACGCCGATTACGTGGAAGATGCGCAACAAAAACGCCGTCACTTTTTGAGGCGGCTCGATCACGAGATAAAAAACCCGCTCACCGGGTTACGCGCCGCGCTCGTCAATTTACAGGAGGCGCAAGCGGCAGACGAGCGCTCGCAAGCTGGGCAAAACGCGAATAGGGCGGTCGAACGCCTCACGCGCCTGCTTACCGACCTGCGCAAACTCGCCGACCTCGACGAGCGTCCCATCGAGCGGTACGCAGTCAATGTGCCGGACCTGCTCGAGGATGTGGTGGAAGGCGCGCGCGCCATCCCCGCTTATGAAGGACGGAGCATCAGCCTGTTGATTCCAAAAATCCCATCGCCATTCCCCATGCTCACCGGCGACCGCGACCTGCTCGTGCTGGCGGTGTACAACCTCGTCGAAAACGCGCTCAAGTTCACGTCCGCGAATGATTCGGTGGAGGTGCGCGCAATGGAGGACGGCAGGGCAATCGTCATCGAAGTGGCAGATTCGGGAGCGGGCATCGCCTCCGAAGATTTGTCGAAAATATTCGATGAGTTATATCGCGGGTCGAATGCGCGGAGCACAGAGGGGAGCGGGTTAGGGCTTGCACTCGTCAATCGTATAGCCATTTTGCACGGTGGAGGATGCGGGGTGCGCTCCAGTCAGGCGGAACCGCGCGGGACGGTCTTCTCGCTCCGTTTGCCGCGACGATAAACAGCCATCTCAAGCGGGGTATAGTTAAGATGTCACAAAACTGTGACATCTTTGCGACAGGCTTGTAACATCGGGGGAGTATGATAAACGTATGAAAACTTATCCCGATACCGAAACCATGTTGATAGCCACCGCCCAACGCGGCGACTTGGATGCGTTCAACCTGCTTGTGTTAAAGTATCAGGATATGATGTATCGTGTTTCCTTGCGGGTCACACACAACGAACTCAGCGCGGAGGATGCCACCCAGAACGCGTTGACCCAGGCTTTCAATAGCCTCCGGTCGTTTCGCGGCGGGTCTTTCAAAAGTTGGCTGGCGCGGGTGGCGATCAATGCCAGTTATGATGAACTGCGGCGCGAGAAACGTCACCTTGCCATGCCGCTCGAGCCATATAACAACGAAGGCGAGGAGATCGAATCGCCAGCCTGGCTGATGGACCTCGCGGCAGGTCCGCAGGAGTTGGCTGAATCCTCGGAGGTGCAAGAGGTCCTCCGTCGTTGCATCCGCGCCCTGACGCCGGATTACCGCCTGGTGGTAATCCTCGTAGACATTGAAGGGATGTCGTATGAAGAAGCCGCGCAAGCGACGCGCGTGCCGGTTGGAACGGTGAAAAGCCGCCTCGCCCGCGCTCGAATGCAGTTACGATCCGCGTTGAAAAAGGTCGAAGACCTGCTTCCCTCGGCATACCGGGTCGAGATGCCCAGTTTTTCTCATGCCTGAATCAAACTTGGACGGGGTTAGGTTGCGCGGAGCACACGCTCCGCGCAATTTTTTGTTGCTATAATGAAGCCGAGAAATGTTCTTATTAACTCGCCTTACGCAGTTAACTCCGTAATGCGAGACTGCGAAGCGTCTCGCTTGTTAGGCTACTCTTGCGCAAGAGCGACATGAATGTCGCATTACGAGAAACAAATCGATAAATTTCAACCCAGGAGATCGATCATGAAGCGTTGGCATGGATCGTGTATCGGCGCGTTAATTGTCTTGCTTGCGGGCGGCGCTTCCTTGTTGTTTATTGTGCCGGTCGGTGGGGCGATGTTGGTGGGCATCCCTCCGGTGTTCGATATGTTGACCGGTTGGGCGGTTTGCCCCGGCGCTGTTTCCATCGACCAGGAAGAATATAATCGCGGACCCGTTACAACAAGCCCGAGCGGTCCCAGCGGTCACCAGGAGGAATGGACGTGCGCCTTTGAAGATGGAACCACAAAAGTGGTTCCCAACCAGGAGATCGCGATCAAAGGACTGGGCGCGTCCTTCACTGCGGTTGGCGTGTGCGGCGGGACGCTGGTTTTAGTTCTTGCCGGCATCGCGGCAATCATCGGCGGACGTGTGGTGAAGCCAGCGAAATAAAGAAACCGCAGCGACTCAAAGGCTCGAGTCGCTGCGGTTGACGAACAAGTTGCTCAACCTGATTATCTTGCAAAATGCTTTAAGACGCGGATGAACGCTAATGCATGCTGATGAAAAGAGCGAAACAATCTGCGTCTTCTGCGCGCTTTGCGGTCGGCGTCCAACGCAGGTTTTGTCTTATGACCGATAAAGTCTGTTTATTGCTCATCAAGGAATAACGGGAATATCACAACGGCAGGTCGCGTAGTTCCAGGTTCCGCCGAATTGCATGCAAGAGTTGAGTTCTGTCATGCTGGGAGCACAACTGGTGGGGGTTTCTCCTCCCTCGGCTTTTGGCGGCGCAATAAAAGGACAAAGCCCGGGTTCACTGCCATTGGGTTCGAATCCGACTGCCATGCGGCAGGAATTATCCAGTTCGAAGACCGATTTGATCGGATAGAAATTCGGCAACCCCGGGTCTGCCGCGCCTGCCTGATCGTGAGTGTAATGGTCGCTGAAATCGAACAGGGATGGGTCAAGGTTTCCATGACCCGCCCACATATCGACCATATACAAAGGCGGGTTGCCAACCAATGCGCGCTTGACGGCGATTTCAACTGTATTGGCATCGTTGGGCGATTCGCGAATCCACGCGCTGTCTGGATCGTTCCCTTTTCCGTTATCAAATAAGTTGGCTTCAAACCCATCGCCTCCGGGAGCGCCCTTATCAGATACCATGGCGGTCAAGTTCCCCACATCGCGATTCGCATCCTGATACACTTGAACGCCGTCCGTTGTCCACTCTGTGGAGGAGGGATTCAACGCAACAACGAGATAATTGCCCTTGCCGTTGACATCCGTATCCAGTTGCATGGCAAAACGATACGGCGACATATTCACCGCCGCCCGGTCGACCACTTTGATTGTGCCGTAGAGCCAGGTTTCATCCTGGAATACGAACGTGTCCACAATATCGAGTTCGGGATAGTAAATGTCCATCGTGTTGGCGTTGAACGGGCGCTCGAATCGTTCGAAGGTGAACCTGTCTCCGCCGTTGGATTTTTTCTCGTCCGCCGTCACCGACGAATCGTAGTCGCCCGCATGACTACTTCGATTTTCGGGCAGGTTCGCGGGGATGGTTGTATGTTGGATGCCGATTTCGGTCGGCGGCGGAACCGGCGTTTCTATCACGGGCGAGATCAGCGTTGCCGACGGCTCGACGACAGGCGCCTCGGTGGGCGTTGCCTGGCTGGGCATGTTACATGCCAGAATTGTCGCGAAGGTTACGAATAAGATCAGGATGGTTTTATGGCTTTGTCGTTTCATGGCGGTTCACCTCGAGTGGCGATTGCTTCTTTATACGGGAACTGTCGTGAAGCATGTCAGCCATGACACGAAGAACCGCTGTTCGTTACTCCCCCAATGGGGTGGATGAAACTTCACATCCAATCAAACTGATTCAACCACCGTCGGTCGGCGAGGTGAATATTCTTTAGCTCTACCGTTTTTAACGGGAAACCTTTTTTTCAAACACAAAGGACACGACGGTCACAAAGGAACGAGCCCTTTGCCTTTGTGTACTTTGTGCCCTTCGTGGTGAAGCTCTTTCCCGTTGATTACGGGAGACCCTATTCTTTTTACTTGCAGGCGGGCAATTCAAACTCCAAAGCCTGGCTGAATTGCTCGAGGCTTGCCTGATCAGGCGTGGGAAATACGACCAGAGTTTCTCGAATATGGTGTTGGTCAAGAATCTCAGACCAAAAGCGACCCGTATAGTCGATCCCCGCGTCGCTGAACGCCAACTCATACAGCCGCAGATTACCGGTTTGGCATTCATCCAGAAATTTATAGGTGTCGTAATATTGGAAAATGATCGCGAAATTTTCGGGAGAATAGTACTCATTCAGGGCGGGATTTGTGACATCGCAGAAAATGACCGTATCGAAGTTGATCACCGAGTTTAAGGCTTCGCTCTTTCTTGTGACCGTAAGCCGAAATTCCGTTACCGTGTAGCTCTGCTCCCAATCCCCATTGGTAAACTCTGATTCTTGATAGCGTCGGGCTTGCTCCACCTCCGCGTCGCTCGATAGGGTGGAGGGACAGTTCTGGGGCGCGTTTGATTCTTGTTCCGGGGTGGCGGGAATACGCAGAGCATTGCATGCAAGCGTCAGGAGAGCCATGCTGACCAGTAACACTTGGGTGTGTTTCACGCGATCATCCTTTCCGTCATTCCGAAAAAAGATATAACTGGACTTACGCAGTTGGCGGGCAGTTGTACTGCCGCCGCAGTGCAACTACGGCGCAACGGTTAAACTGCGTAAGCCCTATATAAAACAGGGATACGGATCGAATTCGCATCCCTGTTGATAATGCTACTTCCCCAACTTCTTCTTGAACGCTTCCGTCAACGCGGGGACGATCTGGAACAAGTCGCCGACCACGCCATAGCGCGCCACTTTGAAGATCGGCGCGTCGGGGTCTTTGTTGATCGCCACGACCATCTTCGCCGAGCGGATTCCCGCGAGATGCTGGATCGCGCCAGAGATGCCGCAGGCGATGTACAGATCGGGCGCGACGACTTTACCCGTCTGCCCAACTTGATTCGAGTATGGGATGTAGCCCCCGTCCACTGCCGCGCGACTTGCGCCGACTGCGCCGCCCAACACAGACGCAAGATCGCCAACCAACTTGAATCCTTGATGCGCGCGCCAAATTTCGGCTTGCTTGTCGTCGAGTCCAGCAGGCGGTTGCAGGGACGGATTATTCGACACGCCGCGTCCGCCCGAGACGATGATGCCCGCGTCGTTGAGACTGACTCCAACATCCGCAACGCTGTAGCCTTCGACGGTTGTGAGCGCGTCGGTCTTCGCTTCCACTTTTGTGATTGTCCCAGTTTTGCCAGCGACTTTTTCTGGCTTCGGAAATGCGCGTCCGCGTAACGTGATCAATTGCGGTTTTGCGGAGGTAGTCACCTTCTCAAACAATTTTGCTTCGTAGATCGGACGTGTCACAACAATCGAATCGCCGTTCACTTCAACGGCGGTCGCGTCGGTGATGACGTTGGTGTTCAAATCCACGGCCGACATGGCGGCGAACTCACGGGTGCGAGTCGTTGTGGGGAACAGAATCAGGTCGGGGGTCCGAGAAGAAGCGATGGCAGAGAGGGTCGAAGCGTACGTCTCAGCGCGAAAATCCAAAAGAGCCGAGTCGTCTGCAACGAGCGCGTCATCCGCGCCATATTCCAACGCGGCTTTCGCCACATCATCCACGCCAGAACCAAAAACCAAAGCAGTCGTCGCGCCGAAACTTTTTGCGAGTCCCAACGCCTCCCACGATGTGGCTTGCGCTTCGCCTTTGAAGTGATCAATGTAAACAAAAATTTTCATAACACTTTCTCCGCGATGAGTTTGTCGGCAAGTTTGTCGGCGATCTCGGCGGGGCTTTCGCCCGAAATAATTTCCACCGACGTGTCGCGCGCGGGCGGGTTCATCAACTCACTGCGTTTGATGATCGCATCGGGCGCGGCGATTCCCAGATCGCTCAACGACCACACGGGGATCTCGGCTTTCGACGCTTTGCGAATTCCCATGAACGACGGATAGCGCGGCTCGCCGATGCTTTGCACAACGCTGATGACTGCGGGCAGATTCGCTTTGACAGTTTGCCTGCCCTCTTCGATGACTCGTTCAACAGTCACGCTTCTTTCTTGGACTTTGATCTGCCCCGCCAACCCCAGCAGTGACCACCCTAAAGCGCGCGCCGTCTGCGCGGACGTGAGTCCTGAACCGTTGTCGAGCGTTTGCCGCCCGAACACGACCATGTCCACGCTGCCGATCTTTTGGATCGCCGCGGCAAGGACACGCGCCGCGCCAACTGTATCTAAATTATTTAACGCGGGGTCTGAGACGAGAATAGCATCGTCCGCGCCCATTGCGAGCGCGTGCTTCAACGCCTCCTTCGCGGATTCGGGTCCGATGCACAACGCGGTGACTGTGCCGTTTGTCGCTTCCTTCTGCTGAAGCGCGCCTTCCACCGCGTACTCGTCAAATGGATTGATGACCAGCGGCGAGTCGCCTGTGTTGATTTGCCCATTCTCGGCTTTGATCTTCGCTTCCGAGTCTGGGACTTGTTTGATACATGCGATGATTTTCAATTGTGACTCCTGAAATTATGATTTCTTGTTATCCGCCTTGCGCAGAGCGTCGCGGTAAGCGCTATAAGTATTCAACGTGATTTACCAGTTCCTCTTCGGTCATTGTTTCTGCAATCAAAACCAAGCCCTCGATGTTTTGGCGCATGGGCGTTCTTTGATGGGCATAAGCGATTAATTGCCATCGAGTTTCTTCTTCAACTTCGATGGATACAGTTTCTTCATCTCCTCAACGAATTTTTCACCTTCTACGATGGATTTGTCAACTTCTTCTTTGTGGTCGTGATAGTAGGCGAGCGCGGCATAAACATCTGCAAGGCTCAGATTATAGTCTTCGGCAATTTTTTCTACACTGTAGCCCATTTCGTTATGCCAAATGACCACATTCTGCACCGAGATGCGATGACCCGCAATACGCGGCTTTCCGCCCATGACGCCAGGCGTGATTTCTATATGTTCATCAAGAGTTTTGAGTACCATTCGGGACTCCTTTTTATGCTTACTTAATTATAAACGTCATCACCATAAACAGTAGATATACCAACCCGCCCGCCGCGGCGATCAAGTTGGCTGTCCCATCGAACGACGGATTAATCCCTCGCAGGAAGAAATTCACCGCCAACAGGAGCCACGTCAGCGCGTGACCCCAGCGGATAATGAAATATCGAAAGCCCGGCGCGGCTGGAATCTTTGTATGCGGTCCTACGAAAACCCACACGATTGCCAAAATCATGGCAAGCCCTGCCCACAGAAACCACGGCTGGTTGAGAAAGCCTCGGATCATTGAATGCTCGTAAAACTGATCAGTTTTCCCGTTCTCAGATCTAATTCGCAGGCGTGACCGTGTACCGTGTAGGCGGAAAATGTCTCGCCGTCTTCATTCAGTTTGACGCGCGAAAAGCACGTATTTCCTTCTGGGGTTTCGGCTTTCCAGAGGATCTTTCCGTTTGGGGCAACCAGATACATGTTGGATTCGCCGTGCGGGTACCCGCTCGAACTTTCGAGCACCAGGAAGCCCATCGTCAACTGGATGGTCTTGTCGATCTTTGTATAAAGAGGTTGAATATCCATTTTAGCTGTTGCGCCGATTACCAGCGCTTCATGAAAGTTCAGGCGACAGTTCGATTTGCCAAACAAAGCGTGTTGCCTGCCTTGACGCAGTGTAACCGCGTCCATGACCTATTTTCGTGATTTACCGATTATACCTTGTGGCTTTAGCGCCTAACGCCGATTTTCATTGTTAGACCCTGACAGAAATATGATTGGAACACAGGCATTTCTTGTTCTTGAAAATTTCGGAAGTCATTTTTCCCCATGATATACTTGCGCGAAATGTAAGACAATTTCATATCGCCGAGGAGGAAGGACAGATGACAGACACAATTCCGCAGGTCAAATCCACGAAGCGCGAGCGGGTGGCGTGGTACTTGTACGATTTCGGAAATTCCGCGTACGCTTCGGTTGTACTTCTGGCAGTCTATTCCGCGTACTTCAAGAACCAGGTGGTGGGCGGCGCGGAAGGTTCGCGCTTGTGGGGCTTGAGCATCTCGGTCGCGATGATCATCGTTGCCATTGCCGCGCCGATCATGGGGGCAATCGCCGATTATTCGGGCGCGAAGAAAAAATTCCTGTTCTTTTTCACGGCGCTCTCGGTTGTGTTCACCGCTTTATTATTCTTCACCCAAAAAGGGACGATTGCGATCGCGATCCTCTTTTTCCTTTTATCGGAACTGGGCTATCGCGCCGCGCAAGTTTTCTACGACGCGCTCCTGCCTGAGATCGCCGCCCCCGAAGAGACGGGTCGCATCGCTGGGACGGGCTGGGCGATTGGCTCGGCGGGCGGTATCGTCATCCTACTCCTCATCCTCCCGCCGATTCTGATGACCGACAGCGACCTGCTCGTGGTGCGCGGCACGCTGGTTGTCACCGCGATCTTTTTCGCGCTGGCTTCCATCCCCATCTTCCGCTGGTTGAAGGAACGCGCCCAGCCGCAGGCTTTGCCCGCAGGCGAGAACTATATCAGCATCGCGTTCAAGCAACTGAGCGGGACCATCAAAGCCGCGCGCGGTTTCAAAGAGTTCCTCAAGTTCATGCTCGCCTATTTGATTTATAACGAAGGCGTGATCATCGCGCTCGATTTCGCCGCGATCCTCGGCGCGGTGTTGTTCGGTCTGGAACAGACGGGCTTGATCATCTTCTTCATCGTCGTGCAGGCGACCAACGTGGTCGGCGCGTTGCTCTTTGGAAACCTGCAAGATAAACTGGGCGGCAAAAAAGCGTTGACGCTTTCGATCTTTCTGATGGCGGCTTGTATCGGCGCGATGTACTTCGCCCAAAACCAGACGCACTTCTTCATCATCGGCGCGTTCATCGGTGCGGCAATGGCGGGCGTGCAATCGGTCAGCCGCGCGATGGTCGCCACGTTCAGCCCGCAGGGAAAGAGCGGCGAATTTTTCGGCTTCTTCGCGCTGACGGGGCGCACCTCTTCGTTCATCGGTCCCGCCATCTTCGGCTGGCTCGCGGCGGAGTTGACCATCTGGTATCAGTCGCAGGGGCAGGCGGCGTTGGTGGCTGAACAATCGGGTCACAGGCTCGCGCTTCTTTCGATTGCCGTGTTCCTCTTCGCTGGCTGGGCGCTGATGTTGCGCGTCAACGAAACGAAAGCCCGCGAAATGGCGACGTTATCTACAAACTCGGCGGAGTAATGCCAATTCATAATTGGACGCGGATAAACGCGGAAGAACGCGGATATTAGAAAAATCTCCGCGTAAATCTGCGCTCGTCAGCGTCCAATGAATTAACATGACCCTAAAAACCATCATCATCACTGGCGCCGCCAGCGGAATCGGCAGGCATTGGGCGGAAGCCCTCTCGAAAAAAATCGGCGAGTATCAATTGGTACTCGCCGATTCAAATATGGATGGACTGCGTTCTGTGTTCGCGCCCAATGAACAAATGATTTTGTGCGCGCTCGATATTCGCTCAGCCGAACAATGGCAGGCGCTCATCGAAGAGACGTTGAAGCGCTTCGGGCGCGTGGATTATCTGTTCAACATCGCGGGGGCGAATCGTCCGCTGTTTTTGCGCGACCAGCCGCTCGACGCGATAGACCGCGTGATTGACATCAACCTCAAGGGCGCGTTGATCGGGATGAAACTCGTCGGCGAGATCATGCTCAAACAGAAGGCGGGGCACATCATCAATGTCGCTTCACTGGCGGGAGTCTCGCCCACGCCTGGCAACGCGCTCTACTCGGCGGCGAAGGGCGGCTTGCGAAACGCTTCGATTGCAACGGCGATTGAATGGAGGCGGATGGGAGTCGCGGTGACGGTCATCTCGCCCGATCTGGTGGATACGCCCGTGCTGACGGAACGCCTCGAGTCGGCGGGGGAGGAGGCCGCGCTTGCGTTTAGCGGCGCCACGCTGACAGTGTTCGACCTGGAGCGCGCCTTCTGGAAAGCCATGCGCGAT
The DNA here is from genome assembly GCA_016716235.1 of Candidatus Defluviilinea gracilis. Lineage (NCBI taxonomy): Bacteria > Bacillati > Chloroflexota > Anaerolineae > Anaerolineales > Candidatus Villigracilaceae > Candidatus Defluviilinea > Candidatus Defluviilinea gracilis. The sequence goes on from JADJWS010000001.1 coordinate 2,113,564, forward strand.
AAGCCGCTTGAACTCAACCTCCCGCGCTGGCGCGGCTGGCTGACGAAGTTGAATCATGCCAACCCGTCGCTCATGCTCTGGCTGTACGAATCCATGAAGCGGCGCGGCATGAAGCGCTTGGAAAAGATGCGAAATGAGCGAAACCGCGCGTAATCGGCGTTCTCTAACGCCGATGGTATATCAGTGCGCGTTAGAGAACGCGCGCTACGCATATATTTGAATATGAAAACGACTCGTTATCAAAAAATCTTCATCACGGGCGCGTTGGGCTTTGTCGGGCGCGCGCTGGCGGAACAGTATCGCGCATTGGGCGCAGAGACTTGCGGACTGGACATCCGCGCCGATGCCGCTTTGAACATCGTCGCGGGCGACGTATCGAAGCCAGAACGTTGGCAATCCGCGCTGACTGACTGCGACCTTGTCATCCACACCGCCGCGATTGTGAGCAACAATGTGGCGCGGGAAGAAGCGTGGCGGGTGAATGTGTTGGGGACGCGGCGCGTGTTGGAGGCGGCGATCCGCGCGGGAGCGAAACGCTTCGTCCATGTTTCATCGCTCGCCGCCATGCGTTTCAATATCGAGGATCGCGCCGACGAGTCCGCACCGATCATGCCGACGGGCAACCCGTATGTGGATACGAAGATCGCCAGCGAACACGTCGTCCTGGCGGCGCACGCGAAAGGCGCGATGACTTGTACGATCATCCGCCCCGCCGATATTTACGGACCTGGCTCGCGCCCGTGGACGGTGATCCCCGTGCAGATGATTCAAAAGGGATTGTTCCTCCTGCCCGCGCATGGACAGGGAATCTTCCGCGCCATTTACATTGACGATTTGGTGAACGGCATCATGCTTGCGGCGGAAAGGGACGAAGGCATGGGTCAAATTTTCATCCTCGGCGGCGAAGAGACCATCACTTGCGAAACTTTCTTCGGGCATTATTATCGCATGTTGGGGAAGGGCAGTCCGCGTGTGATGAGTACCTCGTCCGCGATTGCCATTGCCGAGATTGGGCGTATCATCTTCAAATTGCTCGGCAAACCCACCGAACTCGGGCGCGGCGCGATGGAAATGCTCTCGAAGAAAAACACCGTCTCGAATCAAAAAGCGCATGACCTGCTCGGCTGGCAGGCGCAAGTGAGTTTGGAAGAAGGGATGAAGCGGACGGAAGTTTGGTTGCGGGAACAGGGAATCAAAAGGGACGCAGACGAGCGCGGATGAACGCGGAGAAAGAGAAAAGAAAGAATCCGCGTAGTCAGCGTTTATCCGCGTCCAACAAAAAGGTATCATTGGTCAAATGGGACGCGGACGAGCGCAGATGAACTCGGAAGAAGAAAAAGAAAAATTCCGCGTATTCAGCGTTTATCTGCGTCCGATAAATCACCTTGTTGAATTTCATAAGGCTCGATCATGAAAGGATGAACATGGTAACTCAAATTGATCTTAAGCACAGGGATATCACAGATAAGATACTGCACGCGTTTTTCAAAGTGGTTTACCCACAATTGGGCTATGGATTCCTTGAAAAAGTTTACGAAAATGCGATGGTGATTGCCCTAACTGCAATGGGATTGAAGGTTCAACAACAGGTGAAAATTTCTGTATATTTTCAAGAGCAGATTGTTGGCGAATATTTTGCAGACCTGCTTGTTGAGGATGTTGTGATTGTGGAGTTGAAAGCGGCAAGCCGTCTTTTGTTGGAGCATGAAGCTCAACTTTTGAATTACCTGCGAGCTACGCCTTATGAAGTGGGTCTCTTGCTCAACTTCGGTCCAAAACCCACATTTGCCCGAAAAGCGTATGATAATGAGCGCAAGACTCCAACGTGGAAATAATCAATAGGACGCGGACGAGCAGGATGAACGCGGAAGAAAAAGAAAAAAACTCCGCACGCTTCGCAGTCAGCGTTTATCCGCGTCCAATTAAAAAGGAAGCAATTATCAAATGAGACGCGGACGAGCAAGATGAACGCGGAAGAAAAAGAAAAAACTCCGCACGCTTCGCAGTCAGCGTTTATCCGCGTCCAATTAAAAAGGAAGCAATTATCAAGTGGGACGCGGGCGAGCAGGATGAACGCGGAGAAAGAGAAAAGAAAAAAAACTCCGCACGCTTCGCAATCAGCGTTTATCCGCGTCCAATTAAAAAGGAGACAACATGACTGAAATAACCGTTGGAGAACTGTTGGCAAAGTGTTTGCAAGCCGAGGGCATCGAGATGATGTTCGGCATCATTGACGGGGCGCACATCCCGTTCACGGCTCACGCCGCGCGCTATGGCATCCGTCACATCAACTGCCGACACGAAGAAGGCGCGGTGCATTTGGCGGAGGGCTACACGCGCACGAACGGCAAGGCGAGCGTGGTCATCGGCTCGCCAGGACCTGGCGCGGCGAATATGCTGGCGGGCGTTTCCAGCGCGTTTGCGGAGGGACATCCCATCCTTGCGATTGCCTGCACGCGCAGGCGCCTCACCACCGACCCTGAGCGGGGCGGCGCGTGGCAGGCGACCGACCTCGTCGAGATGGCGAAACCGATCGCCAAATATAGCGCGTTGGTCCGTCAGCCTGAGCGACTGCCTGAGATGGTGCGCGCCGCTTTCCGCGCCGCGCTCACGGGCAGACCTGGTCCCGCCTTCCTCGCCATCCCCGATGAATTGATGAGCGTGAAAATTGACGCCGAGAAAGTCCCTGTGTATCCGTCTGCGCGCTATCGCAAAGTGGATATGGGCGCGGGCGATCCAGAGTGGATCGAGCAGGCGGCTGAGTTGCTGGCGAATTCCAAGAAGCCGTATCTGCACGCGGGCAAGGGCGTGTTGTGGGCGGAGGCTTCCGCTGAATTTTTGGAGTTGGGCAATTATCTCGCGGCGGGCATGGGTTCGAGCATGGGCGCGCGCGGCGCGATCCCCGAAGACCACCCGCATTATTTTTTCCTCTTCGATATGCAAGCCACGTCGCTGGCGCGCAATGAAGCGGATGTGATCCTCGTGGTCGGTTCGCGGCTGGGCGAGTATGACGGTTGGGGTTCGCCTCCAGCGTGGGGAATGCCCGAGAAACAGAAAACAATTCAAATTGATTCCGATCCGCTTTCCATCGGGTTGAATCGCCCTGTGGATGTGGGCATCGTCGCCGACGCGAAATCGGCGCTGAAGGCGATCCTCTCCAAAGTGAAGGCGAAGACCGCCGCCCGTAGTGACATGCCCGACCTGGCGCGGTATCGCGCGTTGACGCAGGAGACGATGACGAACGGCATCCAATTTTTGATGGCGCAACCCGCGCGCGGACTCAACCCTGGGCAGATGGTGTTCAATGCGCGCAGTTTTTTCCCGCGCAATGCGGTGACGGTGTTGGACGGCGGCAATACCACGTTGTGGGGCGTGGCGTTCAATCAGATTTATGAGCCGCGCAGTTTTTTGTATTCGGTGAAGATGGGCTTTCTCGGCACGGGCATCCCGTTTGCGATTGGCGCGAAACTTGCCGCGCCCGAACGCCCCGTCTATTGCATCACGGGCGACGGCGCGGCGGGCTTCAACATCATGGAGATGGAAACCGCCGTCCGCGAGAACGCGCCGATCATCGTGCTGGTGGCGGTGGACGACGGCTGGGGCATGGAGCGCTCGGCGCACAACTTCGGCGGCATTCCAACGGAGCAACAACAGGGCGTAAATCTTTCAGGCGAGACGCGCTATGATTTGATCGCGCAAGGGCTGGGATGCTACGCCGAAAAAGTGGATGCGGTGGGGGATTTGCCCGCCGCTCTCCAACGGGCGGTTGATTCGGGCAAACCAGCCTTGCTCCACGTGACGGTTGATCCCGCCATCAACGCCGACCCGCCAGGCTATAAGCAGTTCAGGTATGTGCGGACGTTGTAGAACTGGTGAGCGGACTCTGTCACGGATTCACGGAATGAAAGCGGACTATGGTAAACGGACTCTGTCACGGATTCACGGAATGAAAAAGCGGAGGTTGGGCGATTGCCCAATCTCCGCTTTTTTTATCAACCTGAAACCCTTCGACAAGCTCAGGGCGACGCCTGAAACTTGAAACTTGAAACTTGAAACCTGAAACCTACTTCACTTCCACCAATATCGCGCGGACGATCATGCGGAAGAGATAGCTATCTGACGAAGCGTTGTAGTCCTGACAGGTGATCAGCGTCAGATAGGAATGATCTTGCAGAGACTTGAACGCGTAACTCGTCGAGGTGGGGCGCGCGAGGCGCGTGTCGCGCACTTCATAGATATATTGCTGACCGAGCAGATGCACGATGACTTTGTCGCCGTAGGTCAGGCTTTTGATGGCGGCGAAGGGACCAGGCAAGCCGTTCGTGTCGGTGACGTGCGCCGTCAGGACGGAGTTGCCGTTCCAGGTGGGGAAGGCGGTGCCGTTCAGCCAGCCCGCATTCGCGCCGAGCCAGTCCACGTTCCAGGTTTTATCGCTGGCTTGCGGCACGCCGACGATGACCGACTTGATCTTGAGCGCGGGGATCTCGAGCCAGAGATCGCCCATGGCGCGGTATGCCAGTTCGGCGGGCTGGACGGGGAGCGTGGTGATACGGTTCGGGGCGAAGCCTGTGGAAGGCAGGGAAGAAGCGTTCGCAGTTGAGGCGGTTGTGACCACGAAGTTGAAGATGTAATCGGAGAGTCCGTTGTTGAGTTCGTTGAGCGAAGGATCCACGATGGAGGTGGTGCCGCAGACGAACAGGCGATAGACACCGACGGGCAGAGCGCCGCTGAGCGTGACGTTGGAAGTGAACGTGACGGCGTTATACGTCACGCCGATGACGGCGACTTGCGTATCGTCGGCGAGCAAGCCGCCCGCGCACGAGGCGGTGTTGAAGGCGTTGTCCGCGCCGTTTTCGACGAGCAGGTAGTTGACGGGGTTGGTGACATCGTTGGGGTTGGAATTGCCCGCGTAATCTGCCACGTTTTCGCTGAAGGTGACGGTGAAGGCGCTGGGTCCTGTGGTGATATAAGAAGCGACCAGGCTGGTGGTGATGACGGTTGGGAAAGTAGCATCGGACGAGTATTCATACGCGCCGATATCGCAAGTCACATTTCGTGGGCGTAATACGCCGCGCTGATCGTCGGCGGGACAGCCCGCGTTTGTGCCTGCGTCAATGGCGGGCGAGCCTGTTTGCAGAGCGAAGGTTTGCGTGAAGCCGCCGTTGTTCGCCAGCGCGCCGAGCATGGGGTCGCCGCTGAGGGCTGGGGAGCAGGTGTTATCTTCGATCAGATTGTTCGCGTTCGTGCCGAGTACGGAACTGTTGAGGCAGTCCACAGCAGTCACACCGCTGGAATTGGCGATGAGGGTGTTGGTCAGGTGGAGCGTGCCGCTCTCGTTCCAGACGGCGGCTTGTGAAGTGCTGGCATTGCCCGAGATGGTGACGTTGATCAAAGTCGCTATGCTGGCGTTGCCATTTCTCAGGGCTCCGCCGCCAGCGCTGGTGGCGGAGTTGCCCGCGAGCGTGCTGTTCGTTACGCTCAAGGGTCCGCGGTTGGAAATCCCGCCGCCGCTGTCAGCCGTATTGCCGCTGATCGTGCTGGCGGTGAGGGTCGCAGTTCCATAGTTGGAAATCCCGCCACCGTTGCCCATGTTAGCCGTATTTCCGCTGATCGTGCTGGCGCTGATCGTCGCAGTTCCATAGTTGGAAATCCCGCCGCCGCCGCCGTCAGCCGTATTTCCGCTGATCGTGCTGGCGGTGATGGTGATCGTCGCAGTTCCCCAGTTGTAAATCCCGCCGCCGCCTATGTCAGCCGTATTGCCGCTGATCGTGCTGGCGGTGAGGGTCGCAGTTCCCCGGTTGTAAATCCCGCCGCCGCCGCCGTCAGCCGTATTTCCGCTGATCGTGCTGGCGGTGATGGTGATCGTCGCAGTTCCCCAGTTGTAAATCCCGCCGCCGCCGCCGTCAGCCGTATTTCCGCTGATCGTGCTGGCGGTGATGGTGATCGTCGCAGTTCCCCAGTTGTAAATCCCGCCGCCGCCGTTGTCAGCCGTATTTCCGCTGATCGTGCTGGCGCTGATCGTCGCAGTTCCAGAGTTGTAAATCCCGCCGCCGTCGCTATCCTTTCCATTCCGAATGGTTACGCCGTCGAGCGTCAGGTTGCCTGTGCCAGCCACTTCCAGAACGCGGTAGGTGGCGGTGTTGGGCGCGACATTCGCCTCAATAATGGTGTTCGCCGCGCCGTTGCCGTTGATGGTGATATTGGTGGCGATGGCGGGCAGTTGACTGCCGAGCGTGATGATGTAGTTCGCGGCGAAGGTGATCGCGTCCGCGCCGGAGCCTGCGGCACAATCCGTCGAGCCGGATTGATCGTTCGCGTTGGCGTTGGTGATGGCTTCGCGCAGAGTGCAGGCGCCGTCGTTGGCGACGGTGTCTGCGGCGCTGTTCACCACGATGCTGGCGGCATAAGCGGGTTGTATCCCCAGCGCGGCAGTCAACAAACTGGCGCAAAGAAATGCGTAGAATAATTTTTTGAAAGCGTGCATGAAAAGCCCTCCCGACGATTCTGTGTTACTCGGCAATATGTGCGCCATTGTAGCAGGGAGGCGGGGGAATGGGAATGACAAAATCGTAAATGAACTGGTAAGCGGACTTTGTCACGGATTCACGGAATGAAAAAGCGGAGGTTGGGCGATTGCCCAATCTCCGCTTTTATTTGAAACTTGAAACCCTTCGACAAGCTCAGGGCGACGCCTGAAACTTGAAACTTGAAACTTGAAACTTGAAACTTGAAACCTGAAACCCTTCGACATGCTCAGGGCGACGCCTGAAACCTGAAACCCTTCGACAAGCTCAGGGCGACGCCTGAAACTTGAAACCCTCAACCAACACCGCGCGGACGATCATGCGGAAGAGATCCATTAAACAAAATAGCCCAATGCGTTTTCGATTTCGCATCGGGCTAGGGAATGTGGGTGTCGCCGATCATGGTCTTTTTTCGACACCCATGTTGCTCAACTCGTCTGAATTGCTGTTCGAGACGAGCAGGTCTGCGGCGGCAAGAGCCGCGAACAAGAGCAAACAGATTGCGACTGCGGCGATAAACATGGCTACTCCTTTCTCTGATGACTGATTAAACATCTTTTTATTTTGAAAGTTCCATCCCCTAACGGTACTGTAATGGAGTCGCTTTTCAAACGCGCAAAGAACATTGACTTGACGTTGAGCGCTAAAAGTATGTTCCAAAATTCATACGATTCCAACTGGTCGAAGTTTTGAATAGGCGTTACGCAGTTGGCGGGCAGTTGTACCGCCGCCGCAGTGCAACTACGGCGCAACAAATTCAACTGCGTAAGTCCTGTTGAATCATGGAGGTCTGTCAGTGCGCTCCCGCGTTGACAAAACCCGCCTTTGAGATAAAATTCAAGCCGCACGTAAGCCGAAGTGGCGGAACTGGCAGACGCGCCACGTTCAGGGCGTGGTGAGAGCAATCTCTTGAGGGTTCAAATCCCTCCTTCGGCATTGTAGCAGGTTGAAATCCGCTGAGAGGCGGGTTTTTTGTTACCCCTCCCGCCCTGCGGGCACCCTCCCCAAATTCCGACGAACTTCAGTCGGAATTTGGGGAGGGTTGGGGTGGGGCAGTGGTATAATCAGAGAAAAATCAGGCAGACCTTTCATTAGTTAAGACGCGAAGTCGCAGAAATTCGTCCTTCGTGTCTTTTTTATGCCGAAATCCCTTCCTATGAGATAAACATGGCAGAAGAAACCACCCAATCTGGAAACATCGAACACGTAGATATAGACGCCCAGATGCGCTCGGCGTACCTCGATTACGCCATGAGCGTGATCGTGGCGCGCGCGCTTCCCGACGCCCGCGACGGGCTGAAACCCGTCCACCGGCGTATTTTGTACGCCATGCAGGAACTGGGAATCCGCTCGAACACCTCCTATAAAAAGTCCGCTCGTATCGTGGGCGAGGTGCTGGGTAAATTCCATCCGCACGGCGACTCGGCGGTCTACGAAACCATGGCTCGCATGGCGCAGGATTTCTCCATGCGCTACCTACTCGTGGATGGGCAGGGCAACTTCGGCTCCATTGACGGCGACGCGCCCGCGGCGATGCGTTACACTGAAGCCCGCCTGCAAAAATTGGCGGAAGAAATGCTGGCGGACCTCGATAAAGACACGGTGGATTTCGGTCCCAACTTCGACGATTCTCTCGAAGAGCCGCTTGTTCTGCCCGCGCGGGTTCCGAACATGCTCCTCAACGGGACCTCGGGCATCGCGGTCGGCATGGCGACCAATATCCCGCCGCACAACCTGCGCGAACTGGTGGATGCCATCAACTATCTGATCGATAACCACGACAGGATGGACGACATTCCCGTCGAAGATTTAATGAAGTTCGTGCAAGGACCCGACTTCCCAACAGGCGGTATCATCGTCGGACGCGAGGGGATCGAATCGACGTATGGGACCGGTAAGGGGCGTATCGTTGTCCGCGGTATGGCACACATCGAAGAGGGGAAGGGCGGCAGGCACGAGATCATCATCACGGAAATTCCATATCAAGTCAACAAGACGACATTGATCGAACGCATCGCCGAACTCGTGCGCGACGACAAAATTGACCAAATCTCCGACCTGCGCGACGAATCCGATCAACGCGGCATGAGCATCGTCATCGAATTGAAGCGCGGCGCCCAACCCAAGAAGGTGCTGAACCAACTTTACAAATACACCTCACTGCAAACAACCTTCGGCGCGCAAGTGTTAGCCCTTGTGGATGGCGAGCCGCGCACGCTTCCGCTCAAACGCGCGTTGCAAATTTTTATCGAGCATCGGCAGGTGGTCATCGTCCGCCGCACGAACTTTGACCTGGCGAAAGCGCGCGCGCGGCAACACATCCTCGACGGGTACTTGATCGCGCTGAACAATTTGGATGCGGTCATCAAGACCATCCGCGAATCGGAAGATGCCGACGTTGCCAAGCAAAACCTGATGAAGCGCTTCAAGTTAAGCGACCTGCAATCGCAGGCGATCCTCGATATGCAGTTGCGCCGCCTCGCCGCGCTCGAACGCTGGAAGATCGAAGAGGAGCATAAACAAGTCGCCGAGCAGATCGCCTACCTCGAAGATTTGCTTGCCCACCCGAAAAAGATCCTCGCGCTCATCCAAACAGATTTGAACGAACTCGCCGAAAAATACGGCGACGATCGCCGCACGCGCATCGCGGCAGAAGCCAAAGAATCCCTCAGCGAAGCCGATCTTGTGCAAGATGAAGCCGTGCTGATCAGCCTCACCGAACGCGGCTACATCAAGCGCGTGGCGGCATCGGCGTTCCGTTCGCAGAGTCGCGGCGGACGCGGCGTGAAAGGCTTTGAGACGAAAGAAGAAGATGAAGTTGTCGCGCTCATCCCCGCGCGCAGTCTCGACACGATGTTGTTCTTCTCCGACAAAGGGAAAGTGTACAGCGAGAAGGTCTATCAAATCCCCGACGCGGATCGAACCGCAAAAGGCATTCCGCTGGTCAACGTGCTGGCGTTGAACGGCGATGAGCGTATCACCGCCGCCATCGCCGTCTCGGATTTTTCGGCGCATGGCTTTTGCATCCTGGCGACGGCGCGCGGCAAAACCAAACGCGTTGTCATGGAAGAATTCGCGTCGGTCCGACCTTCCGGCTTGATCGCCCTCAATTTAGAAGACGGCGACCACCTCGGCTGGGCGCGCGTCACCAGCGGCAAGGACGATCTCATCTTCGTCACTGAAAATGGACAGGCGCTTCGCTACAACGAATCCAAGATCCGCTCGATGGGGAGGCAAGCCGCGGGCGTGACGGCAATCAAACTCAAGAAAGATGACGCGGTCACCAGTATGGATGTGGTCGAGAAAGATGGTTCGCTTTTAGTTGTCACCAGCGGCGGGTTTGGCAAGCAGACTCCCTTGAAAGAATATTCATCCAAGGGACGCGCCACCGGCGGCATCGCCACGATCGACAATAAAGCATTGAAGGAGATCGGCAAGATCGTCTCGGCGCGCGTCGTTCAACAAGACGACGATCTCACGATCATGACCGCCAACGGGCAGACGATCCGCATCAAGAACAAAACGGTGAAGACAGCCGGACGCGCCACCAAAGGCGTGCATCTCATCAAGCCGCAAGAGGGAGATTATGTGGCGTCGGTGGCGCGCATCTCTGCCGAGGATATGAAAAAGGCGGGCGCGGCAATGATGGAAGAGGAAAAGCCTGACCCTCAACAGCCGTTGATGTAAGAGCATGTTTCATAACTCTTTCTTTGCCACGCATCGTCCCGATGTCCTTCGGGAGAGCGCGCAGAGAACGCTGAAAAAACTCTTTCAAAGTCTCTGCGAACTCGGTGTTCCCTGAGACTGAGGCTCTTTTTTCCATGCCTCTAAGAAACGCGCTTTAAGAGGAACGAACGAATAAAAAATCCCGGGAGATCATCCCGGGATTTTTGTATAAACTCTTACAGGCTACAACACAGCCATCTTGCCGAGGAGCAACATCGCCAGTGTGCCCAACAGGCAAACGATGAAGAATAGCATCATGGAAAGAAAAAAACGCTGGGCGCCATTCATTCCCAGGAATCGCGACCCGCGCTTGCGGGGGCTGGCGCGGCAATCGAATCCATGGGCTTGGATGCCGGTTCTCTATACAGATCGTTGGTTTCCTCCTCGTAGAACGGGGAGTCGGATGCTGATTCGCGTAAATTATCGAACATGGTTACCTGTTATGAATAAGTATACCCGTGAACGGGCGCAGGCTCACATCGCCAAATTGTACTGTCACGGATTTGTTATTGTCATCGCGCACTCGCAGACTGCCATCGGAAAGAATCCCTTCGAGGCGCCCGACCACGGATTTACCGGCGCCCATTTCCACACGCACCTGCTTGCCTCGAAAGGCGAGCGCCGTTCCCCATTGATTCATCAAATCATCCGAGCCTAATTCGGGACGCAGGGATACGAAAGCGGCAAGAATATCGCGCAAAACTTCTTCGCGCTCCACTTCGCGCTCCAACGCGTTTTCGAGACTGGTACCGGGAAAGCGCAACACATCGGTATCGGGAACCGCCCGTTTGAGAACATTCAACCCGATGCCGATCACCACGCATTGTATATCGTCCCCAGCCCACACCAGTTCGATCAACACACCCGCAATCTTGCGGTTGTTCAACAAAATATCATTGGGCCATTTGATCTGGGGATTCAAACCAAAGTTTTGAAGCGGTTTGCAAATGGAGAGGGCGGCTAACCCGACAAACCTTGAAAGAAAGGGTCTTTCAGCGGCCGTTGGGCGCAGAATTAAGCTGAATGCGAGAGCCGTGCCAGCAGGCGTGAACCACGGACGGTCCATCCTGCCGCGTCCCATCGTTTGTTCGTCTGAGATCACAACGGAAAAGTCTGGCGCGCCTTTGTTTGCCCACGCCAGCGCCTCATCGTTCGTCGAACCGATGGAACTGAAATACTTGATTTCCCCGAGCCCCATAGTTGAAAGAAGAGAGTGAAGCGAGGCTTGGTTCATCGAATACTCTAGGGAAGCACAAACCACGGACTGATCGAACCGCCGCCCTGACGCACTTCAAAGTGCAAGTGCGCGCCTTGTGAATTGCCCGTGTTGCCCGCCGCGCCGATCCATTGACCCGCGCTCACGCTTTGGCAGGGCGATACGCCAATGGTGCTTAAGTGGGCGTACACGGTCGAATATCCGTTGCCGTGATCGATCTGAATCACATTGCCGTAACCGTAGTTATACCCGCCTTGAGCCATGGTGACCACGCCGCTGTCTGCCGCGTAGACCGGCGCGCCCTCGCCAGCCGCAATATCAAGGCCGAGATGCCCGCTCCAATAATCATTGCCGGAGAGCGAATGGGCGTCGGCGGGCCACATAAAGCCGCCACTGCCAACTGCGCCGCCGGGGCAGGCGCTTTGGCTGGTCGGGGAACTACCCGTCCCCGAATTGCCGGTGCCTACCGTCGGCACAAGCCATTGCACGAATTCACGCGATCCGCCGGGCACCATCACCCACGAACCAGAGTCAACCTTGGGATCGGTCAGGTCGATATTGTTGCCCGGATAATTGATGATATCGTCGAGGTTCGCGTCGAATTCGGCGGCAACCGATTGCAAGGTATCGTTCGCCTTCCACTGATAATAAATTCCATTCGTGGGGGGAATGCTCAAAACCTGCCCCGGTTTCAGGCTGTGCGGATCGTCCTGCAACACATCGTAATTTGCCCATAACACGGTCTCTGGTTCCACATTATACGATTTGGAAATGGCAAAGATCGAATCGCCGCGCGACACGCGATATTCCACCGGCTTATACCGAGGTTTATCTGCGGGGATGTTTGTCTTCAGTTGGATATCTCTGGAAATGGACGCAAACGGATCGGACCCAAGTAAGGCTGGCATCGCCACCTTGGCCGGTTTCTCCTGTGGAGCCATTGTCGCTGCGGGAGCAACCAGCCTTTGCGGAGTGTGAGCCTGTTTCCACGCCAGCGCGCCGAAGATCATCCCGGCCGCCAGGGCGAGTGTCACGCCCCAACTGACGATGGAGAATTTATTCTCTTTGAGAAACGAAATCGCTTTCGACATTTCTGAGTCTGTGTATCGTTACGAATCCCTGCCGAGGTTTTCGAGGAATTCCTGATTGTTGCGCGCCCTATCCAAACGAGTGACGATCGCTTCGGTGGCGACAGATTGATCCATGCCGGCGCCTTGCGGCTGGGGCGAAGTCATCTGGATGTACATACGCCGCATGAGCCAGACCCGTTGGAGGATATCGGGACCCAGCAACAGGTCCTCGCGACGCGTGGAGGAGCGTTCGATATCCACAGCGGGGAAGATGCGCCGTTCCTGGAGTTTGCGCGAGAGGTGCAATTCCATGTTGCCGGTGCCTTTGAATTCTTCGTAGACTACGTCGTCGAGGCGTGAGCCGGTGTCTACCAAACAAGTTGCGATGATGGTCAACGAACCGCCTTCCTCGATATTGCGCGCCGCGCCGAAAAACCGCTTGGGCGGGTACAACGCCGAAGGATCCATACCGCCGGAGAGGGTGCGCCCGCTGGGGTTGACGACCAGGTTGTACGCGCGGGCGAGGCGGGTGATCGAGTCCATTAAGATTACCACGTGGCGACCGATCTCCACGAGGCGCTTAGCGCGCTCTAAGGCAAGTTCCGCCGTGCGCACGTGAGAGGTGACCGGCTCGTCGAAGGTGGAGGCGACCACTTCGGCATCCACCGACCGATCCATATCGGTCACTTCTTCGGGACGTTCGCCAATGAGGGCGACGATCAAATGCACATCGGGATATTTTGTTGAGATCGAATTCGCGAGCTGTTTGAGGATGGTTGTTTTCCCCGCCTTGGGAGGAGATACGATCAGACCGCGTTGACCACGCCCGATGGGGGCGATCAGGTTGATCAGCCGAGGGGCGAGCGTGTCGTGATCGGTCTCGAGGTCAAAACGTTTGTCCGGGAAGATTGGGGTGAGGTTTTCGAACGCAGGTCTTCGGGAGGCTTCTTCAGGATCGAGCCCGTTGATAGATTCCACCTTGAGTAAACCAAAATGCCGTTCACTTTCACGCGGCGGGCGCACCTGCCCAATGACGAGATCGCCAGCCCGGAGGTCGTGCCGCCTTAACTGCGCCTGCGAGACGTACACATCCTGGTCGCTAATGCGGTAATTCGTGGCTCGCAGGAAACCGATGCCTTCGCTCATGATCTCAAGGATGCCGCCGCGCAGTTCGATACCTTCTTTTTGCGCCTCCGCCTCGCGGATCATCATGGCGAGCGTCTCTTTCTTGAGGCGATTCGAATTGGGAATATTCAGCGATTTTCCCAACGCTCGTAGTTTTGAGAGGGGTTCGTTTTCTAATTCAAGTATCTTCATGTTTCTTTTCTCTAGGTGGGATTATTGTTCGTAGGGAACGCCCCAAACGCGCCGAAGTTCGGCGCTGGATCGGGAGACTCCCTTAGTTTGTAGGTGAATTTGGATTTTCTATCAAGATGTTGCCGGGCGTGTCACCCGCGCAGGTTGAATAACCAAGCATTCTGATGACACATTGGTAGGCTGTAAAGTAACTGGGGATGTGCCGCGATTATAGCACGGTAGATTTTGCAAGGCAAGCGGTTGACTACTTTTCGAGGCGAACTTTCAAGTTTGTGAGCAAGGCGCGCTGGCTGTGATTTGCCTCATTGTAGACAAGGTTTTCGACCAGTCTGTTCACCTTCTCGAATTGAACCCTTTGCACCAGGTGTGTTTTGCCGTTTTCCACCTCATGGAATTCGTAATGGAAGGCGATACGGGTTCCAAATTTGCCATACAAGCGAATCGTTAGCGCTCGTTTCGGGTGGGTCAGGTGAATGACGAGATAGATGCGGCTCCGGAAGATGGGTAGCCCAGCCCAGCGATAGGTCTCCACTGTGTAGAATGGGCGTAATACCACGCCCGCCGTATCTTTCTGTTCCTTGAGCACATCGATCGTCGTCAGCCGCGGACGAAGCCCGATCATGTTGATCGGTTCGGCAAGTTGGTCGAACACCTCGTCCCGCGGACGGTTGATGAAAATATTGAGTTCAAAAGAGCGCATCACCCAATTCTAACCCTGATTGCGCGGTTGACAAGTGGCGAAGGATTGCAATGTTATAATTTCAAAAAATCAGCGTTTGAGGTATGAATGATTAACCCTATTATTTTTTCGATTGGTAATTTTTCCCTGCATTGGTACGGCGTGATCGTGATGGCGGGCGTGATCGTCGGAGCGCTAATTGCCGAGCGGGAATTGATCCGGCGCGGCGGCAATGGCGATGTGATCTGGGATGTGCTGGTAGGTTGGGTCGATATTGGACCCAAGATGAAGTTTCCGTTTGGCGCTTTCCAGTTCGGCTTGCCGCTGGGCGTGTTGCCGGTCGGTATCGTGGGCGCGCGGCTGTGGTATGTAATGAATGCCACGATTGGCGGTAACCGAATCTACATGGATAACCCTTCCGAGATCCTTCGGGTTTGGAATGGCGGTTTGCATATCTTTGGCGGTTTTCTTTTTGGCGCGATCGCATTATTTTGGCTGTTGCGCAGATACAACGTTGACCGTTGGCTGGTGTTGGATTCGATCGGTCCCGCCATGTTGATCGGGCAGGGCATTGGGCGGCTCGGCAATTTCGTCAACCAGGAGCTTTATGGTCCTGCCACCACGCTTCCGTGGGGGCTGAAGATCTCAACCCAATATTCCTATCAGACCCCGATTGAAATGCGCGATCAACCGATCGACGCGGTGATCAATTATCTGGAGACTACCCGCTTCCACCCAACGTTTGCCTACGAAATGCTCTGGAACTTTGCCGCGGCGGGATTCCTGTTATGGCTGTCTCGCCGCTATGAAAAGGGACTCAAGCCCGGAACAATGTTCGCCGGCTGGCTCCTGCTCGCCGGCATCGGTCGCGCGTGGATCGAACTTTTCCGCCCAGACCAGCCGAAGATTGGAGAGACGGGCATCAGCTATTCGATGGTGGTCGCCGCGCTGATGGCGGTTGCCGGGGCGATTCTGTTGATGATCCGTTATAACGCCATTAATTTCCCCGGCGCCGAAAACTGGGAGGAGGAGTATCAGGTCGATGGTCAAGGCGCGGAAGCGATGGCGGCTGGCGCGATTACTGCGCTACCGGCCATGGAACGTGAAACCGTAAAAGTTAAAAGTGTCAGCCGAAAAAAGTCGAAAGCAGAAACTCCGCCTCGTAAGCCAAAGACGACCCGCAAGGAGAAGTAAAAAATCAGGTCAGGCAAACGCCTGACCTGATTTTATTCGATCGATGTGACTGTCACAACCTGCGAGCGCCGAATAGACGTTTCTTCTTCGCGCTTGTCGAAGCCGAAACGTTCGAAGATGTCCGCGTACATTTCGACGATCTTCTCTCGAGTGAAGCCCATCTCCTCGTAGGAGTAGGTGTGGTCACTGCGGTGGGCGAGCGTGTCTTTTACCGCTTCGTCCACGATCTTGTCCAGCCCCGGTTTATCGGGGTAGCCAAATTGTTCGTAAAATCCGCGGATGACCTGCTCGGGGCGTTGAATCAGACCGTCGTAATTGAGGATCAGATATCTGGGGGAGGGATGCGCGTCGAGGTATTGGAGCGGATAGCGATACCAGTGTTGGGTCAGGTCGGTGATTTCATCCAGATATTGATATTTTGTGAATCCACCGGTGAATACGCCGCGCGAGTAGTTGATCCAAGACACTGTGGAGGGGAGCATGTCGAGCGGGTTGCGGGCGAGGTAGATGATGCGCGCGTCGGGGAAGAACTCGATCAGCGTTTCGATCTTGGCGCTGAATGCGGGAGCCTTTGCCACGTAGTATTTTTTACCGGTGGCGTACATGTGTCGTTGCAGCATGGATTTATAGAATGCCATGATCTTTCGTTTGCGCTCGGGCGACAGGGCTTCGTCGAAGTGTTGGTAGTTGGGAAACTCATCCATGAAGGGAAAGAGGAAAGTAACCCACAGCGAATCCCAGGCATGCATCAACACGTTTTCATCCTCTTCAGGCTGGAAGAACGAAATGGGATGGATCTTGATCTGACCCAGAGTGCGGCGGTCGAACGCATAGAGCGCGCGGTGGAGGTACCCGCCGAATTTTTTATCGAGCCTCGAAACAAACTGGGTAAACTTCTTCTGTGTGACCGACGGCGTCAGGTAAATATCCCATGTGGTGAGGCTGGTGAATGTGGCTGTATCGCGCGAGAGCAGGCGGTGCAAAAAGGTAGAGCCGCTGCGCATATTGCCGATGATGAAAAGGGGCTTCTCGATCGGATGCGTTTTGTAGCCGGGGAAGAAGATGTCATCGAGCCAGAAGCAGAGCCAGATGAAGAGCGACCCGAGGGGCCAGACCAGATAAAACAGGGTCAGGAAGATGATCCGTTTGTTATTGAGCGGGGCGGGCGTATTTTTGGAAGCAAAGAACGAACGATAGAATGTGCGCCAGAATAGGCGGAGGTTGTAGTGCATGAAGGCATCCTTGAATAGCGCCGACTTAAGTCGACGGCGCATGTTGACATCAAAAAAGCCCGCGAAGGGCTTTCTCCTCCCCATTCTATCAGGATTTAAGGTAATGCACATCGATTCAACGGATGCAATCCATTCACGCCTCACCCAAAAGTCCTCCACAGTGCGCAATCGTTTTGCAACTTCGCGGCAACTTTACTGCAACGCGTGATTCGTAACCTCGGTCATACAATGGAAGCAGAACATATTCATTGTATTGATATGTCACGTTTAAGAAGAGGAGTAAAAATCATGAATTTAAAACGTCGGTTTCAAGTCTTTGTTTTGATCGCGCTGTTGTTCAGCACATTTGGAAGCGGGCAGGTTGTCTCTGCCAGTTCGCCTGCCTCTGTGCCTCAGGATCCCATTGTCATCAACCGCAACCTGAATATCTGGGACGCCACCTTCATCGGGTTCGTATCGTCTGCCATCCATGAAAAATGGCGGCTCGAACTGACCGAAGCGCACACCTTCGAGGTGAAAGCCAACACGGCGGCTGGAGACCTTGTGCCCCTGCTTATCTTGCAGGATGCGAACGGCGTTGAAGTCACACGCGGCACAGGCTCGTTCATCACCTCCCAATCGGCGGGCACGTTCTACGTGCAGGTCCAGCCAGATTCAGGCGCCGGGTTTTACTTCATGACCCTGCGGGATGTGGTGAGTACCGGTCCGTCCGTTTCCACGGTGGTTGCGCCTACGAGTGTGAACGTGGGTGAAGTTGCCGTGGTCACCGTAAATTTGAATAATGTTCCCCCAGAGGGATATACCAGCGCGGAGTTTACGTGTACCTTTGATGCCAGCCTCGTCAGCGTGGGAACTCCGGTCGTCACTAATTTCTTTGGGGCCGATCCTGCGGTCGCCATTAACACGCCTCAGCCCGGCGCGCTCATTGTGGCAATTGCAGGGAGTAACGGCAACAAAGCGACCGCCAGCGGAGCAGTCTTTAGTTTCAACGTAACCGCGTTGCAAGCGGGCGAGACTTCCATTGAGTGTGCCGCGCGCGTCTCGCAAGGGAATAACACGCTGACCTCCCTCCCGTCCACTGGCATGAATCTCACCGTCAATGGAAGCGGACCCACCGCAACCTCTACGCCGGCGCCGGGTGACACCCCAACTGCAACGTCACAACCCGGCGAGACCGCCACACCGACTTCCCAGCCCGGCGAGACCGCCACGCCAACATCCCAGCCCGGCGAAACCGCCACACCGACTTCCCAGCCCGGCGAAACCGCCACACCGACGTTCACCTCCACCCCGGCTGAATCTGCCACGCCCACGGCTTCCTCCACCCCGGCTGAATCGCCGACACCCACTTTCACCTTCACTCCCGAAAGTTCGCCCACTCCCACATCTGCCCCGGATGGCACGCTCGCGGGACAAGTCATTGCGGGTAAGCAGGTGATTGTGACGCTGTTCTCCGGCAACGTGGCGATTACTTCGGTCAACGCCAATCCCGATGGGACGTTTAGCCTCGTCGCGCCGGCGGGCAATTACATAGTGATTGCCACGGCAAGCGGCTACCTCTCCGCGCAAGGTTCTGCCAACATCCTGCCGGGGAACACGACCACGAAGCCGACCATCACACTGCTGGCTGGCGACATTGACGGTAACAACGTAATCGATCAATTCGACGCATTGACCATCGGCATGAGCTACAACACTGCCTCTCCTGCCGCCGCCGACTTGAACAACGACGGCACGATCAATGTGCTAGACCTGGAACTCCTGGCGCAAAACTACCGCGACACCGGACCCACAGCGTGGGAATAATCGGATGATAAATTCCGGGCGCGCGTACGCGCGCCCGGAATTTGGAGTATGTAGTGAAACGAATTATTCCTATCCTATTGGCGCTCCTTATCGCGCTGATCGGCATTCGCGCCGCCTATGCCCAAGGCGCCGAGACCATCTGGCTGAGCGCTGTCAACACATCGTACAAAACAGGCGAGACCGTTCTCGTCACGGTCAACGCCTCCTCTGCCACGCCCGTTCAGGGATTCACCTTCCAGATCCGCTACGATCCGGAATGTCTGCGTCCGGTCAATGCCTCTAGCCCGATCGCGGGAATGAACGGTTTGCAACTTCCGCAGCTCACCGGTTTGGTGGATGGCTCGTACGCCAGCACTACCCCTCAAACGATTAACGGCGCGCTGGCAGAAGTGAGATTCACCGCCTTGCAAGGGTGCGACACCAGCCTGTATCTGGAAAGCGCCGCCCTGGCAATACGCAATGCCGAGGGGTTTGCCGCGCCGTTGTTGAGCGTTCTCGTCGGTGAGCGGAATGTCTCCTTATTCATCGACAAAGAAGTCGTAACGCAAGTCGCTCCGCAGGACAGCGGTTCGATGCTGGCGCTCGAGCCGCCGGAACCCGAAGGCGGAACGTCGATCGGGTGCATCGTAGCCGTCATTGCGATTCTGATCGCGGTGGGATTGTTCGGCGTGTACCGCGTCTTGCGAAAACCATCATGAGATCGGGGTTGCCGACTCGGCTGACTGAAAAGCGAATCAAGCCGCCCCGTGGAAAGATGCGAGGAGCAATGTCCAATACGATTCTTCGCGCCATGTTTTTGATCATGTTCATGACCTCGCTTCTCTCGCAGGGTCAGCCTGTTCGCGCCGCGCCGCCGTTCCCGCCAGTGGACATGTTCCAACTGCCGTGGGAGTTGGGCAAGGCGTGGGTTGCGTATGATGGGTTTGGGCGTCACGCGACCAGCGCGCACAACCCTGCCAACGGCGGAGCGGTTGATTTTGCGCCGCACACAAACATGAAAAAAGGCGAGAACACATCCAATGCCTGGGTGACCGCTGTTGCCGATGGCACGGTGGTGGCGATTTCCAAATGCCATTTGATCATTGCGCACAGCGGCGGCTGGACAAGCGAATACCAACACCTCGCAAATTTTCAAGTGAAGTTGGGCAACGCGGTGACGCGCAATCAACGCTTGGCAGTGATCGCGAACGCTTCGGCTCAACAGCCCGTGTGCCTCGGCAGTGAAGATCAGGATACGCCGCATTTGCATTTTTCACTACGCCCCAACATGGTCGGCGCGACGTTCGCGGGTTGGGAGTTCAAATATAACTCGCTGTTCAAAACGACAACCTTTGTCAAGAACGGCAACAGCGTTGGTTTATTCGCGCCCCTCTTGAATGTGATGGAAACATCCACCACGCCAACGCCGATAACCGCCACACCATCAACTCCAACATTGATTCCAACGGCGACCAGCACCGCGCTATCGGGCCCGTACATTTCGACGACAGTCAGCGCGCCGAATGTGGCTGTGGGCGACACCGCGCTTGTCACTGTCAATTTGAACAACGTGCCTGCGGAGGGCTACACCAGCGCGGAGATCACTTGCACTTACAACGCGAGTCTTCTTGAAGCGAGCAACATCACCTTTACGAATCTCTTCGGCGCCGATGCCGCAACGACGATCTTCGGTCCGCAAGACGGAAGTTTCATCGCCGCCATCGCGGGCAAGAAGGGCAACAGAGCGACCACAAGCGGCACGGTCTTCACTTTCACTGTGAAAGGTCTGCAAGCGGGATTGACCGCCATTGATTGCACCGCGCGCATCTCGCAAGGCAACGGCGCGTTGACGAGCATCCCCTATGTTGGGACAAGTATCACGGTTCTTGGATCATCCACACCGACGCCGCCGGTCACTTCGACGCCTGTGCCTGCCTCGCCCACTTCAACATTGATCCCCACCTCGACCAATCCCTCCGCCACCCCGACGATTGTCTCCACCCCACTTGGTCCCGGTGACTTGGTCCCTTCGCTGTCTTTCGTTCCAGTTGTCACCGGTTTATCTCAACCGGTCTTGGTCACGAATGCGGGCGATGGTTCCGGGCGTTTGTTTGTTCTGGAACGAGTTGGGCGCGTTCGAGTGATCAGCAACACAGGCAGTCTTCTTCCAACTCCTTTTTTAGATCTCACCTCGATCGTGGGTTCATCGGGAAGTGAAGAAGGTTTGCTGGGACTCGCCTTTCATCCCAATTACGAATCCAACGGATTATTTTTTGTCGCATACACCGATACGTCTGGCAATCTCGTTCTTGCAAAGTATTCGGTTTCATCAGACCCGAATGTGGCGAACCCTGCCAGCGCGGTGACCGTGTTGACGATTCCGCATCCGGGCAACGCGAATCACAACGGCGGGATGCTTGCCTTCGGCAGTGACGGTTACCTCTACTGGTCAACGGGCGATGGCGGCGGCGGGGGAGATGTTCCCAACAATGCGCAGAATACGAATGCGCTCTTGGGGAAAATACTGCGCTTGGATGTGAACTCCGGCAGTCCGTATTCGATCCCCTCGGACAATCCGTTCGTTGGCGTCTCAGGCGCGCGCGGCGAAATTTGGGATTATGGCTTTCGCAACCCCTGGCGTTTTTCCTTTGATCGAGGCACGAGCGATCTGTACATTGGCGACGTGGGGCAGGGGAGCCGCGAAGAAATTGACTTTGAATCCTCTTCATCATCTGGCGGACTGAATTATGGCTGGCGGGTCATGGAAGGCAGTCTCTGCTTCAACCCCTCCAGCGGATGCGACACCAGCGGAAAAGTTTTTCCCGTCACTGAATATGACAACACGGGAGTCACCTGCTCGGTGACCGGCGGATACGTCTATCGCGGTTCGCAGTCTGCGCCGATGACTGGCATCTATTTCTACGGCGATTATTGCAGTGGAGAAATTTGGGGGCTCCTGCAACAATCTCCCGGCGTTTGGGATTCCGACCTCATCACGGATACCTCGTTTTTCATCTCCTCGTTCGGCGAAGATGAAGCGGGCGAACTGTATCTCACCGATTATTCGAGTGGCTCAGTGCAGAAGATCATCGGTCCGAATGCGCAAGTTCCAACGGCAACTTTCACCCCAACCCCGTTCGAGTCGCCCACGCCTATTCCAACATTTACATCCGTTCCCGGCGCCACTCCAACGCCGACTGTTACAGATATTCCCATCCAAACGTTCACGCCATTGCCTACTGCTACGGCAATTTCCGGCGCGGCAGTCACTGGACAAGTGATCGCCTCAAAAGTTGTCACTGTGCGATTGTATGACACAAATGACACTTTTGTCTCATCGGTCAATGCGAACCCCGATGGCACGTTCAGGCTTGACGTTGCGGCGGGAACGTACACCATCGTCGCCACTGCCAACGGATTTCTCCGCATTCAAGGGACGATTACACTTTCTGGTGGAGAAACCCATGCCATGCCAGCCATTGCCTTGCTGGCTGGCGATATTGATGATGACGGTTCCATTGACCAATTCGACGCGATGACCATTGGTTTCGGTTACGGAACCTCCGAACCGCCCGGCGCAGACTTGAACAGCGATGGCATCATCAATATTCTGGATTTGGAATTGCTGGCGAAGAACTACCGCAAGACCGGTCCGATCCTGTGGGAATGACGCGCGAAAATTGAACGAGTAGACCAAAGCCCCCGAAGGCGAACCAGCCCGAAGGGGTTTTTGATTCGCAGTCTTTCGTCAAAATGGAATACAATCAATACATCGTTTGCAAAAATCTTTGCCACAGAGATCACAGAGACCACTGAGAAAAGCTCTTTTTACTCTGTGATCTCTGTGGCTTAGCAGAACTCACCACACAAAGCCTAATTCAAGGAGCGTATCATGGCGGCTCAAAAATATTTCCAATGGCAGAACGATATTTTGCTCAAAGATATTTACCCGATGCGGCTGGTGAAACTGCGCGACGTTCTGGTCTTCTTCAAAGAAGCCGACCTGTGGGCGGAATATAAAAACAAGGACATTGCCGCGCTGACTGCGGATGTGGCGGAATATAAAAGAGGGATGGAAGCCGCCCGCAAAGCGGAGATAGATAATTACTCGAAATTAAAAACGTATTTCCTTACGAAAGATGTAAGCGCCGCCTTTGCCAAATACAAACCCGTCGAGCCTGAGGCGATGGCGCTCATCCAAAAAAATCACGATCTCTTTATCGCGTCGTGGCCCAAGGATATTCGCGGCGAGCGCGGATTCATTCAAAGCCGCATCGAATCGTTCAAGTTGCAGTTGGGATTCGTGCGCGACCGGGCGCGTTACCTCCAACGCCAGCTCGATGCGATGCTCCCCGAACATCCGAACCGCCCGAAGGTGCAGGCGGAATATAAACTTAAAAGCGAATCGTCCATGCCGATGCTGCTGGATGAAATGGAAAAACTGCGCGAGTTCGATCTGTGCTACGACAAACTCGGCGCGCCGAAACTGGAGTGGTACAAACTCACCAAAGCCGACCCGAACTTCAAAACCTCCGAAGAGGAATTCCTGCGCACTTACGATTCGAAAACACCGGTCACTGTGAAAGATATTGCGCGTTTGAAAACGGAGCAATACGCCAAGACCCTCGAGGGCAAGGATCAATATCAACTGCTGGCGGATATCCGCGCGCGGTTCGAGAAAGAGCCGAAGCGTTTCCCGGTCTGGCTTCAATACATGATCGTCCATTTTTCGGGGATGCGCTATAAGTCCGCGCATGGATCGTGGGCAGACCCGAAGGACTTGCTCGCGCGTCTGCGCGTGGAGGAAGTGAAGAAAGCCCAAGCGGCTCTTTCCGACGGGGAGGTGGAAGCGCGTTGTAAGGAGAAGATCGCCCAGTACGAAGGGGCGGGAGTGAACAAGCCCGGGCTGGCGAAGGCAACTGAAAAAGTCTGGAAGGATCGCGTCGCGTTGCACATGCAGGGAGTCAAGGCGCGCGGACCGCAGTCCCGCCGCATCGGTTTGGACGGCTTGGCGGAAGCGGAAGCCAAATACGAGTTCATGTCCATGACGACCGATCAGGCGTTGGCGAAGTTGGAGGCGATGAAGGGTCAATTCCCCGCGTGGGCGTGGAAGATGATCGTCTTGCTCACGCCTCTGCGAGTCAATCACGTCACCGCGCCGGGCTGGGAAACGTTCACTGCCGAGGAAGATAAAGTCCGCTTTGCCGATAAAACTTTCTATCCGCTCCTCAGCAAGTGGGCGACGGATAACACCGGTATGTGGCGACCCGAGCATGGGCAGAGCCACGAACTCATCGTCTCGCGCGCGGTGTGCAACGAGACAGCCGAACACCTGCAACACATCCGCGGACATTTACCGCCCGGCGGGTTGACCGAAAACGCGGCGCGATATTTCAAATTGTTCAAAGCGAAAACCCCCGGCGTCACTTTCATCCGCCCGACGGGAGCGGAGCATTACACACAAGGCGCGAGCATCTTCTGGCTGAGGTTTGTCGGCGGCGACCCAAGCCCGTGGCAGATCGCCAAAGGTGTGGAAGATGCGAATGGCGAAGGTCTGCTTTCAGGGAGTGTTGTGGGCAAGCAGAAAAAAGATCGAAGCGGAAAGAACGCGCCCGCCGCTCCTTCGTGGCAATACAAAATGGGCGAGCCGATCACGCGGAGCCGCACTACAGTGGACGCGAACAAGAAACCGATCCCTGAACATCAATGGCTGAGGTGGATCCATGAGGCGACAGTCGTTGAAGTGGTGGATACTGCCGACGGTACGTACGTGTACACTTTCGAAACATCCCTGCCCGATGACTTCCGCGGTACCTCCTGCCTCGGCGTCTTCCGCAACTCGCTCCGCTGGAATCTCGATGACGGCACCGAGGATTTCTACAATCGCTCGTTCGTCGGCTTTGTGCCGGAAGGTCAGGTTCCGACCGAACATATGAAGACGATGATGGATTGGAATAAGATTCTGGCGAAGTGAAAGATAGAGGATAGAGAGTAGAAAGTAGAGAGTAGAAAGTAGATGGTAGAGACTGGAGATTGGTCTGTGAACCTCAGCAGGTATCTCTAGTCTCTAATCATCTAATCTCCAATCTCTTTTTTTTCCTGCAACTTTTTCCCACCGACTCCTGTACTACAATTCAGCCATGACCGCGCCCACCGACCGCGACTTGATCGTCCGCGCCCGTCGCGGTGACGGCGGCGCGTTCAGCGAACTCGTCACGCGTTATCAGACCAACGTGTTCAATGTCTGCTACCGCATTCTGCATGAGCGCGGCGAAGCCGAAGACCTGGCGCAAGAGACGTTCATGCGCGCGTATAATCGCCTCGAGCAGTTCGATCTTGAACGCGAGTTCGGTCCGTGGGTGAGGCGCGTCGCCGCGAACTTGTGCCTCAATCATCTCGAGTCGCAGAAGGTCACCGCGCCGCTCGACGAGGATCGGGACGCTGATGAAAGCCAACGACCTGAGAAGCAGGTTGAGGTGCGAGAAAGAAGCGAGCAAATTCGCGCGGCGCTCGCGTCGTTGCCTCCGCATTATCGAGTCGTCGTCGAACTCAGGCATTATCAAGAAATGTCGTATGATGAAATTGCGGCTGAATTGAAAATCCCATTGAGCGACGTGAAGAGTCATCTCTTCCGCGCCCGCAAACTGTTGGCGGAGAAACTCCATGCACCTGACTGACCACATCTCGGATGTGCAACTCAACGAATATCTCGATAACGAAATTGCGGATCGCACACACATCGAATCGCATCTTGCTTCATGTGGAGAATGTGCGGCGCGTCTTACCGTGCTTCAATCGTTATTCGCCGAACTGGATTCCCTCCCCGAAGCGACTCTCTCCACCGACCTCGCCGCACGCTTCTCTTCGCAGGGACAGCTGACTCCGCAACTCTCGCGCTGGCTCACACTGACAGCGACTCTCCAAGCCGCGCTCGCGTTGATCGCGCTCATCATCGCCGCGCCGTTCGTATTGAACTTGTTGCCTCCTCTTGAAACGCCATCGTTCACCGAAGTATTGATCCAACTCCAATCGCAATGGCTCACATTCTTCAACACATTTACCAATTTCCAATTACCAAGCTTGCCTTCGTTACCACCGCTTCAAATCCCCACACTGACTCTTTCCCTCGCCCTTGCTTTTGCATCCCTGCTCTGGCTGGTGGGGAATGGGTTGCTGTTGAGGAAACAAATAAGATAACCATCGCGCTGAGCGGAGAGCCGAATGCAATTTGAGGCTCGTAGTCGAAGCGCCCTTCGACTGCACTTCGTTCCGCTCAGGGCGAAAATTAGGAGAATCCATGACCGACATCATCCGCGTAACACTGCTCGTTACATTGCTCGCCGTTGATTTTGCTTGTTATTTTCTCGTCGTCAGCGCGTTCTTCAACAAACGCGTCTTGAAAACGCTCAACGTTGCGAAGCAACTTCCCGCGCGTTCCTTGGGCATCGGATTCGTCAATTTCCTATTCTTCGGCACGATCACCGTTGTGTTGTTCGCAATTGCAGATGGTGCGGAAAATGGCGCGATCAAATTCATCGTAACGATCCCATCGTTATTGCTAGCAACTATTCTGGTAATTCTTCTCAGCCTCGGACTTTCCTCGATGGTGAGCATCCTCGGCGAACGGATTTTCCCCGATCTCTCGGCATGGAAGCAATCATTCTGGGGAACGGTCATTCTCACCTTTGCGTCCGCCATTCCCTTTCTGGGATGGTTCCTGCTCTTCCCATTTGTCGCCCTCACAGGCTTCGGCGCGGTGATATTGGGATTCTTCCAACGCGATAATTAATTTACCGCGAAGCCCGCTAAGCACGCAAAGATTCTTTCCTCTTTCTTCTTTCATCCTCCACTTTCCACTTTCCAAGACGCGCTAACCCCGCGTCTTTTCTTTTCATCTTTTCATCTATTCACTACTCTCTTCCCTGCAACTTTCCCTCTCCCTCCCCTGTATCCCATACATCAACCAAAAGAAAGGACATTCCCCATGGCTGACATCTCCGCCATCTTCTTCATCCTCTTGATCCTCGGCGTCGCGTACCCTGCGATGCTCGCCGCGTGGTGGCTATTGTTCCCTAAACTCATCCAACGCGCGCAGACCCGCGTCGAAAAATCCCTCGGCGCGACCTTCTGGCTGGGACTTGTCGTCGTCATCGCGCTTGTCATCCCCATCGTGATCCTGTTCGCGTTGCCGCTCGGTCCCGCCAAATCCCTCGCTTGGATTCTCCTCGGCGCGTCGCTGGTGTTCTCCTCCATCGGCTCCGCTGGCATCGCCGCGCACCTCGGCGAACGGATGAACCAAACGGGCAACAACTATTCACCTCTCAGCGCGTTCGTGCGCGGAGCACTGATCCTCGAACTCGCCGCCTTCTTCCCGCTCATCGGCTGGCTTTTCGTGTGGATTCCGCTCCTCATCACCTCCTTCGGCGCGACCGCGTTTGCGTTGCTGAATTGGATGCCGCGTGTGAAAGCCGTAAACACGGAGACAGGTACACAGGTAAGCACGTTGAAGGCAGAGAGTGTTTAGAAAGTCGGAAGTAGAAAGTGGAAAGTAGAAAGTAGATAAGTAGATGAGTAGATAAGTAGACCATCTTCCACTTTCTAGTTTCTACACCAACCAATCCTCTAATCCTCCAATTCTCTAATTCTCTAATTCTCCAATCCTCATGATCTCCCGCCGCGACTTCCTAAAACTTAGTACCCTCGTCACCGCCAGCGCCGCGCTTTCATCATGCGCCCCAGTGTACCGACGACTCACAGGCGGACTCCCCACCCTCCCGTGGACTCCGCTCGACGCGCAGGACTTTCTCGCGTTGAATCGACTCACCTTCGGTCCACGCGTGGAGGAACGCGCCCGCTTCGCAGAGATCGGCTTGCAAGCCTTCATCGAAGAACAGCTCGATGTTGAATCGATTGACGATTTCTCATCCGACCTTCGACTTTCGACCTTCGACACTCTTCACATGGACGCGAACGAGATCGAAGGCGTCACCAATCAACTCTTCGATGGTTACGACCGCGAACGACCCGCGCGCGAATTACGTCAAGCAACGTTGCTTCGTCAGATTTACAGCAAGCGACAATTCTACGAAGTGATGGTCGAATTTTGGAGCGATCATTTCAACATCTTCATCGAGAAAGAACCGCTGTTTTATCTCAAGACGGTTGACGACCGCGAAGTGATTCGCAAACACGCGCTCGGCAACTTCCGCGATCTCGTGTGGGCGTCGGCACATTCGCCCGCGATGCTGGTCTATCTCGATAACCACGTCAACGAGAAGAGTCATCCCAACGAAAATTATGCGCGCGAACTCATGGAACTCCACACCCTCGGCGTGGACGGCGGCTACACTCAAAGCGACGTGATGGAACTCGCGCGTTGTCTCACGGGCTGGACGGTCAAAGAACATTTTTGGTTGGGCGAGTTCACCTTCAACAAAGACATCCACGATGAGGGGGCGAAAAAAGTTTTGGGTCTGGCGATCCAGCCGAACGGTCAGAGTGAAGCGGAGCAGGTCATCGAGCATCTCGCGTCGCATCCATCCACTGCGCGATTCATCGCGACGAAATTAACTCGTCGCTTCATCGCGGGCGATCCTCCGCAAGAGATCGTCGAGAAAGCCGCGCAAACTTTTCTCGACACGCGCGGCGACATCAAATCTGTGTTGCGTGTGATTCTGCTTGATGGTCTCTCGCGCGCGCAACCAAAATATAAACGCCCCGCGAACTTCATCACATCCGCGTTGCGACTCACCAACACCGAAACCGACGGCGCCCTCAACGATTATCTGCTTCGCATGGGTCAGTTGTATTTCAATTTGCCCACGCCCGATGGCTATCCCGATGTCAGCGCGCCGTGGCAAAGTAATCTCATGCCGCGCTGGCAATTCGCGTTCGAGTTGATGCGCGATGAGATCGGCGGCACGAAAAATAATTTGAATCATTTATTGGATGTCTCTTCGACGGGCATTCTCGTCGACGACGTGGACGCGCTCACCTCTCTGCTTTTAGGCGCCCCTCTAGAACGCCTCGAACGCGACGGGCTAATTGCCTCAGTCCATTCAGCGGACTCTACCCCCGAGGAGACTCTGCAAATCCTCGCCGCTGGCATCCTCGCCTCGCCCGCGTTTCAGTGGAGATAAACCTCGGTGGTCGAGTAGTCCTGAGCGAAGCCGCCGCGCTGAGCCTGTCGAAGCGGTAGCGGAGACGAAGGACGTATCGAGACCACTAATAACCAGCGTAAATGATGCCAGATGTTGTGGTCTCGCCTGCTGGCGTCTCGACCACCTTATGAATAGAGATAACAAGCAACTTTGGTGGTTGAGTAGGGCGGGTGCTTTTCCCGCCCGTATCGAAACCACCAATTGCAAATGTAAATGTAGCCAGATGATGTGGTCTCGATACGCTCGCAACGAACCACTTCGACAGGCTCAGTACAGCGGCTCGCTACTCGACCACCCAATGAATACGGAGTAAACATGCTACAAACCTTACCCACCCTACAACAAAAATCCTGGATGCCGCGACTCGCGTTCGCGCCTCATAACGTTGCCCCGCGCGGCGACACGCTTGTCGTCATCTTCCTGCGCGGCGCCGCGGACATTCTCAACATGGTCGTGCCGCATGGCGAAGAGGCGTATTACGCGATGCGACCAACATTGGGAGTTGCGCGACCAGATGACTCGGGAAAGAAGAAAGAGGAAAGAGTTTTAGATTTAGATGGATTCTTCGGCTTTCATCCCTCGATGAATTCACTGCTTGACTCTTGGTATTCGAATCAACTCGCCATCATCCACGCGTGCGGCGCGCCCGACGAATCGCGCAGTCACTTCAAAGCGATGGAACTCATGGAGCGCGGCGTGGACGATGAGCGCGGCCCCGCCTCGGGCTGGATCGGTCGTCACCTCGCCACGTTGAATACGGGCAACTCGTCGCCTCTGCGCGCGGTGGGGATGGGGACTCGTCCGCAACGGAGTCTGAGCGGAAGCGTCCCAGTCTCTGCCCTGCGTTCGATCGCGGACTTTCATCTCGGCGGTGATCCGCGCGCTCTGCAACAAATGCGCGCCGCGTTGAACATCGTGTATGAAGATGACGTGCTTGGGCAGGATACGTTATCCATTATGGATACTCTCGAAACGCTCGACCCAAACAATTACCAATCCCCCTTTACCACTTACCCCGACTCCGAATTTGGTCTCGCGCTCAAACAAACCACCATGCTCATCAAAGCGGAAGTGGGACTCGAAGTCTCAGCCATTGACGTGGGCGGCTGGGACACGCACTTCGCGCAAGGCTCGACGACTGGCATCATGCCGAATCTCATGAAAGATTTGGCAGATGGCATGGCGGCTTTCCACGCCGATATGCAGGAACACATGAAGAATCTCACCGTTGTCACCATGTCTGAGTTTGGTCGTCGCGCCTCTGAAAATGGAAGCCTCGGCACCGATCACGGTCACGGAAGCATGATGATGGTCATGGGCGGCAACGTGGACGGCGGCAAAGTCCACGGCGAGTGGCCCGGGCTGGAGGATGGTCAAATGATCGGACCAGGCGACCTCGCCGTCACGACCGATTACCGCGATGTGCTGTCCGAAGTGTTGCAGAAGCGATTGAACAACCCCGCCACCGATCAAATCTTCCCCGATTACTCGCCTGTGATGAGGAATTTGTTGAAATAATAAATTGTGATATGTCATGCTTAGGAGCGAAGCGACGAAGCATCTCTGACACCGTCGTAGAGACCCTTCGCTGTCGCTCAGGGTGACATGCCAAACATGAATTACAATCCATCGCACGATGGATTCGCAAAACAAGATTGTCTCAGCGTTCGATA
Organism: Candidatus Defluviilinea gracilis; assembly: GCA_016716235.1. Taxonomy (NCBI): domain Bacteria; kingdom Bacillati; phylum Chloroflexota; class Anaerolineae; order Anaerolineales; family Candidatus Villigracilaceae; genus Candidatus Defluviilinea; species Candidatus Defluviilinea gracilis. The sequence continues at coordinate 2,144,140 of JADJWS010000001.1, forward strand.
AAACTCTCCTCGTTGGTCTGGGATGCGGCGTCCTCGTGCTGTGCGGCATCATCGCGTGGTTTGCGTACATCGTTCAAAACTTGCCCATCCCATCAACTGAATCCACGCAACTCGCTCCACCAACACAAACCCCCAATTCTCCAATCCTCCAATTCTCCTCACCACTCCCTCCTCCCACCGAAACTCTATCTCCCACCTCCATCCCAAACTTCAACGACTCTCCTCCAACAGGAAAAATCGTTTTCGCCTGTTACATCAAACAGATTGACCAGATCTGCCTGATGAACGCGGATGGCACAGGGCGCGAACAACTCACAGACTTCGACGCGACCGCGTTCTACCCATCGCTTTCACCCGACGGGCAAACGATTTACTTTTCCTCCAAACGCAGCGGCGGATTTGAAATCTACTCCATCGGAATCAACGGCGACGGACTGCAACGCCTCACGCGCGATATCGGCAGTCTCTACGCCCCCGAACTTTCCCCCAGCGGAGAGTTGATCGTCTTCGCCAAATCGGGCGACGGACTCTGGGTAATGAAACCCGACGGCGATAACCCGCGTCCGTTCACGGATCGCGACGACATTGACCCCACCTGGTCACCCGACGGTTCGATGATCGCTTTCGCCTCCTCGCGCAGTGGACAACGTCAATTGTTCGTGATGAATGCCGACGGCTCGAACATTCAACAAGTGACCGACTTGAACAACGTGGGCGGACGCAGTACCTGGTCACCCGATGGGACTCGACTCGCGTTCTATCGCGGTCCCGCAGGGGACCACGACATCTACATCATCAACATTGACGGCACAGGGCTGGTGCGACTCACGCACGGCGGCGATAACCTCGGTCCCTCGTGGTCGCCCGATGGCATCTGGATCGCCTTCACCTCCTTCCGCGACGGCAACAACGAAATCTACATCATCCACCCCGGCGGGACAGGCTTGACTCGGCTCACGAATAACTCAATCTCCGATTGGCAACCGAGGTGGGGAAGGTAGGTTAGGGTTGCAAACATTTTCTGCACCCTTGTCGCGTATCCCAAAATAGGATATTATTACCAGTATGACAATAAAACAATTAGATTTTCTTGAACAGAAAAAAAATGGCATATCAAAAAGAATTCAAGGTGGGATTTCCACAACAGATGTCGTGGTGTCTGCTTCCGTTAATGGAAATTCCGAAATTTTTCCTCAAATACTCACTTTGCATGTTCCTGAAGGTTCAAAAATTGCTGACGTTACATATGGCAATGGAGTGTTTTGGCGAAATGTAGAATTGTCAAAATACGAACTTGCCAAGAGCGACATTGCTTCGGGTGTTGATTGTAGGAAATTGCCATATGAAAACGAAAGTTTTGACGCATTGGTTCTAGATCCTCCGTACATGGAAGGACTATTACGAAATAACAAAGAGCACAAAGCGGGAAACGGCTCGTTTTCCGCATTTAGAAATTATTATTCGAATGGCGATGAAGAAAATGGGGGAGCGAAATGGCATGCCGCCGTGACAGACCTTTATTTCAAAGCAGGCGCAGAAGCGTATCGAGTGTTGCGGTCAAATGGCGTACTGATTGTTAAATGCCAAGACGAAGTATCTGCGAATCGCCAGTGGCTCACACATGTAGAAATAATCAACCACTATGAAAAAATGGGGTTTTATACCAAAGATCTTTTTGTTGTGGTTAGAACAAATAAAGCAGGAATTTCACGATTGATTAAGCAAAAACATGCCCGAAAGAATCATAGCTATTTTCTTGTGTTTATCAAATTGACCAAGAACAAAAACGGAAAATCTTTGCCTCGTTCAAGATGATTTTTGTTGGATTAGTTTGTCAAGTAAAGCAAATGGGTTGTCAGTAAAAGGCGGTTGTAAAGCCCATTCAATGGTAATGAGAGATGGCAATAAATGTTTTCGCTGATAAGCTGTGTACTTTGAATAAGTGTTTTCAGGTAATTCTGAGTTGAGCGCAAAAGCAAAACGCCATTGTTCTCCAAAAGCAAAACAATTTACAGCCAATAAATCGAACTCGCCTCTGAGCAGGCAGGTTGTATTCAGTTTGGTTTTATTAGGAAACGTAACCACTCGTCTGTCACTTGCGTCAACTTGGGCTCTTCCTGTCCATTTTCCACTGCCAAGATTTTTCACGCTGTTTGTTTGCAAACTCTTAACTTCTATAAGAAAAGTATGACCTTTATAAACTATCCGTCGATCTCCTTTCTTATTCCTGTCATGATCGTCGCCTTTTTCTTTTTCGGAAATGTCAGGATGACTCAGGTATTTATCATGGAATTTCTTTTCTGCAACATAGCCCAATAAAATCCCACGTAAACTCGGATTTTGGTCCACAAGTTCAGTGAGTTCGCGCTCAGTTATTCCCCAACGCTTTAAAATCGATTGTGTTTTAACCACCATCAATCTCCAATTGCTGAATAATTGTTGCAGGATTTACCTTTAGAGCTTTACACACTTCAAGAAACTCGATGATATCTAACCGTCTTTCGCCGCTTTCGTATTTTGAGACAAAGGATTGTGGTTTTTCCAACAGAGTGGCAACCTCGACTTGCGTTAGTCCTTTTTTGCGCCTTGCATCAAGTAAAACATCTCGCAGTTGGTTATGTGCGTCGCGCCTTTTCATGAGCAAATTTTATATCCTAATTCAGAATATCCAAAATTAGGATATTGACTAGGTGTCGTAAAGCCAAGAATCTACCTAATAAAACGGACGATGGGTAAGGTGGATACCAAGGTCTATTTACGGTCCCCCCATCTCCACCGTCCAATAGCCTCCAAAACTGCTTGTCCTCACAAACACATACCCCACCCCGATCTCAGTGACGCGCGAATTGAGGACGTTGTCCCATTGAAGCGGATCGAGTTTCCATTGATTCATCGCGTCGCCTGGCAGACCGAAAGCGAGAAGTTCAACATAATACGCGGACGTGTATCCCGCGTTGAGCAGGCGTTTGCCAGTCCACAACCCGTCTGAGCCGCGTTGCTTGAAGAAATCGTTGCACGCCATGTCGAGGCTGTGACCCTGCGCGGCGGCAGTGAGTTGCGGATTCACCGTCAGCGCGGCGCGACCCACATCCGCGCGGGCTTGGTTGATGCGGTCAATCAGTTGTTGGACATACTCGGCGTTGGTCGTGTAATAACAATTCGTCGTGCCGATCTGCACCGACGTTTCGCCGACGGCGATCTTCACCCAGAATGTTTTTTCGATTCCAATCGGCACAAGCTCGCCGCGCTCGTTGAGCAACTTGAAACTGCCGAGATATTGACCGTCAATGGATGGCGCGACGAGATCAACGGAAATATCCACGTCTGATTTTGCGGCGGTCTCAGGGACGGGAACCGAATCGGGCGCGCTCATCCGTTCGCCTGAGGCGAAGACAACGGTATACCCTTTCCAGTCGCATGTGCCAGAGTTTTGCAACTTCCATGTTTTGGTGAACGATTCGCCCTTTTCGAAATTCGTGTTGTCGGGGATCGTCACATCTTCGACGAACGCCGCGCTGTCGCGGCAACTTGGCGTAAGCGTGGGAGCCGAGGGGTCGAGCGTCGCTGTCGCGGTGGGCGGAATCGGCGTCGGGACGGTGAGTCCCTGCTTGGTGGGCGGCAGGGTAGACGTCACGAAAAGAATCGGCGCATCCGTCGGCGCGCCTTCCGATGAAACGGTCACGCATGAAGAGAGGAGAATTAAGAGGAGTGGGAGAATTTTTTTGTACATATTACTCTCTGCCATGTCATTCTGAGGAGCCGCGTAGCGGCGACGAAGAATCTCCGTCACGTTGCGCGAGACTCTTCGGTCGCTGGGGAGCGCTCCCTCAGAGTGACATGGCGTCAAAACATTATCATCTGTGATTTGGATTTTTCGAGCGGATCGCTGGCAATCTGCTCCTCGAACGTCTCGCGCGTCAATACTGGGACTTCAAGCATGGCGCGCAATAAGCGATATTTCACCAGCCGATAATTTTTCAAACGCGCCGCGAGGGCGGGGTCGCGCCCCGCTTTGTATGCGATCAACGACGCGCGCCCGCCAGGGATGACGAGGATCGTCTGCTCGGGCGAATACGGTGTTTCGGCGATTGCGCGACCAACGAGGGCTGAAGCAAGCACATAAAAAGCAAACTGGATCGAACCGTTTTCCTCCCACACGTGATTTTTATCCGCGAGGCTGGTGGAATATCCCAACCGCTTGCCGACGAGTTCAAGCATCGGGATGATCGTATCGCGTTCGTTGCGCCGCGCAGAAGCGACATCCTCCGCGCGCAACTTCAACGACGCGCCGTCGCGCTCCGCGTAGGAATCCAACACCGCGTAGATCATCGCTTTCGATGGCGTGAGCAAACCCGTAAAGCGCGGATACAAGTCATCTTCGATCTCGAGATAAATGCTGTTCGGATTCTTTTGCAAGAACGTGACGATTGCAACCTCCACGCGGTCTGCGAGAGACTCGACGGAGCGCGGACTTAAGTCCGCCCCACGTTCGGCAAGCGGACTGAAGTCCGCGCTCCAGAGTCCCGTCTCCACACTCTCGCCCGACGAATAATGAACAAACCGTTCATCCTCCGACAACGCCGATTGGATCAACGCGTTCGTCGCGCGCATGGCTTCGTCGAACTCCTGCATTTTATTTTTCAACGCGTGCGCCTCCGCCAACGCGATCAACCCTGCCGCGTGGACGTGCAAATAACTCGCAGGTTCGCCGCGCTCGATGAGATGCGCATGGATCGCTTCGCGCACAACCGCGACATCGGGTTCATTGGCTTCACGTTTTAAATGCTCTCCGCGATTCCATAAAATTTGAATCGGGTCATGTTCGGTTCGCAACGCAACGCTTTTCAAATCGAATCCTGCCGCGCCTGCCGCCGTAAGCGCCGACGTGAGAAACGGCGGTTCAGGCTCGGGCATGAATCCAAAGAAGGGCGTGCCGAGCGGCAACAACTCAAACAGATGCGCGAACGCGGCGTGCAAAGCCGTCGCATTCCAAGCCCAGTCATACCGCCTACGACGCAGCGCGATCTTATATGGTTCCACCGCCTCGCGCCCCCACAGCCAACCCGCCCACAACGCCGAGAGAGTCCAAAACGCCTGATTGGGACGCGGCAATGAACCGATCACCGCGGCAATCGGAATTTCTTTTTTGACTTCATGCGCCAACTCTTTGAGACGACCTTCATAGATGCACACCCCTCCGCTTTCTGGAATCTTATTGGGCCACGCTTCAAACACGATGGGTGAGCCTGTTTCAGTCCAGAGACTTAATCCACGCTCCAGCATTTTCCACAAGTTGTGCTCGCGGAATTGACTCGGGATGTTAAGTTGTTTCGGTCGCGGACGTGTCGGCGGATGATCCCACAACGTGTTGCCCGCATCGCACGCAACGAGGATCAACGCGTTCAACGCGCGTTTGCGTTCAGGCGTGAGATTCAATCCGTCAATGCGGTTGATGACCGTCGTTAGAAAATACAACGGACGCGGCAGGTAATGTTGAATCGCTTCCTCTGCATAGACGCGGTCATCGTCGTCGAGTTTTGCCACGCGCTCGAATGCGCGCGAACGATGCAGACCATCCGTTGCGGCGAATTGTTTGGCGCGGTCAATATCTCCTTGCGTGGCAACGCGCTCGCCCGAGTCGTTGCACTGCGGGCAAGTGTAAAAGCGGGCGTGCGGCGCGTCCGCTTCTTTGCGCCACAAAAAATATTCGGCTTGAACCTCGCGACTGCATTTTTCACACGTCGTCTGATACAACGATTGCAAATGCGCGCCGAGTCGCTCGTCGCCTTTTTTGACGGTTTCGAGTTCAGCCAGCGCGGCTTTGAAGTCTGATTCAGATGGGGGATTCGCCGCGATCTCCAACAAGAATCGCGTGATGGGATTGTTCACCGTGACCAACACGCGATACCCTGCCCGCGCGGCTTCGAGGACGAGTCGAGGGGAGAATCCGAAGGGGTCGAGCAACCAACTTGAAGTCGGCGCGTGAAGCGGAAGCCAGCGGGAGATCACTCCCTCCTCCAGCGGAGGAATGAATCGCGAGAGCGGACCTGCATCCGCTGGCTTCGTCCCTGGAATGTATGGCTCAGGTTCCATACGTTAAGTATACATCCCCCGAGCAATAACGTCCCGTAGGTTTAATTGAGGCGGCTATTAACCGTAGTAACGACTCTGCGAAGCGCGCTGTGCGTCAGTCGTTTACTTCGCGGCGAAAGAGCGACTGAAGTCGCCACTACGACATTTAGCAATGATGGTTAATCGGAATGGGAGCCTGCGGGACGGTTGAACGCGGCAAAAATTTCAAACAATGGAATGGGTTGATACAACGTGGCAATGTGCTCGACGCGAGCGATGCGTTTGAGTTCGCGTTTGATCTCGGCGATGCCGCGTTCGTGATACGCGCCCGAATATTCAGAGCCTGCGAGTTTGCGCCCGATCTGATAGAGAATATTTTCAGTCGGACCCGATACAACGAGTTGACCGTTCGGTTTGAGCAGATTCATCAATTCCGAAAGCGTTTGCGGCAGGTCTTGCACATGTTCGAGAACGTCGAGCGCGTTGATGAGGTCGAATGATTTTGGGGGGAGATTCGAAATGGGGATTTGATTTGCATCGAAGACTTGCACATTCGCGGCGAGAGGGATGTATTGCTTCACTTGTTCGAGTGGGTGCAGATCAATGTCAATCGCGGCAACATGTTTGCTTTGTTGCGCCAGAAACGGGAGCATCACGCCACTTCCGCAACCGAAATCGAGAATGTGTTCATACGGCGCGGACTGTTCGATATGATCCATCGCGATATGCAGTCGTTGCCAAAACAGCCAATTGATGAGTGCGTTGGCAGATGAATATGCGGGAAAGCCCGCTTCGTCGAGTCGTCCCTTTTCAGAGTCGGCAAGCACCTTGCGAATCGCGGAACGGTAGCGTGTTTTGTAGGCGTTGAATGAGGAGGAGTCCATGATATGGTGAAAATCCTTTACCACGAAGGCTTGCGCTGACGGTTCGTCTTTCGCTCACCGTGTCGAAGTGACGCGACAGTCACAATGGTTTGACGAATGGCGCAACGGGATGACTTCTTTTGCGCCATCTTTCGTGAAAGTCAAAATGGAAGAACCATAATGATCACGCAACTCACTTTCGTGTACTTCGTGTCCTTTGTGTTTAAAAAGAATCTACGGCATCGCCCCATACGTCGGCGCGCAGACGATATCGTAGTATTCAAGTTCGACAGCTTTGTTCTGTTCCGCATACTCCGCGGCTTGGTTGCCGATCTGACGAACCGTGTCAATGTTCGCTGAAACTTGATAGGGCCAGTATCGCGGGATGACCATACGCGGGTCGTTCACATAACCCTCGGGAAGAAACGCGGGACGCGCAGGGTCGGGCTGGTCGGCGAGCGGAATCCAGTTGTACATCACGGGTCCGCGCGGGTTGATGGTGAAGCCAAGACGATAGTTGTATTCGCGCGCGAATTGCACCGGGCGGATTCCGAAACTGCCGCCGGGCCAGATGATGCCAACGGGAGTTTTGCCGAAGTTGGTTTGCAGGTCGGCGATGGATTTTTCAAATTCAGTGCGGATGAATTCATCGGTGGATGAATCGCTCATGTTGATGTTGTGGATGTAGCCGTGCGATTGATGATCCACCCAGCCTTCTTTTTCCAAAGCGATGTTCGCGTCAATGCTGATCGCGCGCGGTCCATCTTCTAAACTGATCCAGCCGTTCACCACTTGCCAGCCCCATTCATTGAAATAGGGACGGAAATGATCGTCGAAATATTCGCCTTGATGACGGTCGTCGGAAATGAGCAAAACAGAACGCGCGGGTATCTTTGCATTGCGATCCATGAAGTCTGCCATCTGGGTCATGTTGATGGCTTCGAAACCTTGATCCTTCAGATCCTTCATCATCCGTTTGAAATCGGGCACGAGGATGTCGTTGGGGTTATCCACCGAGTCTCTGTTAATGCCATGGAACATGATGACCATCACGACCGTCCCGGGCGCGGCGTTGGTCGAACTCCATTTGTTGAGCAGATATTCGCACGAGTCTTGGATGTACGTATGCGGAACATCCAGCGGATTTATTTGACTCGCAACAAATATGGATGGCAACATCGGCGGTGTGCGGATCGCGGTCGGAGGGGGAACTGGGGTGCCCGTAGGAAGCGACGTCGGCGTCGGCTGGAGTTGCGCGAACGCAGTGCCAAACGCCTGAGTGAGCGCGGCGCTCATATCCTGTGTGGGAGGGGGAGTCGCGGGGGCGCAGGCGCTGAGAGTGAGGGCGAGCAGGCTGAGGGAGAGGAAGATGCGTTTCATTTGAAAGTGAACAGTGATCAGTGAATAGTTATCAGTAAATCGCAAATCCAAAATCGTAAATCGTAAATCGTAAATCCAAAATCGTAAATCGTAAATCGAATTACTCTTCGCTTTTTCCCGAAATGAAATCATCCACTTTTTGTTTGGCAGTTTCATCGCGGAATTGTTTGGGAGGCGTCTTGAAAAAATACGATGACGGCCCGATGATGGGACCCGCGAGTTCGCGGTCGAGCGCGAGTTTGGCGCAGCGGATGGCGTCGATCATCACGCCCGCCGAGTTGGGACTATCCCACACTTCGAGTTTCACTTCCACGTTGAGCGGCACGTTGCCGAAGGTTGTGCCTTCCATGCGGATGTAACACCACTTGCGGTCGGTGAGCCACGGCACATGGTCGCTGGGACCGACATGCACGTCCTTTGGGTCCATCTGATACGGAATCATGCTTGTCACCGCGTTGGTCTTTGAAATTTTCTTGCTCTCGAGTCGTTCGCGTTCGAGCATGTTGAGGAAATCGGTGTTGCCGCCGAAGTTGAGTTGATAGGTGCGGTCGATCTTCACGCCGCGATCCACGAACAGTGTGGCGAGTTGACGATGCAGAATTGTCGCGCCGACTTGACTCTTCACATCGTCGCCGAGGATCGGCAGACCCGCATCGGCGAAGCGCTTGCCCCAATATTCGGACGAGGCGATGAACACGGGAATCCCGTTGACGAATGCGCATCCCGCTTCGATAACTTGCTCCACATACCATTTGGTCGCCATCTCAGAACCAACGGGCAGGAAGTTGATGACCACATCCGTTTTTGTGTCGCGTAGGAGTTTGGCGATGTTGGCGGTGGAGCCAGGCGCCTTCTGGATCATGCCGCTCAGATATTTGCCCAATCCGTCGTGGGTCATGCCGCGCACAACGGGGACGTTGAGTTTGGGGACGTCGGTGAACTTGTAGGTGTTATTCGGTTCGGCAAAGATCGCTTCCGAGAGGTCTTTGCCCACTTTGGTGGCGTTCACGTCAATGCCGAGGGTGAATTCAATATCTTTCACGTGATAGTCGGCGAGCTGGGTGTGCATGATGCCGGGGATGATGTCATCCTTTTTAGCGTTCTTATAGAATTGAACGCCTTGCACGAGCGAAGAGGCGCAGTTGCCCACGCCGATGATCGCCACGCGTACTTTTTTTTGTGCCATTGTGAGTTCTCCTTGTGTTTCAATGAAGTTGCTTGGTAGGTATTTTGCCTGTGTTGTATAATCTATGACAATGATAACCAACGAGCGGTTAGACCATTTGGAACGCCTGCTTGAAGTGGTGCGGGGTTTGACGACAGCGCCCGATATTGAATCGTTTCTTCAAACCGTGATCACCGAAGCCAGCGAGATGACCGACAGCGCGTTCGCTTCGATCCTTGAATATGATAAGGAGGCGAAGGAATTGCGCTTCCTCTCGATGCAATGGATCCATCGTGAATTGCTCCGCCCGGTGGGCGTGCCGATCGACGGCAGCGCGGCAGGTTGGGTGTTCCGTCATACCCAGCCGCTGATTATACAGGATACGAGAATCGACCAGCGGCATTTCAAGGCGCCGGACCGCGTCTCGCAATACGATACCCGCTCTCTGGCGGCGGTTCCCCTGGTGGTGCGCGGCGAAGTGATCGGCGTGATGGAAGCCATCAACAAAAAAGATGGCGCGCATTTTACCGAGGAGGATTTGGCGATCCTGGGCACATTGGGCGCGCTTGCCGCGCAGGCGATGCGGAACTTTACGCTGATGCAGGATGTCAAACGGGCGCGGATCGAGTTGGCGGAACTTGAACGCCTCAAATCAGATTTTATCGCGATCACGTCTCACGAACTGCGCACCCCGCTTGGTTTGATTCTGGGTCACGCCACATTTTTGCGCGAACTGATCGGCGAGACGCACGGCGAACAACTCGATACCATCATCCGCAACACAACGAAATTGAAGGAGATCGTCGAAAACCTGGCGGATGTGGATAATTATCGGAAGGGATCCTCGCGTGTGCGCAGTCATCAGGTTTCGATGACGCGCATCGTGGAAGATGTTGCGCTCACCTTTCAGGATGAGGCAAAATCGCGGAACATTACGTTGCAAGCCGAGACCGGCAGTGACCCATTGTACATCGATGCCGACGGGGTCAAGATTAATATTGCCTTGAGCAATCTGGTGAAGAATGCGTTGCAATTCACCGACCCTGGGGGGGTGGTGAGCGTCAAAACGGGCGAAGAGTCGGGATATTTGAAAGTTTCAGTGACGGATAGCGGCATCGGTATCCCTGCGCGCGATCTGCCGCGCGTGTTCGAGCGCTTCTTTCAAGTGGAGACGCACCTCACGCGCCGGCACACAGGGATGGGTCTTGGACTCGCCGTGGCAAAGGCAATGGTTGAACTGCACGGTGGGCGTATCTGGGTGGAGAGCGAGGTGGGGAAGGGGAGCACGTTCACCTTCTTGTTGCCGGTTCAACAGGCGGGGAATCCGGTCAAAGCAAAACCGTTCTCGGAATAAAACAGGGTTGACGCCCTTTATAATTATCGCGCCATGCCTCCTCAATATCTTGTGCTTGGAAACCTGACGCGCGAATTTTTACTCCCTGCCAGCGGCTCGCCGCGGTTGGATGCGCCGGGCGGAAGCCTGTTGTACGCGGGGGCGGGGGCGAGAGTGTGGGTGGGTGAATCAGATGTAGGCTTGGTGGGACGCGTCGGGGATGATTATCCGCGCGCGTGGTTGAACGACGTCAAGGGACGCGGGTTCGATACCGCGGGGGTGAAAATCCTTCCGCAGAATCTTGATGCGCGTGAATTCATCTCGTATAGCGAATCGTTCGAACCCAACCCAGCCAACCCGGTTACGCAATTTGCGCGGCGCGGGATGACCATTCCTAAATCTTTATTTGGTTATCAGCCTCTTGAAGAACGCGCGGAACAGGAATCCCGCCGGCTTGTGGTGACGGATATTCCCGAGGAGTATCTCTCGGCTCGCGCGGCGTTGATTTGCCCGATGGATCTTTCCACGCAGAATCAATTGATCGCCGGTCTCAAGCGTGGGAGCGCCCACACGATTCTGCTCGCTCCTTCCTCTGCGGATATGAACCCCAAAGCGAAGCGCGCCCTGCCGGTATTTTTAAGCGGGGTGACAACGCTTTTGATTTCACAAGAGGATTTGCGAGGTCTTTTCTGGGGTGAGACGCACGATCTGTGGGCGATGGCGGAAGCTGTTTCGCTGTACGGATGCGAATATGTGGCGATTAAGTGCGGCGCGCAGGGACAATTGTTGTATGCGGCTGGGGCAAAGAAAAAATACGAGATCCCCGCTTACCCGTCCAGGCTTGCCGATCTCACCGGCGCGGGTCATGCGTTCAATGGCGGTTTTCTCGCGGGCTATTGCAAAAATTACGATCCGTTGGAAGGCGTGTTTTACGGAAGTGTCTCCGCATCGTTGAAATTGGAGGGGAGCGGCGCGTTCTATCCGCTAGATGTGTTGCCGGGGCTGGGGGAGGCGAGGTTGAATGTGGTCAGGGGGATGGCGAGGGATGTTTGATCTGCGCTGAGCGGAGTGGTAGCGAAGTCGAAGCGTGAGTAATTGGTGAGTGGTAATTCGTGATCGAGAATTAGAGAATTGGAGAATTGAGATTGGAGACTGGTGACTTGAAACTTGCGGAGCGTGTGATTGAGTTGGCGATTCAGATTCAACAAATCCCTGCGCCGACGTTTGGGGAGGGGAAGCGGGCGGAGTTTGTGCGCGGGTTGTTCGAGAGGGAGGGGTTGGAGGATGTGTTCGTTGATGAGGTGGGGAATGTGTTGGGGCGGTTTCAGGTCAAAGGTCAAAGGTCGCAGGTCAAGCCGCTTGTCGTTTCCGCGCATTTGGATACGGTGTTTCCCGTCGAGACAGATTTGCGTGTTCGGCGCGAGGGAAATAAAGTGTTTGGTCCCGGCATCGGAGATAACTCGCTTGGCGTTGCCGCGTTGTTTGGGCTGTTGTGGGGGTTGAGGGAAGGCGCGATTTTACCCTCACCCCCAGCCCCTCTCCCTCAGGGAGAGGGGAGTCGTGATGTGTGGTTTGTGGCAAACGTTTGCGAGGAGGGACTTGGCGATTTGCGCGGGATGAAAGCGGTCGTCGAGCGTTTCGGCGCGGAGGTGGCTGGCTATCTCGTCCTCGAAGGGATGGCGTTGGGTTGTGCCTATCATCGCGGCACGGGTGTGAAACGATATCGCATCACGGCGAAAACTGCGGGCGGACATTCATGGTCGGATTTCGGGAGCCCTTCGGCGATCCATGAGTTGTCGAAACTTGTGGTGGAATTGACTTCGATGAAGTTGCCCGAGTCGCCGCGCACGACGATGAACGTGGGGAAAATTTCTGGCGGCACTTCGATCAATGTGATCGCGTCCGAAGCGTGGATGGAGTTGGACTTGCGCTCGGAGGGGCAGGAGTCGCTGACGGAGTTGATCTCGAAGGTGGAGAAAAAGATCGAGGAGGCGAACCAGCCCGACGTCGCGTTTGAAGCGGAGGTGATCGGGCAACGTCCCGCCGGTGAAATCTCCGCAGAGCATCCGCTCATTCAACTCGCGCAAGAGTGCATCCGCGAGCAGGGAATGGAGCCAACGCTCACGTCGGGTTCAACAGACGCAAACATCCCGCTGAGCAAAGGCTATCCCGCGCTCGTGCTGGGAATCGCCACCGGCGGCGGCGCGCATACGACGAATGAATTTATCAATCTCAAACCAATTGAAAAAGGATTGGAGCAGTTGGTGAGGTTTGTGGGGGGAGTGATTGGAGATTAGAGGATTAGAGGAATAGAAGAATAGAAGAATAGAAGAATAGAGGATTAGAGAATTGGGGAATTGAGATTGAGGATGGCGCGGCGCAAGTTCCACGTGTCCCCATAGCGGACGTGATTGACCCAGCCTTGCGCGGAGGCGGTTAGTTGGTCGCGCGCAATTTTTCCACCATGATATGCCAACAACAAGCGACGATATTTTCTTTGAAAGGCGATCCCTTTTCGTTGTTTCAATCTTCGGTGAGTTGGAAAGACCGAGAACCCGAGGAATGGGATCCCCTCCGTGACGGGACGCGCCTGCGCTTTGTTCTCGTGGAGCGTCAGCCGAAATTGTTGCAAGCGTTGGATGATCCTGCCGCGCCATTCGAATAGTTCACCTTTGTCGTTCGAAAACAGGAGGAAATCGTCCACGTAGCGGACGTATGCCTTGCAATGCAGTTCGCGTTGAACGAAGTGATCGAACGGATTCAAATAGCAGTTCGCCCAAAACTGACTGGTGAGGTTGCCGATGGGCAAGCCGCGCGGACGATGCGCCGCAAAAAGGGTATCGCCTGGGAAGTAGATCATTTCGTATTCTTCAGATAAAATGCCGATGCCGCTTTGCAGTATTTTTTCGACCAGCCAGAGAACATTTTTGTCTTCGATTTTGGTTCTCAGCGTATCGAACAAGACTTCATGATCTATGCTTGGAAAGAACTGGCGGATGTCGCAAGTCAACACGTAGCGAAAGCGGCGGGCGAATTGGGTTACACGGTCGAGGGCTTTATGCGTGCCTTTGCCGATGCGATTTGCGTAGGAATCGAAAATGAATGATTGTTCAAACAAGGGTTCGATCAGATTGCACAAGGCATGATGAACGACGCGGTCGCGGAACGGCGCGGCGGAGATCAGCCGTTTCTTGGGGTCATGGATGTAGAAACTGTGATACTTGCCCGGGGCGTATGTTTTTGCGCGAAGTTCATGTTGCAGTTCGAGCAGGTTATCTTCCAGCCGATACTCGAACTCTGCCACGTTTGCATGCCCGCGCTTGCCTTTGCTGGCTTTGCGGTAGGCGAGGAGCAGGTTTTCCCATGAGTGGAGTTGTTGGTACATGAGGGTGAACGTCTCGCAGGTTGTATGAACTGATTGAATCGTTTCCAAAACCTGCGGGACGGCGAGTACGTTGCCCCGCCTCAGATCCTGGGCAAAGCCGAGGGATTAGGAGACGGGGCTATTCTATATTTGCCCAATCTCATTGCGAGATTGGCCAGGAATACGCCCCGCCATTTTTCTAAGGAGCCTCAACTGTGAAGGCTCAGCCCGCACAGGCATTTCGGCAAAACAAGAAAAGCGTGGACACCACCACACGAAACCCCTGATTGTTGTTCCTGTTATCAGGGTTGTTCCTGTTCCGATACGCACAACGGACGTTCCTCTCATTATTGTTGAACGCGCCGCCGCGCGCCACGCGGTGATGTTCGGGCATATCCCCGCAACAGCGGTACAACCGCGGGTTGCTATGGGGTAGTCACTTTCTTCCAGCCGCCTAGCAGTTTCCCGATCTCCGTAACCATCGCCGCTACATGATAGTATTGCCCTTGGGAAAGCCATTCCCATTTGGCGGCAAGACGCAAGTAGGTCCGCACTTTATCGAGCGATTCATCTGCCGATTTAAGAAAGGCTAACCGTTCCTTTCCCATTCGGTGATTAGCGGCTTCCAGTTGTTCGCGCAGATCGAATGCCGCATCCAGTAATCGCTTTGTGAATGTATGCCGGTGCGCGGTGGGGAAGTGATTTGTAATTGGCAACAGCCACGTGAGAAAATCGAACGTGCGTGTGAAGATGGGCATTTCTTGTCCGCTCATGGATACCTCCAAAAACCAAAAAATTTTTTTAAAACCAAGAGAATCAGAGCCTCAGAGAACCAGAGACTTCAGAGAACAGAGTTTAGAAAAATGGGGACACCACCACACGAAACCCCTGATTGCTGTCCCCGTTATCAGGGTCGTTCCTGTTCCGAAACGCACAACGGACGAGCCTCCCACCATCGTGGAACGCGCCGCCGCGCGCCACGCGGGGAGCACCTCCATCCAAATTATTCTTCTCGTTTTTTCCGTAGTTTTCATAATTCTCAGTCCACTGTGTAGCGCACCATTCCCACACGTTGCCGCTCATATCGAGCAAGCCATGCGGGCTTTGCCCGCCGGGGAAACACCCCACCGCGCTGGTAGACCCGATGATCATATTATTGTTCACTTTCTCCTGATCGAACTCGTCGCCCCATGGATACCGCAAGCCCTTTTCACCGCGCGTGGCTTTTTCCCATTCGACTTCAGTGGGTAGGCGCGCTTCCCATGTTGCGAGATCGAGTGAAATATTTTTGATCGAGTCTTTGTCCCATAGTTTCAACGCGATGTTTTCGTTTCGCATTTTGTCTGTCAGCCAGCGCGTGTAGGCGACGGCTTCATACCATGTGACGTTGACGATGGGATGGTTCGGCAGGTCGAACGCGCCGCCTGATTTGGGCGGTTTATCCTGTTTTGCTCGTTTCAGCCATTCCTTTCCGCTGTCCGTATACCACTTTCCGTTCGTATATCCTTCGGGGTCGGCCGCGAACAGATCGAATTGGGCATTAGTAACCGGATAACGGCTGATGAAATAGTTCTGTTTGATGTTGTATTCAAATTGCGGTTCTTCGTCATCATAGGCATCTTTGTCGTTTTTCTTACTGCTTCCCATAATGAACTTGCCTGCGGGGATTTCGCAAAACAAGAGATCGGTTGTTACGCCTTCGCGCGGGTCGCCGAGTTTGGCGAGGGTATCCCCGGCTTCGGCGCGTTCGCGCGGGATGAGGCGGCTTTGTTCGAGCAATTCTTTCAAACGAGTTTGAACGCGCGGCAGTAGCTCTTTTCCCAATTCGGAACGTTCGGCGCGGTTCAAGCCGATTTCGAGCAAAATATCTCCCGCCAGCCAGACCCTGCTCCATTCCTTATCATCGTTACACTCGCGGCTTGGGCATAACTCGGCTACCAGCGCCAGAGGTCCATCAATCGAACCGCGAATATACACGCGCCGGCTGACCGCCCAAAGGATCACCTGCCGCCAAAGAAGTTGATTATCGGCAAGTTCTTTTGCCAGAGCCGCAAAATCATCCCTCGAATCGAGATACGAGCCAGCCAGAAATTCCTGAAAGGAACGATGAGGAAAGGTAAAGACGTTGTTGTCGCGTTCGAGCAGTAATCCCGCCCGCAGTTTCATGGCTTCGATCACGCTTGCCGCCCAATTCAAATCGCCCTTGTTGATGGAGGCTAATCCTTTTTGCAGGCTGAGTTCGCTAATGCCCGCCAGCGACTCCGGGTCTTCGCTATTGATGTCGGTTTGCGCGTGCGCTTCATAGGCAAGTTTGCAGATCACTTGTTCAAGGTCGGCGTCCGCGCAGTCCGCCTCCAACATCAGCTGCCGCAGGCGCGCCGCCTCGTGTCCCTTGCTGGATTGTTCCCATTGCCAAAGCAGGATTTCAACGGTTTCTTTGTATAACAACGCGCGGGCATCGGGCAACCGTCCTTTGTGCGTGTTGACCACCGCCATTACGGTAAGCAATAGCGGGTTCGGGGCAAGTTTGCTTAATTCGCGGCGGCGGACGGCGCTCTTAAGACCCAGATTCAGTTCATCCGCTGTTTCGGTTGTCAGGACGCCCAGGGCTGTCAATTCTTTGTACCAGGCGTCGATGAAGGATTGCATCTTTTTGTTGTCGAAAGGCGCGAGTTCGAATTCGGGAAATCCCGTCAGGCGTAAATTCGGCTCTCCATCTTTCGGCTCCACATAAGAAAGGATACGGCTGGTCACGACGAAGCGATTCTTTGAAAATCGTTTTACGAAGGCATGCACCGCGTCGCGCACGAACACGCGCTGGGGGATCGTGGACACTTCATCCAAGCCATCGAAAAACAGGATGACTTTTCCCTCTTCCAGTAATTCCTGAATGGGCTTGGATGCTTTGGATAGGTTTTGATCCTTCAATCGTTTTTCGATGAAATCCCAGAGATGATGAGATTCGGCTCGTTCCGGTACTTTCTTGAAGGCTTTCACAAAGTCGCGCAGGATCACGATCACAGGTAGAAGGTCAGCGTCTTCCTTTTTCCAATGTTTGAGCCTGTCGGCGGTATGGGTTGAAAGACAATATGTAAGGAAATTGACAAACGTAGACTTTCCGCTTCCGGGGTCGCCTTTGATGACCAGAGATCGGTTGTCAACTACCGCTTGCAGGGAAGAGAGCGGGTTGGTCTTTCCTTCTCGTTGTGGAAATTCCAACTCAACATCAGGCGATAAGCCTGTTGCGTCAGCCATGTCCCTTGCTTGTTTTCTTATCTTTCCACGCGTCTCTTCGAATTCCACTTGGGCGGTTGTGTCTAAATCTATGTATACGTTTGCCAGACCAATGGTTCGTTGTGTGTTCGGGTCGGACGCGGTTAGGTCAATACCGCGCATTGAAATGCTGGACGTGAGGCTGGCGAGTACCGCGCGATAGGCTTTCAGGGCGTCTTGTGGACTGTGCAGGGCAGGTCCCCTGTACACGTTTCCCTCGATATATGTCCCCGCGTGAATAATACGATTGTTTCTACCGGTTTGAACGTTGCCATCTTTTACATCCCCTTTTACGAGAATGCTGTCATCCCCAGCCTGCATGGACGAAGCGTCAATCTCCCCGATCGTGATCGAAATCTCCTCGGCGAATTTTGTATCCCGTTCGAGAATCTTCCTGATCTGATATTCAAAAGAATCCCGGGCGCCCTTGTCGTCGGGCGTTGTTTTCAAATCCTGGATGATCTCTTTCGCCGCTTCCTTCTCTTCCACCTTGGGTTTGAACTTTTCCCACAATGCGCTTGCGAGTTTTTTTCCCGCTTCCCCGGCAAACGCCTCCCCGCCCTTCACGAGGTACGGTATCAAAACGGTCGCCACCTGTTGCGCTAAAAGAGCAATGTCAATATCCACAATCTGCCTCCGCTACTCTCCAGTCTCTACTCTCCAATCTCTCCCCCCAATTCTCCAATTCTCTAATCCTCCATCACTCCCCAGTCTCCAATCTCCAATCCCCAATTACCAATTACCACTCACTCCCTCACCCACCCTTCAACCCCACCACCTCAAACACCTCCAGCGGCTGTGCCTTGCCCTTTACCGTCAGCGGCGCGAAGGGATTTGCTTCCACTTCATCTTTCACGCGCTCGTACGCCTCTTTGCTGATGAGGATCTGATTCTTCGCCGCGTTTTCCTGAATGCGTTTGGTCGTGTTCACGCTGTCGCCGAGCGAGGTGAATTCGAGTCGCTTCTCGGTGCCGATCCAGCCAAGGACGGCTTCGCCGTAGTGAATGCCCACGCCGAAATCGAGATGCGCCTCTTTCGGTAATTCGGAATGTAATCGCGCAATCGCCTCGCGGATCGCCAACGCGGACTTCACCGCCCGCAACGTGTGATCGGGTTGCAGGATCGGCGCGTTGTACCACGCCATCACCGCATCGCCGAGGAACTTATCCACTGTGCCTTCCTGTGCCAGCACCGCGTCGGCCGCGGCGGCGAGATATTGATTCAACACCGCCACCAATTCTTCCGGCGAATGTTTTTCGCTGTACGAGGTGAAGCCGCGCACGTCTGCAAACAACACGGTGATAAAAACTTTTTTGCCGCCCACTTGCAAACTGTTCGGGTCGATCTGGTCGAGCACGGCGGGCGACACCATGCGTTGCAACAGTCCGCGCTGGGCTTCGAGTTTTTTGCGCTCGGTCAAATCGTCCAACACGATCGCCACGCCCTGCGTTTTTTGTCCCGCGTCTTTCAACGGCGAGAGATTCAAACGCCAGTCAATGTTGCCGCCTTCGGCGCGCGATTGGCTGAGTTCAAGCCCGATGACCGGCTTGTCGCTTTTTCGCACCGACTCAAGATGCGGGATGATGTTGCTCGCAAACGTAGGCACAACTTCATCGATCTTCCTGCCGACGATCTCCGCGGATGCCTGCCCCAAAATGGACGCGGCGGCTCGATTACACAGGGTGATCTGGTCCTCCACGTCGGCAGTCAACACGCCCGAAACGATGGAGGCGAACACATCGTCCATGAGGTTTTTGAGTTCGGTCACTTCGGCGAGCGTGCGCTTGAGGGAGGAGAACAGCCGCGCGTTCTCGATGGCGACAGCGGCTTGGTTGGCGAACGCGATTAAAAGGTCGCGGTCCGATTCGGAAAATATTCCCGTGCGGATGCGGTTGTCGGTGTAGATCACGCCGGTCAGTTCGGTCTTCACCATGAGCGGCACGCACAAAATGGAGCGCAGGTTGAAGGCGATCACGCTTTCCGTGCCGCTAAAGCGTTTGTCTTCGAGCGCGTTGGTGGTGAGGATCGCCTCGCCGGTGTCGATCACTTTTTGCACGATCGTGCGGCTGATGTTCGATTCGTTCTGATTGATCGACTCCTGTTCCCAATTGCGCGCGATGCGGATGACCATCTCGCCGCGTTCGTCGCGCAACATGAGGAATCCGCGCTCGGCTTCGGTGAGGCGGATGATGGTGTCCATCACGGCTTGGAGCACTTCGTCGATCTCGAGCGTGGAGTTGACCACCTGCCCGATCCCCGCGAGCGCTTGCAAGTGACTGAAGCGTTGTTCGAATGGGACGAGCGCCTCGCTGATACGCTGGAGCGAGGTGTCGAGAGTTTTCAATTCTTCAAGAGTTTGGGGAGTTGCGCCGGCGCTGACCGAAGCGCGGATCTTCTCTGCCTGCTTGGTGACTGCGATCACCTGGTCATTGATCGTGATGGCTTTCGCCTTTGCCGTGATCGTCGCCATGAAGTTTCCTTTGAGCCTGGCTAGGTTCTGGGTGAGTATTTGCCCGTCCAAAAGTGACGGATGCGGGCAAGGGTGATCTGTGATCGCAGGGCGAACGCCGCGCGCCGCGCTTCCACGGGGTCTGCTGTTCTGGAAGTATAAAGGGATGTTTGGTGTTCGTCCAGAAGTATTTTGATGCGCGAGGCGGCGTCGGGGATGATTTTTGCAAGTTTCTCGGCGCGTTCGATGGGCGTGGCGTCTACTTGCGCTGGCGCGTTCATTTGCCGCAAGCCGAAGTTGACGCTTTCGAAGGATTTTTCGATGGGAGAGAGTCGCGCCCAGCGTTCCCAGTTGAGGATCCAACGCGGGGTTTCAATGCCGCTCCGTTCGATGGTGGCGCGCACCACGGAAGGCAAACGATCGGAGAGCGAGTAGCGGCGGTTGAGGAAAAACGCCGCAACGGCGATAACGATCAGCGTGAGGAACAGATATAAGGTCGGAAGAAGCGAGGCGGGTCGGGTTGTCCCAGCGTCCACAAGTTCATCTTCCAATCTCGGGTCGATGGGTTCCTCGGGGAGTTGTTCTTCGCCGATCAATGTGCCGGGGTTGAGCAAGCCGGCCGGCGAATCGTCCTCGCGCGGCGCGAGCGGGCGGTCTAACGGGGCTTGGTTGCCGGTGGGTTCAAATTCCACCCAGCCGATACCGGGGAAGTAGACCTCGGGCCAGGCGTGCGCGTTCTCCTTGCGGACGGTGAAGGTGTTGACCTCGATCTCCTCCACTTCGCCGGCGAATCCCTCTCCGGATGTGGAGCCTGTTCCCTGCGCGAAGCCGACCGCCATGCGAGCGGGGATGCCCAGCGCGCGAAGCATGAGTATTTCTGACGAGGCGTAATACACGCAATAGGCTTGCTTGTGTTCGAAGAGTATCCATTCGAGTTTGTTTGCGCCGCGCGGCGCGGAAGGGATGGTCGGCGAGTATTCGATGTTCGCGCGCAGGTATTGCGTGATGGCAAAGGCTTTGTCGTAGGGGGTTTCGGTGTTTGCGGTGATATCGAACGCGAGGGCGCTGATGAGCGGCGAGAAATCATCGGGGAGTTGCAGGTATTTGTCGGTGACCCATTTTGGGTACTCTGTTCCCGCCGCGCGCAGAGCCTCGATGGTGGGGTTGTTCAGCGCGGCTTTCACCTGGTAGGTTTCGCCCGGCAGGATGCTGGGGGTTGCGTTCCATGAAACGATATCGAGTTGATCGCCGCCGGGCGCGGTGAGCATGGAACCGGGCCGGCTGACCCAGACCGGTTGCGAGGGGGAGTATAACAACGAAATCCGTTGTTCGCCGGTGTCGAAGTTAAACATCGCCGCGTTGGTATCGTTTACCCCGGGCAGTGGGTTGGCGGGGGAATATTCCTCGCGTGTTGTGCCGGTGGTGTACCACTGGTCGTTTGAAAAATAATCGTATGCGCGCCCGCGCCAGTAATAACGCGGCGGTTTTTTGTCGAACGCGAGTTCGGGCGCTTCCACTTTGAACATCAAAACATCGGACAGTGGGAAGCCCACGCCCAGTTCGAGCTCGGTGCCGAAGAATTCGCCGGGTCTTCCGCCGCTCGGAGAGTCCAACGCGCTGACGGCATTCTCAAACCGTTCGGTAAAATTTTTCCAGGGTTCTGAAACGCGGTTCCAGGCGCGGCGCGCGGCTTCGACGCGCAGGATGGAGGAGGGAGTCAGCCATGCCGCGAGGAGGATGAGACTCGCCATGATCGCCATGCCGCCGGTCAGGTCGATGCTGTTTTCGGGCGAGAGGAACACCCGCGATTGTTTCCATTGTGATTGCTGGTTTAGGAAGTTCAGCCTTCCCAGGAGCAGAAGCGCGAAAAGAATGAAAAAGCCGATCAGCAACAAGCGGCTCGCGATCGCGTTATCGTAACTTTGGATAATGAGAACCCCGAGAAAGGATGGCAGGCTGGCAAGCAAAAAGTTCTGGTGGCGCGTCAGGGCATAACCTGCCGAGGCGCTCAACGCCCAGAACATAACCGACATCATGGCGATAAAGAACAATGGGTCTTCAACGGGACGGCGCGCGACAAATTCCGAGATCGAAAAAAGCAACCTGCCGCCGACGCTAAGCAGTTTTTCCTCCATCTTCACAGGTCCCTCGATGAGGGAGGTCCATAAGAGTGGAAGCAGGAGGAGCATGTAGAAGAAGGACAGCCAACGCGCTGTGCGGCGACGGAATGTGCTGTAACCCAGCGAAAGTCCAATGGCGGAGCCCATCCAGGTGAAGCCGCGAATCAAGCCCAGATCCTCTGTCCATTCGGTGGCGATGAGGCGCGATGCGGCAATCTGCAAAAGGAGGATCAGCAGGATAACGGCGGTCCAATCCCACCAGCGCGAGAGAGGGGCTTCGGGCGATTTTTTCATCGGGGGGTAGTGTACAATACAACGAGGTGACACGTCAAATACTGGAGAGGGGTATTTCTTGAACGTTCTGCCGCAAGGCATCGGAAATAGGCGCTTGACGCAGTTGTCGCGCTTTTCTAAATTGATCGCGCAACTCTCTACCGTGCATTTGCACCGCTAAGTGTCGCCATGGCGCCATGCGACACCCGCAAAGAACGCAAAGAAAACCTTTTTCACTTGGCGACCTTAGCGCGCTTTGCGGTAAAAATCTTCTCATGTGCGGTAATCTGATTACGAATCAAAATGCCAGGGCAACGTGAACGTTGCCGTACTTTGCGACAATGAGGAGGAAGAGATGGGTTCTTTGATTCAAAACGGGATCGATTGGATCCTTGCCATACAATCGCTGGGCGGCTGGCTCGAAGCGCCCCTGAAATTTTTTACGTTCCTCGGTTCGCAGGATTTTTTCTTCCTCGTCCTGCCGTTCATTTACTGGAGCGTAGACGCCGGGCTGGGCATGCGCGTGGCGGTTGCGTTGATCGCCAACGTGAGTTTGAATTTCTACATTAAGTTATGGTTTGCAGGTCCGCGTCCGTATTGGGTGAGCGCGGAGGTGCAAGGGCTGACGGCTGAAACTTCGTTTGGGGTTCCCTCCGGGCATACCGAGAATGCGGTGGCGGTGTGGGGGACGATCGCCGCATGGATCGGAAAGCGCATTGCATGGGCGCTGTCAATCGCGGTCATTTTCCTCGTCGGCTTCTCGCGTCTCTACCTCGGCGTCCATTTTGTTCACGATGTGCTGGCGGGTTGGGCGCTGGGCGCGGCGGTCTTGTGGCTCATCCTGCGGTTTTGGGATTCAGCGGCGGCGTGGTTGAAAACAAAACCGGTCGCCACTCAAATGACGTTGGCGTTCGCGGTTTCTTTGTTGATGATCGCTCTTGGATACGTCAGCGCGGCGCATTTGGACGGTTACACCTTCCCGGAGGAGTTCCGCGTCAATGCGCTTCGCGTCTCCGACGAGTTGCCTGCCCCGGCTTCCCTCGAAACGATCGTCACCTCCGCGGGGACGTTCTTCGGTCTCTTCGCCGGTTTGGCGTGGCTCCTCTCACGGGGCGGGTATCAGGCAGACGGTCCGGGCGCGAAGCGGGCGCTGAGATTCTTCGTCGGCTTGATCGGGGTTTTCATCCTATGGCGCGGGTTGGGAGCGGTGTTGCCCGATGGGGAAAGTCTCGTCCCGTTGATGTTGCGATATTTGCGTTACACGCTGGTCGGTTTTTGGATCTCCGCCGGGGCGCCGGAGTTGTTTTTTCGTTTCAAATTGGCAGACCCGAAGATATAGGGGAATGCAGTTGATATAATCCCAAATCTAGTCCTATTCTCTGGGAGCATAACGTTTTCGATGACACTTGAGCGAGGCGCGTTACTTCATAAACGATACCGCATCGTTGAAATTCTTGGGCAGGGCGGCATGGGTTCCGTCTACCGGGCGGTGGATGAAAACCTTGGCGTGGACGTTGCCGTCAAGGAAAATCTGTTTACCACCGACGAGTATGCGCGGCAATTCCGGCTCGAGGCGGTGATCCTTGCGAATCTTCGCCATCCGAATCTTCCGCGCGTAACCGATCATTTTGTCATCGGCGATCAGGGACAATATCTGGTGATGGATTATATCGAGGGGGAAGACCTGCGCCAACGCATGGAGCGCATGGGCAACATCACAGAAGATGAAGCCGTGCTCCTTGGCGCGGCAATGTGCGACGCGCTCCAATATTTACACACGCGCAAGCCGCCGATCCTGCACCGCGATTTGAAACCGGGCAATGTCAAAATTACCCCGGATGGACATGTCTTTCTCGTAGATTTTGGCTTGGCAAAAGTGTTGCATGGCAGTCAGGCAACCACCACCGGCGCGCGCGCCATGACGCCGGGCTATTCTCCTCCGGAGCAATACGGCACAGCCCGCACCGATCCGCGCACAGACATTTATTCGCTCGGCGCCACGTTGTACGCGGCGTTGAGCGGCATCATCCCGGAAGATGGTCTCGCCCGCGCGATGGATAACACGCAACTTACGCCGTTGCGTAAACGCAACAGCAAGGTATCGCGCCGGCTTGCCTCCGCGATCGAACGCGCGATGGGCATCGACCCGGCGGAACGGTTTCAAAATGCGGAGGAGTTCAAAAATTCCCTGTTAGGTTCCAAAGGCAAGACCCAGCGCCTGCCGGGCGATTACGTCATCCAGCCGGCGCCGGCGGAGGACAGGTCTGAACCGTACGAGATGGGCGCGATCGAACGCGCGTCTACGCCGCCGGACATGAGTCCATCAGGCGGATTGCTCTCGCCCGAAGAGGAGGGGCCCATCTTTAAGCCTCCAAAGCGGAAGAAGAAAGGGTTCATCCGCCGGTTCGTTACCGCTGTTTTATGGCTGTTGTTGATCAGCGCGGCAGTGATCGTGGGCGCGGCGCGTTTTGCGCCGCAGTTCATCCCGCCCGCGTTGCTCGACACGTTGGAATCGCTTCACCTCCCATTCCTGTTTCCGTCCGCGGTTCAGACGAATATTCCCGCGCCAACCGCAACACCGACCGCCACCGAGCCGGCGGTGGAAGCCACGGCAACGGTTCAATCCACCTTCACGCACACTCCCACAAAACTCCCCACCGCAACGCTGAACCCGACCAGCACCCCCACGGTCGATCCCTCGTCGCTTGGCGAGCCAACCCAAATTGGCGGAACGATCGGGCAGGTCGCCTTCGCATCCGCGCGGTTAGGGATTCCACAAATCTTTATCATCAACACCGATGGCTCAGACCCCGTCCAACTCACGAACCTTGAACTAGGCGCGTGCCAGCCATCATGGTCGCCGGATGGGGCGCGGTTGGCGTTCATTTCCCCATGCCGCGCGCGCGGTGAAGTGCATGAAAACATCTACTCTGACGCGGGGATCTATCTCATTAATGCCGATGGAAGCGGATTGGCGCCCCTCACCGAGACTCTCGGAGCAAACTTCGACCCTGCCTGGTCGCCCGATGGGACGCGCATCGCGTTCACGTCCAACCGCGATGGGCGAAACGAAATTTACACGCTGGAGATCGCCAGCGGTCAGGTGACCCGGCTCACTACATCGGATGGCAGTATCGAAAGCGCGCAACCTTCCTGGTCGCGCGATGGCAGGATGATCGTCTACACCGTCAAACGTTTCGACGCCTACCAAGTCTGGGCAATGTCTGCCAATGGCGAAGACAAGGCGCAGTTGGTCCGCAGTGGACAACAGTTGTGGGATTATTTGCCGTTCTGGTCTCTGGACGGTTCCACCGTGTTTTTTAACCAGCGGAACCTCGCCCCAACGCGCCCGTGGTTGATGAGCATTCCGTTCGCGGGGCATGATACCCTGACCCCAACTAAGCTGGCGTTGCCAACGCCAATTGAGGATGTGGAATTTTCGCCGGATGGATTATGGATCATCTTTGAAAGTTCGAGCGGCGACGGCAACCGAGACATTTATTATTCCACAGTGAGCGGCGGCGACCGCATGCGTCTCACCGACGATCCCGAAGTGGATTTCGACCCAACCTGGCGACCGGTTACTGGTCAATAACCCTTCGCGTTGCAAATCGAAACAATGCCTGCCTCTAATTAACTACAGAGTGCTTTTGGACGCAGACCCTTGCACCGCCCGCAAGGGCAGGTGTAAACGTTGACCCACGCTGATTCAAAAGAATGCAAATCCGCGTTTTCTGCGTGAACAGCGTCCCGATTTTTATAGTGTAAGGTAATCTGTGCCTGCCTTTCTGAACGGCAGGCATTTTCTTATACACTTCTTATTGACTTCCCTTTTTGCCTCGTTTATCATTCATGTCACAAAGAATAGCACTCTCAAATCGAGAGTGCTAATCATGTAAAGCCATGGTCGAACTCACCGAACGCCAAAAGACGTTGCTTCTATTAATAATCCGCGATCACATCGAATCGGCCGAGCCGATCGGTTCGAAGCGGCTGGTCGAGAATTATCGCCTCGATTATTCGCCCGCCACGATCCGCAACGAAATGTCCGCGCTGACCGAGATGGGATATTTGCGCCAGCCTCACACCTCCGCGGGGCGCGTGCCCACCGAAGAAGGTTATCGCTACTTCGTCAGCCAGATGATGCCGAACGCCGAATTGCCCGAGGCGGTGCAACACACCATCTCGCATCAATTCCACCAATCGCGCGCCGACATGGATCAGTGGATGACGCTCGCCGCTTCGATCCTCGCGCATCAATCGCAGGGCGTTTCGGTCATAACCGCGCCGCACGCCGAGCAATCGCGCTTCAAACACGTGGAATTAATTTCCACGCAGGGACGCCAAGTGCTGATGGTGCTTGTCCTCGTCGGAGGGGAAGTGAGTCAGCAGATTCTGACTTTGGCGGAACCTGTGACTCAGGAGCGACTCAGCCAGACCGCCACGCGTCTTAACGCCCTTCTGGCTGGTCTCGCCGTGGACAATATCTCTGCCCTTGCGACTCCTTCCGACGCGCTCGATCAGGATATCCTCACCCTCATTCGGCAGGATGTGCGCCGCACCGCTGAAAGTAGTTCAGGTGAAATTTATACCGACGGCTTGACCAACGTTTTATCCGAACCTGAATTTGCCGAGTCGGATGAAGCGCGGCGGGCGTTGAAAATTTTTGAAGAGCGATCCACGTTACGCGACCTGCTTGCCCGCACAACAACCAACACCAACATCGGCGGCTTGCAAGTGTTGATCGGCGGCGAAGGCGAATGGGAAGAACTGCGTCAATGCTCGATGGTCATCGCGCGATACGGAGTCCCCGGCATGGCAACAGGGACGTTGGGCGTGTTAGGTCCCATGCGCATGTCGTACACGAAGACGATTCCGACGGTGAGATATGTCGCGGGCTTGTTGAGCGATCTGGTGAATGACACCATTGCAGGTGAATAAGAGTCTATCCAAAACAGGAGCGCGGACTTAAGTCTGCGCTCCGAAGTACTCCGAAATAAACATAAAGAGAGTGAAAGCATGACGAATAAGAAGAACCACAAACACGAAACGCACGAGATCAAGATCGAAGCGGCGGAAATGCCCGAAGCGGAGAATCAGCCGCAAGGGGATGTCGAAGCGTTGAAGCGTCAACTCGAAGATGCGGAAGCGAAACTCGCCGAAAGCGTCGAAGGCTGGCAACGTTCGCAGGCGGATTTCCAAAATTACAGAAAGCGCGTCGAGCGCGATAACGAAATGACGTTTCTCTCGATGAAGAGCGACATCGTCAAGAAAATGTTGCCTGTTCTCGATGATCTGGAACGCGCTCTGCAAAACCGTCCCGCCGACGATGCGTGGGCGAGCGGCATCGAATTGATCGCGCGCAAGTTGCAAAATATTTTAGATGTGGAAGGCATCAAGCGCATTGAGGCAACAGGCGCGGAGTTTGATCCGAGATTCCACGAAGCGATCTCGCATGAGCATAACGAAGATTTTGAAAGCGGTCATGTGATCGAAGTGGTGCAAAACGGATACATGCTCGGCGAGCGCGTGATACGTCCCGCGTTGGTGCGGGTGGCGCAGTAAAAATCATACTGCGTACTGCGTATTACGCAATACGCAGTGGATGTTTGTAATGCGACATTTATGTCGCTTTTGAGTTGCACCAGGGTAAGGGCGACATAAATGTCGCGGTACGAAACACGAATCATAGGAGAACTTTTTACATGGCAAAAATTATCGGTATTGATCTTGGCACGACAAACTCCGTTGCGGCGGTGATGCAGGGCGGGGAGCCTGTGGTGATCCCGTCGGCGGAGGGCGAGCGACTCGTCCCGTCGGTGGTGGCGGTGAATAAAAATGGCGAGCGGTTGGTGGGGCGCGTGGCACGCAATCAGGCGATCACGAATCCGCAGAACACAATTTTTTCGGTGAAGCGTTTCATGGGGCGTAAGTCTGACGACCCCGAAGTGGAACGCACGCGGAAGCGCGTGCCGTATGCGGTGAACGGCGCGGACAACGGCGACGTGCGCGTGCAACTTGGCGAGAAAGAATATTCGGCTCCTGAAGTGTCGGCGATGATCCTCGGCAAGATCAAGCGCGATGCAGAGGCATATCTCGGCGAAACCATCACGCAGGCGGTCATTACTGTCCCCGCGTATTTTAACGATGCGCAACGCAACGCCACCAAAGACGCGGGCAAGATCGCGGGACTCGAAGTCCTGCGAATCATCAACGAGCCGACGGCTTCATCGCTGGCGTATGGACTCGACAAAAAGAAAAATGAAATTATCGCGGTCTACGATCTCGGCGGCGGCACATTCGACATTTCGATCCTCGATGTGGGCGACGGCGTGTTCCAAGTCCGCGCGACGAGCGGCGACACGTTCCTCGGCGGCGACGACTTCGACCTCCGCATCATGGATCATCTTATCGAGCAATTCAAAAAAGACAGCGGCATTGATCTGCACAACGACCGTCAGGCATTGCAGAGATTGAAGGAAGCATCCGAAAAAGCGAAGATCGAACTTTCGACGACGATGCAAACGGAAATCAACCTGCCGTATCTGACCGCCGACGCGACTGGACCGAAACATTTGGTGATGACCCTCACCCGCGCCAAACTCGAACAACTGACAGCCGATCTTGTTGACCGTACGATTGCCCCGCTCAAACAAGCCTTGTCCGATGCGGGATTGCAAGCGAGTCAAGTGAATGAAGTGGTGATGGTGGGCGGCATGACGCGTATGCCTGCTGTGCAAGAACGCGTCCGCGCTTTCTTCGGCAAGGAACCTCATAAAGGTGTGAACCCCGATGAAGTTGTTGCGGTCGGCGCGGCAATTCAAGCGGGCGTGCTGGGCGGCGAAGTGAAAGATATTTTGTTGCTGGATGTAGCCCCGCTCTCGCTCGCCATCGAGACGTTGGGCGGAGTCGCCACAACTCAAATTGAACGCAACACGACGATTCCGACTCGCAAGAGTCAGGTGTTCTCGACTGCAACCGACAGCCAGACGCAAGTTGAGATTCATGTTCTGCAAGGCGAGCGCCCGATGGCGGCGGATAACAAGTCGCTGGGCAAGTTCATTCTCGATGGGATTCCTCCCGCGCCGCGCGGTGTTCCGCAGATCGAAGTGACGTTCGATGTGGACGCGAACGGTATCCTCAAAGTCAGCGCGCAGGATAAGGCAACGGGACGCTCACAACACATCACGATCACGGCTTCGTCTGGTTTATCGGACGCGGAAGTGGAACAGATGAAGAAAGACGCTGAATCTCACGCGGAAGAAGATCGCAAACGCAAAGATTTGATCGAAGCGCGCAATCATGCCGATAACACCGTCTACGCGGCGGAGAAGGCATTGCGCGAGTTCGGCGAGAAAGTCCCTGCTGAGGTCAAAACGGAGATCGAGACGAACGTCGCTGCGGTGAAGAAAGCCGCAGAAGGTGAAGATGTGTCGGCGATCAAATCTGCCACAGACGCGCTAGGGCAAGTGATTCAAAAGATTGGCGCCAGCGTCTACGAGCAGAATCAGGCCGCGGGTGGGGGAGAGGCGGGCTCTACATCCAGTGAGAATCCTGATGTGGTTGAAGGGGAAGTAAAGGAATAGGAAAGTCGAGAATTAGAGGATTGGAGAATTCTCTAATCCTCTAATTCTCTACTCCTCTTGGTTTATGTCTAACGATTATTACGAAACCCTGGGCGTGGGACGGAGCGCGAGCGATGACGAGATCAAAGGCGCGTTCCGTAAGCTCGCGCGTCAGTATCATCCCGATGTGAACAAAGAGCCGAACGCCGAGGAGAAGTTCAAAGAGATCAACGAGGCGTATGGCGTGCTTTCGGATTCGGATAAGCGCGCGCGTTACGATCGCTTCGGCAAAGCGGGGCTGGGCAACTCGGGCGGCTTCCACGATTACACGTCGGACTTCGGCGATATTTTTGAGGACTTGTTCCGCGGATTCGGATTCTCGACAGGTGGCGGGCGTTCGCGTCGGTCGCCGAGGCGCGGGCGCGATCTGCAAATGCAGATTACGTTGACGTTCGAAGAGTCTGTGTTTGGCGTGGAGAAAGAGATCGAATTCCAGCGCGAAGAAACTTGTTCGCATTGCAACGGCAACGGCGCGGAGCCTGGCACGTCGCCTGTGAAGTGCGCCACTTGTAACGGTCAAGGCGAAGTGCGGACTGTGCGGCAAACGTTTTTGGGTCAGATGGTGCAATCGTCTACTTGCCCGACGTGTAACGGACGCGGTGAGACGATCTCATCTCCGTGCAAAACTTGTCGCGGGAGCGGATTGGAACGCAAGAAGGTAAAGAAGAAGGTGCAAATCCCTGCGGGTGTGGATGCGACTATGCAAATCCGTTTAACGGGGGAAGGCAATCCTGGTGAGAATGGCGGACCGAACGGAACCGTGTATCTGATGCTGGATGTGAAGCCGCACAAGTTTTTCAAACGCCGCGAGAATGACATTTTGTTGAATCTCGATATCAACGTGGCGCAGGCGGTCTTGGGCGCGGAAATTGAAGTGCCGACGATTGACGGCGAAGAGAAGTTGAAAATCCCCGCTGGGACGCAACCCGGCAAAGTATTTCACTTGCGAAATAAAGGCGTGCCGCATGTGCGCCGAAGCGGACGCGGCGACCAGTTGGTGCTGGTCAATGTGGCGGTGCCAACCAAGTTGACGAAAGAGCAACGCGAGTTGTTCGAGAAGTTGGCAGAGAGTTTGGGGACGACGGTCAAGCCGCAAGAAAAAGGATTCTTGGATTGGTTGAATGAGGCGTTGGGGGGGTGATGGGGAGAGGAATGGAGAATTAGAGAATTGGGGTTAGAGACTGGAGACTGGTAAATGGTAATTGACGAGTGGACGTAATGACATGATGGGGACGTATGTTATACTGACTCGCGCTATACCATGAGGTTAATGAACGAATGAGTTTGACGAAAAAAAATGGCTGGATATCGTTTTTGTTTTTCATCGGGGCATTGAGCGCGTGTGTGCCATTGGCGGTGTATGCGTGGTTGGGGACATTTTCGCGCTATCTCGCTGATGATTATTGCGCGTCCACATATTTATATTCATCGCAAAATATTGTGGAAGCCACACTGCGGGCGTATTCGTTGTGGGGGAACAGTTACTCGCGTTTGATGTTTTCGCAATTGATCGAGTTGGGCGGCGTGAACGGCATCCGCGTGATGGCGGGCGTGGAACTTGTGATCTGGGCGCTGTTGCTCGCGTGGATGTTCGTCGAGTTGGGAAAACTTTTGCGGGTTCAGATACCGAAAGCGGGATACGTGTGGCTGGCGTGCATGGCGATCGCGTTGAGTTTGTATCAAACATCCGCGTTGTATCAGGTTTTATTTTGGCGCACGGGATTGATTCCCTATTCATTGCCGCTGTTGTGGTTCATCGGCATCGCGGCGTTTTTTCTGGGTTATGTCGAAAAGCCATACGAGAAATCGCGCGCCGTTCGGTTTGGAATCCTGTTTACCATTTTGATCTTCTTCGCAGGCGGATTGAGCGAAACGACATCGGGCATGTTGGTGGGAATCATGTTCGTCGCGGTCGCGCTCGTCTGGTGGACGAAGCGGCTCCATCAACGCCGCGACGTGCTGACGTTTCTCATCGTTGGTTTGCTCACTGCGATCATCGCCATCTCGATCACGGCGGCGTCGCCAGGGACGTCGAACCGTTTGGGCAGGATCATGCGCCAAGAACCAATCTACAATCCCATCGAACTGGCTGGCGATGTGATCCTTTATACGTCGCAGTTTCTTTTGGAAACAACTAAATCGTACCCGACGTTGATTGTTGTCGCGCTGGCGGTGTCATTTGGCGTTGTGTATCTCGCGCTTACAACAAGCCAGAAAGAATTATCGCCTATTCAAACATCGTATTTGTGGACGGCGTTGCTGATCATCCCAATTGTCATTTTCATCGTCATCGGATTCAGTTATGCACCCAGCGCGTTCGTGCGGACGTTCCCTGCGGCGCGCGCGCGATACGCATCCCATTTCGTGTTCATGCTTGGGTTGTTGATCGAAGGCGGCGTGTTTGGAATTTTGATGACGCAGGCGCATTCGGTCGTTCAATTGAAGTGGGTGAAAGTCGCCGTCGCGCTTTTGCTGGTCGCGTTGATCGTTCATCCGATCCGCTCGGCGCCGAGGGTGTATGCGCTTCATTATGAATATCAAAAATTTGCGCAACAATGGGATGAACGCGACGCGCTCATTCAACAAGCCGTTGCGAATGGCGAGACCGATCTCGTCGTCGTGCAATTGGACGCGCCTGGCGGCGTCGGCGAATACAAAGGCAACCCGCGAGATTGGATCAATCGGTGCGTGGCGCGGTTCTACGGTTTGAATTCGATCATCGCACCTTGAAGTCCATGAAAACCGATTTGCAAGCCTCAACCACTCAACCCATCCTCGTCACAGGCGCGCATCGCAGCGGCACCACGTGGGTTGGCAAAATGCTCGCAGGTTCGCAAGTTGCGTACATCAGCGAGCCGTTGAATGTGTTGCATCGTCCTGGCGTGTTGTGCGCGAAGGTGAAGCATTGGTATCAATACGTCTGCGACGACAACGAAGCCGAGTATCTCGCGCCGTTCGAGGAACTGCTCGATTATCGTTATCACACATGGAGCGAGATCAAGTCGCTTCGTTCACTCAAAGATTTTTTACGCATGGGGCGCGATTTCAAAATTTTTTACGACGCGCTCGAACACGGTCAACGCGCCTTGCTCAAAGATCCGTTCGCGGTCTTTTCGATGCCGTGGTTCGCAAAGCGATTCGATTTCAACATCGTCGTCACGGTTCGTCACCCCGCCGCGTTCGCCAGCAGTCTCAAACGCCTCAGCTGGAATTTCGATTTCAACGACCTGCTCGACCAACCTCTGCTGATGCG
Organism: Candidatus Defluviilinea gracilis; assembly: GCA_016716235.1. Lineage (NCBI taxonomy): Bacteria > Bacillati > Chloroflexota > Anaerolineae > Anaerolineales > Candidatus Villigracilaceae > Candidatus Defluviilinea > Candidatus Defluviilinea gracilis. The sequence goes on from JADJWS010000001.1 coordinate 2,177,310, forward strand.
CGATCATCTTGAACCATATCGCGAACAAATGCAAGCCATCAAAGCGGATGATGTCATCGGTCAAGCCAGTTTGTTGTGGACGATGATCTACCGCACGGTTCATTCGCAGGGACGGCTGAATCGGCATCTCATCATCGTTCGCCACGAAGACCTCTCGCGCGATCCCGTCAACGGCTTCCGCGACCTATACGCCGCGCTGGGCTTGGACTTCACACCTCATGCCGAAAATAAAATTTTGAATTCAAGCAGTTCCGACAACCCGACCGAACTCTCGCGCCGCAAAACTCACTCCGTGAAAATGGACAGTCGCGCCAGCGTGGACAATTGGAGATCGAAACTATCTCCTGACGAAATAAACCGCATCCGCGAGATCACCGAAGACTCTGCACAATTGTTTTACCCCGACATCAACTGGTAACTCAATTACCAATTACTGTTCACTGATCACTAATAACTGCTAACTTTCTCACCCAATGACCACCCCAAAACCTCTCCCCATCGTCTCCATCATCACTCCCTCCTTTAACCAAGCGCGCTACATCGAAGCGACGGTCCAGTCCGTGCTGGCGCAGGATTATCCGCGCATCGAATACATCATCGTGGATGGCGCGTCCACGGATGGGACGGTTGACATCCTCAAAAAATTTGAAGGGCGAATCGCCTCGTGGGTGAGCGAACCAGATAAAGGTCAGACCGACGCGATCAACAAGGGGTTCGCGCGCGCGAAGGGCGACATCCTTGCGTGGATCAATTCCGATGACACGTATGAGGCGGGCGCGGTCGGCGCGGCGGTGAAATTTTTGCAGGGACATCCCGACGTGGGCATGGTCTACGGCGATTGCAACTTCATCAACGAAAGCGGACGCGTGATCGGCAAATTCAACTCGGCGCAAACGGATGAACGCCTGCTGAGGCAGGGATACGTTCACATCCCGCAACAGACTGCGTTCTTCCGCGCGGACTTGTGGCGGCAGGTCGGTCCGCTCGACCCGTCGTTTTATTTCGCGATGGATTATGATCTGTGGACGCGTCTCGCGGCGCGTTCGCGGATACAATATGTGCCGCAGACGTGGGCGAATTTCCGCTTGCACACCTCTGGCAAAACCATCGTCGCCGATGACCGCTGTTGGCCCGAAATGGTCCGTGTGCATTACCGCGATGGCGGCTCGTTCTTTTCAACCATCGTGGCAAAATACTATATCCGTAAACTCATCGCCCCGATCTGGAATTGGCGGCGGCGAAGGATGCTAAAAGATTCAACACAAACCCCGCAAGAGCATCGGGGCAGGTGACACGAAGTACACAAAGTTTAAAAGGCTGAAGGTAGAACTTTTCTGCAAAGACAGTCTCTAATCTCCAGTCTCTAATCTCTAATTCTCTAATTCTCAATTACCATTTACCAATTACCATGCACCTCTTCTCTCCCCCCTCCCTCAACGACCTGATTCGATTACTCAAAGCCTGGCGCTTTTGGGTTCTCGGCGCGATCCTCGGCGCGGCGATCGGCGCGGCGGTTTATTACGTCGCGCCTCCGCCGTATCGCGCGCGTGCAACGGTGGTTGTGGATTTCAATTTGGAAGCGGCGTTCCCGCAAGACACAGACCGTCAATATTTCTACTATCTCGAACGCGAGACTCGCAAACTGGAAGAGATTGCATATTCTGATAGTGTGATGAATCAACTATCTTCCGAGTTTGGGATTCCTGTTGATGAATTACGCGGCGGAAAATTGGAGTTGAGTCAACCCGCGGAGGGCGGCTGGCATTTCTATGCAACGGACGAAACCGTGCGACAAGCGGTGGGGATCGCATCCACGTGGGCGCGGTTGTTTACCGATGAAGTGAACAAGAAAGCCGCCGCTTCCGATGGATTGAATCCGTTCATTCGCGCGGATATGGCTCAGGTGGAGAATTTACCCTCCGAGCGAAGTTTGTCACTAAGCACATATTTATTGATTGGTGCAATTGGCTTCCTTGCCGTGAGCGCGTTTGGGGTTTTGTTTTTTGGCAAAGCAAAATGAAGATTCACGTACCGCGACATTTATGTCGCACTTTTCGAGCTACCATTAAATGGGTAACACGTAGCGACGACTTCAGTCGTCCCATTGCGGCAAAAGCGACTTTTGCTCTTTTTCAAATTGATCGAGCAATAAACCTAACCACTGAGACACGGCGACACAGAGAAAAAATGATTAAAAACTCCGTGACTCAGTGTCTCCGTGGTTCAAATCGGAGCGGAAGGATTGCTCGGTTTAATTGTGATTCTGCAATATGTCGCATTTGCGCTTATGGCGACATAAATGTCGCAGTACGCGCGGGGGCATTATGTCAAAGTTGACGCGCTTCCTGTGGGGCGCGGCGTTGATGGCGTTGCCTGTCACGAGTTTTCGTTACTTCCCAGGCATGGGCGAGGGGACACTTGTCCGTCCGCTGGCGTTTTACCCGATTGCGTTGTTGTTGCCGTTGCTCATCGTTCAATGGATTCGCGGCAAAACAGCTTTCCCACGCGCGGGGGCGTTGACTCCGCTGGCGGGGTTTGTGCTGGTCGTTTTGGTGGCGAGCAGTTTCGGGGCGTGGCTCGATCCGATTCCCTTGCGAGGGCAGGAATATTTCGGGCGTGTCATCCGCGCGTGGGCGACGCTGGTCATCGGCATATCCTTTTTCATCGCCGCCGTGTGGATGAATCGCAACGAAGACGACTTGAAATTTTCGGTGAGATGGATTCTCGCTGGCTTCGCGTTGGACGTGGCATGGAGCGGCGTGCAGGCGCTCGCGTTTTACACACCGATCCTTCCGAAGGTGACGGTCACGCACTGGCAACTCGCCTTCTCGATGCGCGAACTGGTGAAGACGAATCGAGTCTCTGGCATGGCGTACGAGCCCGCGTGGCTCGCGGGGCAGATCGCAACCGTCTATTTGCCGTGGCTGTTCGCGTCATTGCTCACGGGTGTGCGCGTCACGCGCTTTAAGTGGCTTGAAATTATTTTGTTGGGATTCGCAGGTCTATTAATTCTCGCTACCTACTCACGCGGCGGATTACTCACCGCAGGCGCGGCAACCGCGTTGACTTTTTTACTCGTCGGTCGCGCCGAACTTCGCTCCACGTGGACATGGTTTGTTTCAAAAAGTTTAATTTTACGCGCTGGGGTTTTGACTCTCGCAATCGGTGCGATCCTCGGCGCAGGATTGTTCCTCGCTCAAAAGGGATACATCGCGCGTATGTTTGAATCGGATGCGGAGAGCGTGGAGGAGTTCGTCGTAGAAAATTCAGCGGGTGCGCGCTCGGCGTATCTGGTCAGCGCGATGGGCGTGTATGAGGAGAGTCCCGTGTTGGGCGTGGGTTTGGGCGCGAGCGGATTGTACATGTACGATCATCTCCCCGATTGGTCGTTGACGGTCGTGCCTGAAATTGCGAAACAACTCAACCCTGAAAGTAAACTCTATCCGAACCCCAAAAATATGTACGCGCGTTTGCTCGCCGAAACAGGATTGATAGGCTTCGTTCTATTCATCGCGTTTTTATTTTCACTGCTCGCCGATTCGTTGACCGCGCTACAACATAAAAATTCATACGCGCGTTTTCTCGGCATCGCGGGCTTGTTCTCGTGGATCGCCATTGCCATCTATAATGCCACGCAAGATTCATTCGCCACTCCGAATCTTTGGGTCAACCTCGGAATTCTTGCGGGTGTGATGGCGTATGCGTTAGAATCGAATCACTTGCTCCCAACGCCGTCCTCGGCGGCTGAGCAGTTGGAGTCACAATGATCGTCCTTTCCGTTGGTATGCCGCGCGCGGGTTCGGGTTGGCACTACAACCTCATCCACGACCTGATGAAGACCACAGGTTGCGCCGACGCGCGCGACATCCGCGAAAAATATAAACTGCAAAAAATATTGACCGAAGTGAATTGCAACATCGGCGTCCTCTCCGCGCGGCGGTTGGGGATGGTGGCGATCCCCGCGTTGATGGGGAACACATTTGTCATCAAAGCACACGCGGGACCCACGACGACGAGCCGCCTCTTTCAACGGGTGGGCTTGCTTCACATCACCTACATTTATCGCGATCCCCGCGACGCCATGCTCTCGGCGTTCGACTTCGGTCAACGCGCGTTACAAAAGGGACGACCCAATGCCTTCTCGCATCTCACCGACTTCGACAAGAGTCTCGCGTTCATCATGGACTACGTCCGCATTTGGGAGAAGTGGACGCGCGAAAAGAATGTGTTGATCGCGCGCTACGAAGACCTGCTCACGAACTATGACAGCGAGGCGACGCGTCTGGTTGAGTTCCTCCGTCTACGGGCGAACCAGCCCGACGTCGAGAAAGTGATCGAGGCTTTTCGTCCCGAAAAAGGCGAGGGGCAACAGGGTCTCCATTTTTTCAAGGGAAGAATCGGCCGCTTCCGCGAATCCTATTCTGCCGAACAACAGGCAATTTTGAAAGAAAAGATGGGCGCGTATCTCGCTCGTATGGGGTATGAGGCGTAGTCGTAAGCCATCTGTAAGACCGGGCGGAAATTGCATTGTTACTTTTCGAGTATCATTGGAAACATGCGTAAATTTGAAACGCCGTATGTGGCAGACTGGTTGGCGGTTTCCCTGCGCTGGGTGACGCTGGTGGGATTGCTCGTATCGTTGGGACTGCGCGACTTGATCAACGCGGTTTCGCTGACCATTGTTCTGTTAATGGCGTTGTGGAATATTGCCATGAGCGTGTTGGTGGGGATGAACTTGCGCGTCCGTTTCCATCGGCACATTGTGCTGGCTGTTGATTTTGCGCTCGCCGCCTTATTTTTCTATTTGCAGGGCGGGCTGGGCAATGCGTCGGTATGGACTGGGTTGTATCCTATTCTCACCGGCGCGGTATATTTTGAGCTCTTGGGGTCGTTGGTGGTGGGCATCTTATTTATCGCGTGGCAGTTGTTTGTTTCGCGCGCGTCTCTCGTTAATGGTTGGACTTTTTCCATTTCAAATGGATTGACGCTCACTGTGTTGTTCACGCTGGTGTGCGGGGCGGGGGGGCAGATGTTGATGAGGCGTTTACGCTTCCAACGCCGCACCCGGTTGGATGCGGAGGAGCGGCGCAGTAACATGGAAAGCGAACGTCTCCGCGCCATCTATGAATTGACCTCCACGCTGACAGCCACGCTGAGTTACAAGCGCGTGCTCGATTCTGCTCTTGATCTGGGGTACTCTGCGTTGAATCCCACTGCCGATCCCGATGAGCCTGAACTGGATGAGCGGCTGGTGAGCGCCGTTTATTTATTCCGCGGGAATGAATTGCGCGTCGGTTCGGCGCGGCGATATACGAACGCGGATATGCGCGTCAGCCTGCACGGCAACGAGGGCATCCTCAAGAAAATTTTCGACGACGGCGAGCCGCTTCTTTCCACCGACGTGGGGTATGATCCCGAACTCGGACGCATCATTGCCTTGCGGTCCTGCACTGCCGCGTATTGTTTCCCTCTCCGCAGTGGGTTCAATATGTATGGCATGATGCTCTTTGCCCACCCCGACCAGAATTATTTCACGATGGAACGTCGCGGCTTGCTCGATATCATCGGCAGGCAGGCGGTGATCGCGGTGCAGAACGCGCGCCTGTATCAAGACCTTGTGGAAGAAAAAGAGCGCATGGTCGAGGTGCAAGAGGAGACGCGCAAAAAACTGGCGCGCGACCTGCACGATGGACCGACGCAATCCGTTGCGGCGATGGCGATGCGGATCAATATCGCCCGGCGCATGATGACGAAGAATGTCGACGAAGCGACGGATGAGTTAAAGAAGATCGAGGAGTTGGCGCATCGCACCACCAAGGAGATCCGCCACATGCTATTTACGCTTCGACCGCTCATTCTTGAGTCGCAGGGGCTGACCGCCGCGCTCGAAGCGATGGCGGAAAAAATGCGCGAAACGTTTCAACAGAACGTCGTCATCAACGTGGATGAGAAGATGCTCGAAAGCATGGAGATGGGCAAGCAGGGCGTGATCTTCTACATCATCGAAGAGGCAACGAACAACGCGCGCAAGCACGCCAACGCGGTGCACATTTGGGTGAGATTGAGACCTTTTGAAACGGGGATTGCGTTGCTGGAGATCGAAGACGACGGGCTGGGCTTCGATGTGGATGCGGTGAATAGATCATACGATAAGCGCGGCAGTCTGGGCATGGTCAACCTGCGCGAACGGACGGAGTTGGTGAGCGGCTTGCTCAACATCGATTCCGCGCCGGGCAAAGGCGCGAGGATTCAAGTGTACATCCCGCTCACCGAAGAGGCGACGGACCGCCTGCATCACGCGAAGAGGTGAAGTGGGCGGGCGTTAAATAAATTCGCCCATGCCGCGCTTCAAAAACTGACCGTTGCCTGCTTTGCCCATCCACGCATCTCTGTCCACGATTAGCCTTCCTCGCAGGAAAACTTTTTCGGGGTAGCCGATTAATTCCCAATCTTCGTACAAGTTATAGTCCGTGCGTTGATGTGACATGGCGACTCCGTATTTCACTTTCTTTTCGGGGTCCCAGATCACAATGTCGGCGTCTGAGCCTTCGAGCAGGGCGCCTTTGCGTGGATATAGGCCGAAAATTTTCGCGGTGTTGGTAGACATGTACGCGACAAATTGATTTGCAGTGATTTTCCCCGCGCGGACGCCTGTTGTCCATAACACGGGCATACGATCTTGAATACCGGGCAGTCCGTTCGGGATTTTTGTGAAATCATCTTTGCCTAACTCTTTGCCGGGGATGGCGACGGGTTTGCCTTCGTAGATGATCGGTTCCGTTCCATCAAAAAAGAAGGGACAATGATCCGTGCCGACGGTTTGCAGGATTCCTTCGGTCAATCCTTCCCATAGACGCGCGTTGTCATCTTTCGTTCGCATCGGCGGGGAGCAGATCCATTTCGCGCCGTCGGGTTGACGCAAGTTATCCATCGTGAAAAATAAATATTGCGGACAGGTCTCGCCCATCACTTTGACGCCGTGTTCGCGGGCATACTTGAGCATGTCCACTTCGCCGCCTGCGTTCATGTGGACGATGTAGACCGGCGTGTCGGCTTGTTGCGCCATCGCCGCCATGCGGAAGGTCGCTTCCACCGCGCCCCACGCGGGGCGAGTCAACGCGTGCCATTCGGTAGTTGTGTGTCCATTCGCCAATGCTTGCGCGACAAGCGTTTCGATCACGTCGCCGTTTTCGCAGTGCGCCATGACGAGCATTCCGTTGTCCCTGGCAATTTGCAAAGCTTTGAAGATACTGCCATCGTCGAGGCGCAATCGTCCATTGTAGGCGGTGAATACTTTGAGGGTTTGGATTCCCATCTCGCGCAGGGATGGAATCTGTTTGGCGATGTTCTCGTTGAATTGCGTGAGGTTCATGTGGAAGGAATAATCAATGGCGGCTTTTTGGGCTTTTTCGAGCCAGAGGTTGATTGAGTATTTGAAATTGTATTCTCCCTCACCCCTAACCCCTCTCCCGCTGGGAGAGGGGGATTCTGCGAGCGGAACAAAATCCATTGCGGTTGTCGTTCCGCCGAATGCGGCGGCTTTGTGACCGGTGTAATGATCGTCGGAGGAGACGGTGCCGAACATGGGCAGGTCGAGGTGGACGTGCGGGTCCACGCCGCCGGGGAGAATCAGCTTGCCCGACGCGTCAATCGTCAACGCCGAATCAGCCTCAATCGTCGGAGCGACGCGCTGAATCTTTTCATCCTGAATCAAGATATCGGCTTGAAACGTTTTTTCGGCGGTGACGAGAGTCCCATTCTTAATCAATGTCGCCATACGATTCCTGCGCTTCTTTGATTCCCAACAACGCGAGCAACACATCGGGAGGAATGTCCGTTTCGGGGAGGTCAACTTTGTAGAGTTGTTCGTTCTCGGCGCGTTCGCGCAGACTCTTCCAGAGCAGGTCGCGCTCTTCGCTTTGGACGACGAGGTCGTTGAGCAGTTTTGCGTTGAGCAAATATTCGCCCGTTGTGTAGAGGAACGTGAGACGCTTCCATTTGTCGGAATGGATGGGGTCGTTCAATTTCTCCAGTCCGCCGAGTTGAATTTTGAAATACTCCTCTTTCGCGCGCGGATGATGCGCTTCCTCTTTGAGCAGTTCGCCGCGCGTGGTCAGTTCGTGTCCTTTTACTTGGGCGATGAATTCGATCTGTCCGCTGTGATCGCCGAATGCTGAAGGTTGATAAAAGGCGAGATAATCCACCGCGACAACTTTCGGCGCGGTGCGAAGCGGGATACGATACCAGCCGAGCAGACGCGCAATTTCAAGGTCGCGGGGGGTTGGGAGGAGGCAGACGAGGATGAGGGAGGTGGGTTGAAGCACAAAATAATTATACGCCAGCGAGAGTTTCCGATGTCTTTCAATTATTGTTGTTTTCTTGAGCGTGTTTCTCGATGATTGGTTGTGCTGGATGAGGCTATAATTGACGACAACCTATGAAGGCTTCCGCTGGTCGCTATCAATGGATGTTTCATCTTACAGTTGCTTGTTTGTTTGGAGCGGCGGTGTTACGGTTATGGATCGAACAGCGCCATAGCCCCGGGGCGGGCGTGATGGCTGTTTTCCTGACGCTGTGGATGATCTTATTCATTGGCGAGGAAATTGTCTCAAAACGTCAGCCCAATTACTTTCCCTATTATTTGATCTTACAATCCTTGTTGTCTTTGATGCTACTTTTCACCGCCGAGTCGGGAGACTATTTTGCGGTCTTGTTTGGCATTCTCAGTATGCAGATCATACTGAGGACGAATATCAAATTTGGTACTGTATGGATTGGATCATTTGCCGTTTTAGTGAGTTTGCCGATGATCAAGACGTACGGTTTATTGGTAGGGATCGTCATTGCGCTAATCTATGCTGGTGGAATTGGACTACTGGCTTCTTATGCTCTGACACTGCGCCAGGTTCAGGATGCGTACGATTACAACCAAGTGTTGCTGGGACAACTTCACGAATCAAATCGGCAGTTGCAAGACTTTGCCCGGCAGAGCCAAAAGCTTGTGGAGGCGCGCGAACGTCATCACCTTGCCCGGGAACTCCACGACACGGTAACGCAGATCGTCTTCGCTATGACTCTTACGACGCGGTCAATTGTATTATTGCTTGATCGGGAATCGACCAAGGTGGGCGCGCAATTAGATCGGTTAAATCAGTTGTCCCAAAGCGCTCTCTCTGAGATGCAAGCGCTGATTTTGCAACTCCGCCCCGGGCCGTTGGAAGAAGGCGGGTTGGTTCTAGCCATCCAGCAACATCTTGCCAGCCGTTATTTGCCGGAGAGTCTGAACGTTTCGTTAGAAGTAGAAGGCGATTTTCCTCTAGACCCATCTGACGAACAGGGGCTTTTTCGCATCATTCAAGAAGCGCTAAATAATATCGTCAAGCATGCCCGGTCGCCTCAAGCGAGAATTCGATTGAACTTGCATAATCCGCCGTCTGTTGAAATTTCCGATCAGGGGCTTGGTTTCGATGTGCAACACGTGTCGAACAGTAACGGGATGGGGCTGGCTTCCATGCGCGAGAGGGCTGATGAGATTGGTTGGAACTTGAGAATTACAGGCTCGCCCGGCGCAGGCACATTGATCCGAATTGAGAAGAAGCAGTTAGGAGGTGAATTGTCATGATGGCGCAGGAAGAAAAAATAAAAGTGCTCATCGTTGACGATCACCAAATCGTTCGCCAAGGGTTGCGCGCTTTTCTGGAATTGCATGAGGATATCATTGTGGTTGGCGAGGCGGGCGATGGACGAACAGCCGTGGAAGCAACGCGCTTGCAACAACCCGACATCGTGTTGATGGATTTGGTTATGCCCAACTTGGACGGAATCGAAGCTACGCGACAAATTACGTCGCTGAGCGATACGATCAAAATCATTGCGTTGACCAGTTTTGCCGATGACGACAAAATCTTTCCCGCGATCCAGGCGGGGGCTTCAAGTTATCTACTTAAAGATATCTCCCCAGACGATCTGATTGGAGCCATACGCGCCGCTTATCGAGGGGAAGCCCGATTGCATCCAAATGTCGTTCGCGCATTGATGGATGCTGCGCGAAATTCTCGGCACGATGACTCTACGAACAAGCCCACTGAGACTGCGACAAATCTTACCGAACGCGAACTCGACGTGACTCGTCTCGTGGCGCAAGGACGGAGTAACCGCGATATTGCCAAAGCATTGTTTATCAGTGAAAAGACCGTTAAAACGCATGTCAGTAACATTCTCGACAAATTGAACCTGAAAGATCGCACGCAATTGGCAATTTACGCCATTAAGCAAGGGCTGGCTTAAAAAGTCTGATTGCGAGGGAGAACCGAATTGCTCGAATGGAAGATCGCATCCTCGCCGCCCCGCTCCAAGCGAATTGTAGTTGTAGCAACCTTTCTGATTTTCACAGCGGAGTTCGCGCAATCAGTGCTGTCCAATAAACGCGCTGAATTGACACCCTGGTATGTTAGCCTGCATGCGGTCTTCCTTGCGCTCTATGTGGCGTTTGTGTGGGTGCCGAACCTGCCTCGAGGATTTTGTCATTTCTACTTTGCAATCCAGTCCCTCATTGTTACCGTTATTTTGGGGCTGAACCCAAACTTCGGCGCTGTTGCGGCGCTATTTGTGTTGTTAACTTTCCAAGCGGCTTCTGTGTTTGCCGATAGAAGCCTCTGGATTTGGGTGGGGATTTTCACCGCCCTGACTGGGTTGCCAATGATGTACTTTCTGGGAACCCTCACTGGTTTGGCGCGCGCTCTGTTACCGATGATGGGTATTTTTATCCTGTCTGCGTATATTACAGCGGGCCGTGAACTTGAGTTTGCTCGCTTGAAAAGCCAAGCCATCATCAATGAGTTGACTGAGATCAATCGCCAGTTGCAAGCATACGTTGCTCAAGTGGAAGAATTGACGGTGATCGACGAGCGCAACCGGTTGGCTCGCGAATTACATAACTCGGTTTCACAAACCATCTTCACCATCGTCCTGACGACGCGGTCTGCCCAGATTTTGATGGAGCGCAACCCCGCCCTCGCGCGTATCTCGCTGGAACAACTCCACGCTCTCTCGCAAAGCGCCCTAACAGATATGCGCAAATTGATATCCCAGTTAAACCCCAAAACGGAATAAATCCATCATCCAGGGACGCATCATTTCGACGGTCATGATAATAACCGTCGAAATGATTATGCGCGCATCTACGGCCAGAGCTGTAGATGCATACAACCCAAGCCCCAGATTTCATTTCCAACGAAAGACCGTTCGGAATTGCGGCGCTTGACCGATGCGTATTCCAGTCGAACATGAAATAATGGGTGTGCTTGACCGGAAGCGTCCAAGTCAACACAAACATCCCATGTTATCGAGCTGGTGAAAGCCGCGTACATTAAGAACGGGAGCGAATAGTTGTTGAATAAGCAAAAGGAATAAGACAATGCAAATGAATCGACTGAATCTTCAAAAAGCTGGGGGGAATGCCGCTCGGATCAATGCGGTATTGGCGATTACCACGCTGATCGTGGCGTTGGGGCTGATCGGACCTACCGCGCTCGCCGATAATGCCTTACTTGCGCAAATAGCAATTACTAACCCAATGCCCTTGATTATTCAGGATGCGCTCAAGTTCATGTCGGCAATTGCGGCGACTGTCTTGATGGTCGCAATGTCCCATCGCTTGCGAAACGAGTCCCCGGTACTGACAACTCTCGCCACTCTATTTGGTTTCCTGGCGGTGATATGCCTGTTCGTCAACACCGGTCTAAGCTTGTTTGCCGTATTGCAAGCATCGCGCTTAACTCAAGGGCAAACGGGTATGTATGAAATTATTGGGGCGCTGGGAATGGCGGTCATCGTTATTAATGGACTATGGTATTTGCTGTTGAATGTGGCGGCATTGAAGACCGGGGGATTGCCAAAGCGGCTAAGTTATCTTGGATTGGTTATAGGCGGATTAAGCCTGTTGCCTCCGCTCGGTATCATTGTATTGCTCCTCAGTATCGTATGGCTAGCGTGGTTGGGAAAAACCTTATCGGCTGACCGTCAATTCTCAATGTGAGAGTGGATTATAAAAGGAGGATCAAATGCAAAGTCCTATTTACCATTACGAAGGGGATGGGTCTCCGATCTCCATTTCGCCAAAACCATATTCACTGGCAGTCTTTCTAATTCTGGCTTTTGGGATCTCATGGGCGGTCTGGGTTCCCGCAGCGCTGGCATCGTATGATTTCATCCGCTTCCAGATTAATCCATTCTTGACCGGCTTGCTGGGCGCTATTGGTCCGTCGTTAGCCGCGCTTATTACGACAGCCGCCTATGATGGGCGGGACGGTTTCCGCGGTCTATTTAAACGCTTGTTGACATGGCGGATCGGACTCCAGTGGTATTTGTTCGCGCTAGCCTGGCCCGTCGTTCTTTCACTGACAAAGACCGGTATTTCAATCTTGCTGGGTAGCCCAATACCAAACTTCTCGCAACCCCCTTTTGTGAATCTGTTTCCAGAGTTATTGAATGCCACCCCTTTGGTGTTTCTACCCGCCTTTTTTCTTCAACAACTGCTGTTTGGAAGTTCGATGGGAGAAGAATTCGGCTGGCGTGGTTTTGCCTTGCCGCGGTTACAGTTCAAAAAAAGCAGTTTGAACGCCAGTCTCCTTTTAGGGTTGATATGGGGGACCTGGCATTTACCCTTATGGTTAACCAAAGGAAATCTTGTTCAAGATGGATTTATCGGATGGCATTTTCTTGAATTAATGGCAACCGCCCTCTTGTTTACCTGGGTTTACAACAACACGCAGGGCAGTCTCTTGCTGGCTCTACTATTTCATGCCTCCATTGGCGTGACTGGGTTGTTTCTTTCCTCAGCCGAGCTTCACCCGTTGATTGGCGCAACCTTGAATTGGGGAATGGCTGGGTTGGTGATTCGCGTATTTGGATACCAACGTTTGGCACGCCAGAACATGGACTTGTCTGCTTTGCAGAGTGGGCTATTGGCAAAGTAGACAGCATGCACTGAGTAGAATCGAAGTGTGGAAAGTGCAGAGCAGATTCTACTCGCAACTTTCCACTTTCCACACTTGATTTTTGGTTGTGCCGAAAAGTTATTGCTTCGTCCCACACTCGGCGCAGAATTTTGCGCCCGCTTCCATTTTTACGCCGCATTTCTTGCAGAATTTTTCGGCGGCGAGAGGTTTGCCGCACTCCTGACAGAATTTTCCTCCGCCCGCTTTCGCGCCGCAGTGCGGACAAGTCGTTACGATGGTTTGTTTGAAGGTGTCGGCGGAAACGTAATCCACGGTGTTGGCTTTTTCTTGCGCGTCGCGTATCGCGGCTTGCACTTGAATGGACGACATCTCTTCCTGCATATCGGGGGCGCAGTCTTTGCAAAGCGTTCGTTGATCGTTCCAGCAATCGTCATCCACCCATTTGCCGCACCGTTTGCATTTGTGGAAATGCGGCTTGGCTTCCTCCACCGCGTCGGCAAACGCGTTATCGTGCGCCTTTTCCCATCCCGCCGAACGGACTCCGCGCGCCACGTTTGCGGCTTTCCCAAGGACGCCGCCAAAAAGGTTGCTCGCGGCATCTAATACGTTTGTCGCGGTTCCCATCGCCGAGGCTTGGAACTCGGTCTGGTAGCCGTTGCCGCAACGGTCACAGAAGAACTCGAACTGGAATCCCGCGTCCGTGCTTAGGTCGCGATAGTTTCGGGTGAATTGAATGAGAGTCATGGGTTAACCTCCGTGGAAAGATTATTTTGATTGTAGCACAGAGAGAAAAATTGACAGTCACCTTGAAGGTGACTGTCAATTGATTAGATAATCCCAACTTCTTTATTGAACTCAACGATCAACTCATCAATTTCATCGGCTTGCGTTTGCACGTCGGTCCAATAATTCGGCTCGTACCATTGCTTTTGGATTTCGTCATACGTGCGCCCCTGTTGCTCGACCCAGGTATAGTATTTGAGATTGTGCACGCGGCGGCGGTCGGTGTAACGGAGTTCGAGCATGTTGTCGGTCGATTCGCCTTGCAGGTAGCGGGCAAAGTCGGCGGCGGCGGAACGCTCGTTGTATTCGCCAAATTCCTGATGCATTTCATGCAGACGCGAGCGATACAACTCCATCGAGTCGGTGAGGATGGTGATCATCACATCGTTCTCGTCCATTTCGTAATACTTCGCGGTTTTGATACACGATAAAACATTCGAGATTCCAGAAAAGCCAAGTAAATCGAGATTGGAGACTAGAGATTCGGGCACACCTTGTTCGACGAGATATTGCCGTCCCGATTCTTCATTGAACAAGCGCGCAAGATTCACAACAGCGTTATCGTCAATCGCGGTGACGACATCCGTATTCTTGACATTATGAACCCACGGCACATGCTTGTCACCGATGCCTTCGATGCGATGCGCGCCGAATCCGTTTTCGAGAAGCGTGGGGCATTGCAACGCCTCACTCGCGACGATCTTTGAATCGGGGAATAATTTTTTCATGTAATCGCCGCTGGCAATCGTCCCTGCCGAACCCGTCGCAGACGCCATGCCGCGATACCGTCCGTGCTTGCCAGCCACCTGATTGAAGACCTCTTCCATCGCGTGCCCCGTCACTTCAAAGTGCCACAAGTAATTGCCAAACTCTTCGAATTGATTGAAGATCATCAAATCCTGTCCCGACTTTTTCAACTCCCAGCATTTATCGAAGATTTCTTTGACGTTCGATTCGGACCCGGGGGTTTTGATCGTCTCGCCTGCGACTTTCGCGAGCCATTCGAATCTCTCCTTCGACATCCCTTCGGGCAGAATCGCAATGGACTCGCATCCCAACAACGCGGAGTCATACGCGCCGCCGCGACAGTAATTCCCTGTGGAGGGCCAGACCGCTTTCTGAGTCGTCGGGTCAAATTGGCCTGTGACCAGTCTCGGCACGAGACAGCTGAACGCCGCCCCGACTTTGTGCGCTCCCGTCGGGAACCACTTCCCCACGATGGCGATGATGCGGGCAGGGACTCCCGTCAGCGCCGACGGAAGCTCGAGGAAGTTGACTCCGCCAAACGTCCCGCCTGAAGCGGTGGGTTGGTTGTGCCAGTTAATCCGAAAGAGGTTACGCGGATGAATATCCCAGAGTCCGATGCCTTTCAACTCATCCTTCACTTTCGCGGGAATCTTCGACGGGTCTTTCATCTGTGCATACGTGGGGATGACGATGTTCTTTTCTTTGGCGCGTTGGATGGCGCGCGCGCGGCGGGTTTTATCAACGGTCAGATCAATGGTAGTCATTTTGTCACTCCTGGGAAATATCGTTTAGCAAATGAATTATACTCGCCGAGCATAAGGAGACGAAAATGAAACAGACATCGGCAGGCGCGCTTTCGGGTTGTCTTGTGTGGGTTATTGCGTTCGTGGTCATCAGCATGTGTATTTTCCCCGTTTCGATGATCGTCGGCGTATCCACGTCTGTGACAGATTTTGCGATGGAGACGGTCGCGCCATTGATCTGCCCCGAGGGCACATCGGCTCAATCGCGTTCTTACGCAACGACAACAACCGATGAGTTCGGCAATTCAGAGCCGAGCACCGCGTATGTGATGCAGTGCGTGGATTCGAACGGCGATGTTGTGATGGAAGATCCTGTTACTTATGCATTCTTGTGGACGGGCGCGATCGCTGGGATTGGATTGATCCTTGCAGGAGTTCTTGCGTTCGTCTTTGCCGCGCCTGCGGGTGTGTTGATCGCAAAACTATTAAGCAGGATGAGGAAAAACCAGATCCGCTGAGCGATGGTGAAATTAATTACGCACATCTGTTTCAAGAATCAAATTTTAACAGAAGCGTAGGTTGTTTTTAATGCAAAACCAATTTGCGAGGTGTATGATGTGCTTAAGTGAAAGGAGGTAGCCATAGAGACACCGCCTGACAATTTAATAGAAGGTAAGAGTGGGATGCCATAAACTGGCGATAGCCCTCGGCTGTTGTTCCAGACGTTCCCCGAACGAAAAAAGAAAGAGGCAATTTCCCCGCTCCTTACCGGGTTCTAGAATTTTTGACGGATGGGTGATCCCCATCCGTCCTTTCTTTAAAAGAGCGTGTCCGCGCGAAATCAGCGCTTCACGAAAGTTCAGGCGACAGCGCAACTGTCGCCTGACTTTGACGCAGTACGACCGCATCAAAAACCTATTTTCGCAATCTACCGTCCATGAGTGTTAGCCGCTTCCACCTGAACGGATTGAAGCGCGAGTTTCATTCGACTTAATGCCTGCTCCACCAGCGGGCGAGGGGCGCCAAAATTCAAGCGGATGAAATTCTCGAATCCTTCGCCGAATTCCCCGCCATCACTGAGCGCGACCTTTGCCTGTTCGAGGAAGAACTTGAACGGGGAACCGGTGATTTGCCTCGCTTCTACATAGCCGCCGAAATCAAGCCAATGGAGGTATGTTGCCGAGGGGATTGTGAATTTTGCTTCCGGGAAATTCTCTCTCAAGCAGCCTATGACGAAATCGCGATTTTCCTTCAGGTAGATCCTCAATTCAGCCAGCCAATCGTCGCAAGCGCCGGAGAAAGCCGCTTCCGCGGCGATCAGCCCCAAACTGGAGGGGTGACCCGTCATGCTTTCACTGGTCTTCTTGAATTTTTCGCGTAAACCATCGTTGGGAATTATGGCGAAAGAGCAAAATAATCCGGCGATGTTGAATGCCTTGCTCGGGGCGATCAGGGTGACGCTCTTCGCGGCAATTTCGGGGGAAAGCATTGCCGTTGGCATATGTTTCGATCCGTCTAATATCAACTCGCTATGAATTTCGTCCGACACGATCACCGCGTCATTTTGCAGGCACAATTCTGCCATCTTCGAAAGTTCATCGCGTGAGAAAACCTGCCCGGTCGGGTTATGAGGATGGCAGAGCAGGAACATGCGGGTTCGCGCGTTGTTCATGTGAAACGCCCGGGCAAACACGCCAAGGTCCAGGTGAGATTTGAGCACGCCGCCTTCGCTCGTGAACGAAAATTGAGCGGTTTGTTGTGTCAGCCCGATATTTTTGTAAATGCCATAAAACATGTGATAGACAGGCGTTTGTATCAATACGCCGTCGGACGGATTGCAATACGTGCGCGCCGCGATGTTGAATCCGTTTACCATGCCGGTCGTTTCCACAACCCAATCGGGGTCTACCTGCCATCCATACAGCCGTTCCATGCGGTTCGCAACGGTCTGCCTAAGTTGGCGCGTGGCAAACTCATATCCCAGCACGCCGCGCTCGATCGCCTGATGCAGGGCAAGGCGGATCGGCTCGGGAGTGGCGAAGTCCATGTCGGCGATCCACATCGGCAATACGTCCGGCGGATACATATTCCATTTGGCGGAGTTTGTGTCGCGGCGTTCGATGATTTGATCGAAGTTGTAGGGCATGATGAGTCCTTGGGGAGTGGGATGGGGGGGGCGAGTTACAAGATACGGGTTACGAGTTATCAGTGAGCAGTTATCAGTGATTGAAAGATACGCAGTACGCAATACGAAATAGTTATTTCTTATACGCCACGATCATCCCGTCGCGGACGGGGGTGAGAGAAACTATCCAGTCCGAATCAGTCGTCACGTCGCGGGTGAAGCGGCGGATGGCTTCGGTGGTTTCCTCGTGGTCGTTGGGGTCGAGGATTTGTCCATGCCAGATCATGTTGTCAATGATGAGCAGTCCGCCTGAGCGGAGTTTCTCTTTGATGACGGGAAGCGAATCGGGGTAGCCTTCCTTGTCAATGTCGTTGAAGATGATGTCGAAAGGGCCCGATGTCTTTCGCAGTGACTCGACCGCTTCGGCATTGTGAAATTTGACCAGATCAGCATAGCCGAGTTTGGCGAGATGATCCTGCGCCATCGCGGAGAGTTTGTCATCCCAAACTGTGTGATGAATAACGCCGCCTCCGTTTTCGCGGACAGCCTTCGCAAACCACGCGGTGGAATATCCGTAGCCTGAGCCAAGTTCAAACACGGACTTCGCGCCGATCATGCGCGCGAGTTGGTAGCAGTAATATCCGCACGCCGCGCCGAGGGCGGGAAATTTATTTTTCTCGGCATAGTCTTCCATTTTTTGCATTTCCGCATCACGCGGCGGGACGAGGGAGGTGAGATAGTCTTGCAGTTTGTCGTAGTTGATTTTTGGCATGGGAGGCTCCTTGTGGAAAGTAGGAAGTGGAAAGTGGAAAGAGGTTGAGTTGCAGGTTGCGAGTTACGAGTAATCAGTGATCAGTAATCAGTGATCAGTGAGCGGGCGCTGGAGATTACGAAGAACGCAGTACGCAATACGAATGGCTACGGTTTGTTGTCTGTGATCAAAATATCCAACGCCACAGGCAACGCGAGCTTCGACCACTCAGTGTACATTTTGCCTGACGGGTGCAAACCGTCGCCCGCGATCAACGATGGATCATTGACCGCTTCGCGCGAGATGGGCGTGATGTCAATGTAGTGCGCGCCCGCCTTTTCGGTCTCTTCGCGGTTGATCGCATTAAATCGGTTGATCTCGTCCGCTATTTTCTTACTGTCGCGGTCGCCTGCAAAGGGTGTCACTCCCCAATCGGGGATGGATAGCACGATGACGCGGTTCGCGTCGCCGCCTGCGTATTCGATCGCTTTGTTCAAGAGGAAAACAAAACTCTTGCGATACTCTTCAATATCCAATCCGCGATATTGGTTGTTGACTCCGATCAGCAGGGAGACCAAATCGTATGGGGGATCAATTTTCTGCGCTTGAATTCCATCCCAAAGTTCGTCGGTCGTCCAGCCTGTGCGGGCGATGATGGTGACTTCGACACCCCCCTCAATCCCCCCAAATTGCGAAGCAATTTGGGGGGAAGATTCGACCAGGGATGCAAGTTGGTTGGGCCAACGTTCAGCCTCGTCCACGCTTTCGCCGATGGTGTAGGAATCGCCGAGGGCTAGGTAACGGACAGCGGGCATATCATCGTCTCCTGAAACAAGCGTGGTTGGATTTTGAGTACAGCCTATGAGGAAAGCCAGTAAGAGCGCAAGCCGAATTATAGCCACAAAGCCTCAGTGTGGAAAAACTTCAAGAGGCAGAATCAGGCCCCACCGTCGAGAGAAGCGGGGTTGTGTCCGTGGTCGTGTTGACGAGATCATGAATCCACTTGCGCGAGAGATAACGCCGCGTGATGACGATCGCTTTGACGACCTCCTCTATTAGCACCAGCGCGTACACAAAATAGACGGGGAGATGCAGGACAAATCCGCCGATGAGCGCGGCGGGGACGCCGATCAGCCAGATTGAGAAGAGTTCGGTGAACATGGCGAAACGCGTGTCGCCGCCCGCGCGTAACGCGCCGATGAACAACATGAAGTTGTACACGCGCAGCCACGCGGACAGCGAATAGACCAGCATGATGTTTTTTAAATCATACACGGCTGAATCGGAAACTTGATATAGACTCGCGATAAAGTCGCGCGAGAAGAACACGATCACGCTGCCCAATAGCGCCAACGTCACAGCCATGATGGTGAAGCGGCGGCTGTATTCGAACGCGGTCTCTTTTTCTTTCTCGCCGATCTTGTTGCCGACCATCACCGCGCAGGCATTGCCCAAGCCGATGAACAAAACAAACATGAGTTCTTCGATGGTGGCGTTGATGTTGATCGCCGCGATGGCGTCGGTGCCGATGCGCGCGTAGACCGCGTAGTAGAAGGTAATACCGAACGACCAGATCACTTCGTTCAGCGCGGCAGGCATGGACGTGCGCAATATGTTGAACAGGAACGCGCGATCGAAGTGAAAGAACGTAAGCGGATTTGCGGCGAGCGGGGTTTTTCTCGCGTACACAAGAAATAACAACAACACACATTCAAACGCCCAGCCGGTGGCTGTGCCGATCGCCGCGCCGCGCACGCCCAGTGCGGGCAGACCAAAATGCCCGAAGATGAGCGAGTATCCGAGAGCGGTCTTCAACAGCAACGCCAGCGTGGTCACAGCGACGGTCAACGTGACTTGCGTGATGCTCCGCAAGATCGAAATGTATGAGAACGAGACCGCCATCAACACATAACTCAGTCCCACAATGCGGAGGTAGTCACTGCCAAGTTTGATGACCTCGCCATCCTCGGTGTAGAACGACATCAGCGTTTCGGGGATGAACACCGCCGCCAGAGAAAACATCGCCGCGACCGAGACCGCGACGATGAGACAAATCCCCAACACTTTGCGGATGCTCTCCGCATCGCCTTTCCCCCAAAACTGCGCGGTGAAAATGGACATGCCGCTCGTCACGCCGAAGACGAAGAGGATGAGCAGGAAGAAGATCTGATTCGCCAGCCCCAGCGCGGCGACAGCCGTCTCGCCCAACTGCCCGACCATCAACACGTCAACCATGTTGAGCGAAGCGGTGATCAGTTGTTGGAACGCAACCGGCACAGCCAGAGCCAATGCGGCGCGGAGGAATTCTTTATCTTTGAGGAAGGTCATGGGAAATTTCGATGGATGAATGATGAAAGTTGGATACAAGGCACGAGATACGGGTTACGCTTTGCGAGATACGCGCAGGTAACTTGTAACTCGCAACATGCGGATAACATGCTTGTCGTCGCTGATTTACTGATCTTCCGGCGCTTCTCTTACGATGTACAGCGGTCTGCCCTTGGCTTCGTCGTACAACCGCCCAATATATTCGCCGAGGATGCCGAGCGAGATTAATTGCACGCCGCCTAAAAACAGCACAAAGACCAGCGTGGTCGTTTGCCCTTCAAAGAAATGCGTGCCTGCCAGGCGTAAAATCGCAACCACGGGTATGGCGATGATGGCAAGTCCCGCCGAGGCGAACCCGAAAAATGTGGCTACTTGCAATGGGAAATATGAAAAGCCTGTCACGGCATTGATGGCGAGGCGGAGCATCTTGCGGAACGGATATTTCGTCTCGCCCGCCGCGCGCGCGGCGCGTTTATATTCCACGCCGATCTGTTTGAAGCCGACCCACGCGCTCATGCCGCGCAAAAAGCGATGCCGCTCGCGCATCTGGTTCATCACCTTCACCACTTTGCGATCCATCAAACGGAAGTCGCCGGTGTCGAGCGGGATCTTCACATCGGTGATGCGATAGATCAGGCGATAGAACAGCGACGCCGTCCACAACTTGAACCACGATTCGCCCTCGCGTTCGGCGCGCACGGCAAAGACCACTTCGTACCCCTCCTGCCATTTCTTCGCCATGTCGAGAATCAATTCGGGCGGGTCCTGCAAGTCCGCGTCAATGATGACGACCGCGTCGCCGCGCGAATAATCGAGTCCGGCAGTCACCGCCACTTGATGACCAAAATTCCGCGCGAAGATGACCGGGCGCACGCGCTGATCCGTTTTGGCAAGGTCGCGGATGATATCGCTCGAACTGTCGGAGGAGCCGTCGTCGATCAGGATCAATTCCCACGACTTGCGGGTTTTGTCCATCACTTCTTTCACGCGGCGATAGAGTTCGGGCAGGTTGTCTTTTTCGTTGAAGATGGGGGCAATGATCGAAAATACGATATTCATGGATATGATTTCTTTCGGTTGGTTTTTTTTCCACGGGTGGAGTCGGTTGGGGTGGGGGAGGCAACCGTATGGGCGGATGAAGCGCGGGCTTTATCCAACAGTTTGAATTTGCGCGAGCCGCGCCGGGGCGGGTTCACCTTTTCGGGCGGCGCCACAAATTGCGTGTTGCCGTCATCTTCGAAGGGAGATAAGCCCAGGATCCTCCGTTGGAGGTATCCCGCAATGATGATGGCTGACGCCAGCACGGGCACTACGAGCAGGGCGCCGAGAATGCCCTCGAGCACCGTCGCCGCGATGATGGCGATGAAGACGATCCCCTCGTGCATGTGCACGCTGCGCCCCATGATGAGCGGGCGCAAGAAAAGATTCTTCAGGGTCATCAAGATGAAAAAGACAGCGACGAGGATCATCGCCACCCAAAAGTTCGGCAGGGGAATCCACGTGGAGCCTTCCAGGAGGGCAACGCTTGCCGCAATCACGGCGGCGAGGAACGGTCCCACATCTGGCACGAGCGTGAATAAGCCGGCGATCAAGCCGAGCGCCAGCGCCCCGGGGATACCGAGGATGAGCCATGTTACGGTGAACACCGCGCCGACGATGATCATCAGCACGATCTGACCGCGCAGGTATGCCATCCAAATACGGCGGATGCGGCGATACAATTCGTGAATTTCCGCGCGGTAGGGCGGCTGGACGAAGGAGAACAATCTCTCGCGCAAGCCCGCCCATTCGGATAGGAACAGGTAAGCCCCCACGAGGATGACGAGGAACCATAACACGCCCACGGAGGTTGTTTCGAGCAAGTGCAACGCGTCTTTTGGCAATGGCGCGGTGATCGCGTCCTGAAGTTGCGCCAGGCTCTGCCCCCATTCCTCGAGGTGGAAGACCAGGTTGCCGATTTGAACGGGTTGCATCAACATTGCGCTCAACTGACTCGAGAGGTCGACCAGGTCTTGAAAGACCACCTGCGCTTCATCATAGAAGATCGGCGCAAGAGTGGCGGGCACGCCCACGAGCAGGATCAACGAGGAGAAATAGACAATGTTTACCGCCGCATTGCGAGACATTCGGGTGTTCTTGGTAAGATACACAACCGCTGGGTTGATCAAGTAGGCGATAAACGCGGCAATCACCATGTTCCGCGCCACATCGCGCCCATAAAAAAGAAATGCCACACAGGCGAGGAAGAAAAGAATCCCCGCAGTGTATCGGAAGGTTGGGCTCCACGGCGTATCCTGGTTCATAACAATGTTTTCACGGCATTCAGGGTCGGTTCGATGACCGGCGCCTCGGCGACCGCCCGCATCGCCGCGCGGATGTCTTTCAATCCGCTACCGGTATTGATTACCAGGATGGGATTCCCGCTTCCGATCACCCCAGTGGAAATTGCCCGCGCCACCCCGGCATACGCCGCCGCCCCGGCGGGTTCGGCAAAGATGCCCACCTTGCCAAGTTCGGCAATGGCGTAGAGGATCTCTTCATCTGATACATTAACGTACGTGCCGCCGGTTTCCTTCGCCGCGCGGACCGCGCGCGCGCCATCGCGCGGCAAATCGACAGAGATCGAATCGGCAATCGTCTTTGCCGTGACAGGCTTGATGGCTTCGGTGTTGGCATGGAAGGCGTTCGAGATCGCCGCAGACCCTTCGGCTTGCACGCCGATGATGTGAGGGGTGTTTGCCATCCAACCGAGTTCCACCAGGTCTTTGAAACCTTTGTGGATTCCCGAAATGATGTTGCCGTCTCCCACCGAAACAAAAACAGTCAACGGCGGATGCTCCAAACCCGCGCCGAACTCTTCGTGCCATTTCGCGTGGGCGTCCTGCCACCATTCCCAAATTTCGAATGCGGCGGTTTTCTTTCCCTCCGCCGTGAACGGATTGTAGCCCGTGTTGCGGCAATACCAACCGAACTCGTCGGCGCATTTCACGGTGAGGTCGAACGCGTCGTCGTACGAGCCGTCCACCAGAATCACTTTCGCGCCGAAGATGAGCAGTTGCGCCACCTTCGCCGGCGGAGCGGACTTCGGCGCAAAGATAATCGCCTTTTGCCCAACCGCGGCAGACATCCCTGCGAGAGCCGCGCCGGCGTTCCCCGTCGAAGCGGTGACGACGATCTCCGCGCCGATCTCATGCGCGCGAGTCACCACGATGGCGCTGGCGCGATCCTTGAAGGAAGCCGTGGGGTTGCGGGACTCGTCCTTTAGCCACAGGTTTTGCAACCCGTATTTTTTTGCAAGGGAGGATAATTGATAAACGGGTGTTCCGCCCACAGCATGAAGCGGGGTTGAGTCGCCTTCAGGTTCGCCCACCGGCAGGAGCGGCAAATATCGCCACAGCGACGGGTCGTTGCGCGAGAGCAGGTCTTCGGGCTGGTATTTGGTCTTGATGGAATCGTAATCGAGCGTCACATCCAAATTGCCGCCGTCTTTGGGGCAAGTGTACGCAACTTCGTTGGGAGCATATTCCGTTCCGCATAACGAACAGCGGTAGCCGAGGAATTTATCCATGCGCTGATTTTACCCGATACATGTGAAGACCTGATGGGTCTCCGCGAAAGCACAACGGATTCGCGGCCATGTCCACGTGTGGATTAAGATTATCAACGTCGTGAATAAGACCTGTCAGGTCTTAAACAAAAAAGACTTTCAGGTTTGAAAACGTGAGAGTCTTTCTATGGAATAGTGAAGTATTTGGTTGATTTAAGGCGAAGCCCGCAAGGTTGAATTAGTAAAATCAGGCTTTTCAACTTGAAAATATCGCAAACTTCTCGTGAGCGAATCGTTTACCTTTTCATAAAAACTAGCATCATTTCATAAATTTGAAGAGTCGCGAAATAGAATAACAAGGGAACAAATAATGCAGAGATAATGTATTTGCTTTTCCTCTTGTCTAGAAATAATTCATTTAAAGTCACGTCGAGATTTGAGGACTTTCCAAAATAAAACAACATGGCAGCCATGGCGACTCCTGAAATTCCTCTTGCAACAGCTGGGTATTCTCTATATACATGAAAAGCTAAAAAAACACTGAAAAACGCTAATAGTGTTAATATCACAACTAGTAAATACTTTTGAAATTGTATTTTGATTTTCATTTAGAACTCCTGAGCTAAAAAAATCTCAAGAAAGATGTTCGTATCAAGCAGAGCCTTCATGGTAACCGCCCCGCAATTCAGCAATTTGGTGTTGAAGTTGAACCGAAGTTTATTGGCCGCGCAAATCTTTCAACGCGCCTTCCCATCGGAAGTTCATGGGGGCGCTTTGCTTTTTGACTCGGTATTCCAACAAAAACGCGACAAAATCCCGCACCTCAGTTTGCAAGGCGGGCGGAAGCATGCGCAACATTTCCTGCAAGGACAAATCAGCCATGATTGTCTCCTGTTCTCTCTTTGCCTATTTTACCCGATATGCAAAAAGGACTCTCAGACGTAAAATCTTGAGAGTCCTTTTCATATTTTATCCTTCCGCATTCATCCTTGCCGTTCTTCCCTCTCCCAAATCTCCCGCGCAATGGACTCCTGATCCACAGGCAGCCTATCCACCCTCACACCAACCGCGTTATAGATCGCGTTCGTGATCGCGGGCGTGGTGGGAATACTGCATATCTCGCCAACTCCCTTCGCGCCATACGGTCCCGCCGCAGTGGGATGCTCCACGATAATGGAGGTGATCTCAGGTGTGAGCATAATCCCAGGGATGCGATAACGCGCCAAACGGTCAGTGACTACGTTGCCGTTGTCCATGATGAATTCTTCGGTGAGGGCGTTGCCGAGTCCCATCATCACGCCGCCTTCGACTTGTCCCTGCAAGCCCAGCGGATTGACCGCCATGCCCACGTCGTTGGCAGAGATGACTCTCAGCACACGCACTTCGCCAGTCAGTTTGTTGACTTCCACTTCAGCGGCTTGGACTCCGAACGAAAAAGCGAAGTGCATATCGCCGCCTGTTCCCAAAGGTTGTGTCTTCGGCGCTTCGTATTCATACAACGCGCGTGGATGTTGTCCCAGCGCTTTCATTTCTTTGGCGACTTCGGCGTAGGTCATGGAATGCCCATTGGCATGGACGATTCCATTTTCAAAACGAATCTGCTCAGGCTTGACGTCATATTTCTCGGCAAGTGTCGCGGTGATGGCATCTCGCAGAGTCTTCGCCGCATAACGTGACGCGTTGCCAGTGACAAACGTTTGACGCGACGCAGTTGTGGGTCCGCCGTTCGGAGTCAAATCCGTATCCATCACCAACACCTTGACCTGCTCAGGCGGAACAGACATTTCTTCCGCGACGGTTAATCGCATGACGGTGACCAGCCCCTGCCCCATTTCTGCGGACGAACTCCGCACTTCAAACATGCCGTTATCGTACAACTCAACTTCGGCGTTGGAAATATCAGGCGCGCCGCCGCCAAGTCCCGTGTTTTTGTATGCCGCGGCAAATCCCCAAGAGCGTACCAAGTGCGGCGTTTCAAGTTTCACGTGCGGCTTGAACACATCCCTCTCAGACAAACCTGAAACCTGACACATGGCGCCTGACACCTTATCAATACATTCCATGAGTCCCACCGACTCGCGCAACTCCTGTCCCGTGTTCGTGATGCTCCCGACATGCAACGCATTGATGCGACGCAGTTCAACAGGCTCGATGTTCAATTTCTCGGCGAGCATGTCCATCATTGATTCAACCGCAAACGCCGACTGCGTCACTCCGAATCCACGGAACGCGCCCGCAGGCGGATTGTTGGTGTACATGGCGTAACAATCGGCGCGGACATTCGGCACATCATACGGACCCGCCGAGTGCGTGGTGGCGCGGGTCATCACCTTTTCGCCGAGCGACGCGTACGCGCCCGTGTCGCCATACAATTCAGACTCGCTTGCCACGATGCGACCATCTTTCTTCGCGCCGATCTTGATTCGGATCTGCGTCGCGTGCCGCTTCGGATGGACCAGCAAACTTTCATGCCGATCGAACAACAACTTCACGGGTCGTTTCGTCACATCCGCCAGCATCGCCACATGGATCTGCCCCATCACATCTTCCTTGCCGCCGAAGCCGCCGCCCATCAACTGCCCGACGACGCGCACACGCGACTCATCCCAACCCATCACACGCGCCACTTGCGTTCGATCCTGATACGGAATTTGCGAACCGCAATAAATTTCAAGTCGGAAACCTGACAGGTCTCCTGAAGACCTGTCAGGTTTTACTGGAACTGCGATACTACATTCGGGTTCGATGAACGCGTGGTCATACGTCGGCGTGTGAAACGTATGTTCAAGGATCACATCCGACTCGGCGAATCCTTTTTCCATATCGCCCTTGCGGACTTTGATGTGCTTGAGCAAATTTCCTTTTTCATGGATCTGCGGGACTCCCTCCTCACGCGCCATCACGGGATTCGTGATCACGGTCTGCGGATCAAATTCCGCTTCGATCAACGCCGACGCCTGATTCGCAACCTCAAGCGTTTCCGCCGCTACGAGCGCGATCGCATCCCCCACATAGCGGACGCGTTCTCCAACTCCCACCATCACGGGCCAGTCGTAGATGATCAGTCCATGATTGCGTTCGGCGGGAATATCTTCGGCGGTTAAAACTGCGACCACACCTTTCAACGCTTTTGCTTTTGAAATATCAAGTTTGGTCAAGAACCCATGCGGGATCATCGCGCGTTTTACTTTTGCGAACAGCATATTGTCGAACACGAGATCGTCGGTGTAGATCGCCCTGCCGTTGACCTTTTCGATTCCATCGGGGCGCAGATGCGTATGTCCCACCGATTTATGGACATGAATCGAATCAGGGACGTTCGGCTTGCGAACAGGCTCGCCCGTCCGCAACGACTCTGCCGCGGCGAGAATCGCATTCTCAATGGTCGGATACCCCGCGCAACGGCACAGCGTATCCTTCAGCGCAAAACGGATTTCATCGCTCGTCGGATTCGGATTCCGCTCGAGCAGCGCATACGCCGTCATGATCTGCCCGGGGATGCAAAATCCGCACTGCACCGCGCCATGCTCTACGAAAGCCTCCTGCAAAGGATGCAGCGTCTTTCCTCTTTCCTCTTTCTTTTCTAAATCCTTCGCGCTCCTCGCGTGCTTAGCGGTAAATTCCCCCGCGAGTCCCTCAATAGTCAACACCATCTTCCCCTCCGCCCGCTCGGCGGGATACATACAAGAGACCACAGGTTCCCCATCCACAAGGACGGTACACGCGCCGCACTCCGCCTCGTCACAGCCGATCTTTGTCCCTGTGAGGCGCAGGCGATACCGAAGCAGATCCGAAAGCGTTTCATTCGGCTTGGCTTCGAGGGTGTGTTGAAGTCCGTTTACGGTAAAGGAGAATTGATTGGTCATGGGTCACTTCCTAAAGATCGAACCGCGGAGACACTGAGCCACGGAGTTTTTAATTGGGTTTCTCGGTGTCTCCGTGTCTCAGTAGTTTTCTCGAGATGTTTTCCTTCATAGAACTCGGCGATAAATACCGTCTTTCAAAACAGGGACATTGAAGTTGATAAGCAACCCAACACGAATTCCTGTGAGTCTCATGTATGTCAATAATTGGGCTTCATGAACGGGAATAACCCGTTCCACCGCTTTCAATTCGACAATCACGCGCTTGTCGTAAATAAGGTCTATCTCATAGCCTGCTTCCAATTCAATGCCTTTGTACTTCACAGGCAATTTCACCTTATGCACAAACGGCATTTTCTGTAATTCGCTTTCATGCTCCAGACACACCTGATATGACGACTCAAGTAGACCAGGACCAAGTACCTTATGAACTTCAATCGCCGCTCCGATGATCTTATCGGTCAGGTCTTTCTCTAACAACGGTTGATTGTTCTTATTCTTCAGAACTGGAAAGTTGCGCTGCATTTGTCATCCTTTCATCTTTAACCACGGAGACACTGAAGCGCGGAGAAAACCAATTTTAAAAATCTCAGTGTCTTCGTGTCTCAGTGGTTTTCTCTTCTGCTCGTAACCACGCGGACTCGACCCATCCCCGAACAGCCCACTGACGATATATCTGCGATAGTTGGCGCTGGAACGGCAGATAAAAGAATTCATTTTCATTCTACAGTTATGGTAATAACTTCCACGACCTTTGAGGCTTTCTCGCGCTGGTCAATGTCAAAAGTAACCTGTCACGTTAAAAACGTGACCTACGTTTTTTTGCACTCTCAGTGTCTCCGTGACTCCGTGGTTTTCCTTTCTGCTCGTAACCACGCGGACTCAAGCGTATCCCCAAACAACCCGCTGACGATATGCCTGCGGTAATCCGCGCCTGCCCTGCGCGCGCTGGTGCGGAATTGGGCTTGGGCGAGCAAAGCATTCAGCGCGGATTCGAATGTCGCTTCGTTGAGAGATCCTCCGCGCAAAACATCTTCGGCTTGCGTGGCGCGGAAGGGAGTCCCGCCGCCGGGACCGACGGCGATGCGAATGTCTTTGATGATGTCATTCTCGCGTTCGAGCCAGACGGCGCAATTCAAGATGGGAAGCGCGACGCCTTGCGGACGCATGATCCGTTGGAAGCAGGAGGCTTGATGGAGAGTGGAAAGTGGCAAGTGAAAACCAACGATGAGTTCTTCGCCTTGCTTGATGGAGGATTTGCCGGGACCGAGAAATAAATCTTTGAATGAGATTCGACGCGCGCCATTTGCGCTTGCGATTTCTGCTGTGACATTTAACGCGAGCAAAGCGATCGTCCCATCGGCGGCGGGGAGGGCGTGGGCGACGTTGCCTCCGAGGGTGGCGACATTGCGGACTTGCGGACCGGCGATCAAGTTGCAGGCTTCGGTCAAGGCTTGGGCGTGGCGAACAGTTAGAGGGTCCAGTGCGATGCGGTTGACCGGGATGGCGGCGCCGATGAAGAGTTCATCTCCGCGCTGTTCGAGGAGAGTCAGCTCGCGGATGGAAGTCACATCTACTAATGTTTGGATGGGTGAATGGCGTCCCTGTTCGAGGTCGAGGAGTAGATCGGTTCCACCGGCGATGGGGAGCAACGGACGCGGGGCGTGGGCGAACGCATCGATGGCTTCGGCGAGAGTCTTGGGTTTGAGATAATGTTGCCAGAGTGTCATTTGT
Source organism: Candidatus Defluviilinea gracilis (assembly GCA_016716235.1). Lineage (NCBI taxonomy): Bacteria > Bacillati > Chloroflexota > Anaerolineae > Anaerolineales > Candidatus Villigracilaceae > Candidatus Defluviilinea > Candidatus Defluviilinea gracilis. The sequence continues at coordinate 2,206,890 of JADJWS010000001.1, forward strand.
TCTTGAACGCGAAGGATTTGACGCATTGGAGGGATTCTAGTAAGTAATTTAACATAGTCCGCGTGGTTTTCTCTCGTAAATCTGAATCGACTATGTTAAATTACTTTTCAAACGCACCACTAGTTCACCCCTTCGCATGTTCTTCGCATCTCTTGCTGCAAATCAGATCTGATACAACTCCACTAACACTCCCGAAGCGCTGTCGGGGTGGATGAACGCGTACTTCTTCCCATCTGCCGCGGTGCGCGGTTCTTCGTTGATGAGCCTCGTGCCTTTCGATTTCAACTGCGCCAGCATGCCCTCGATATCGTCCACCTCTACGCAGATGTGGTGCATACCGGGTCCGCGCTTGGCGAGATATTTCGCAATGCCCGAATCGTCCGAAGTCGGGCGGACCAGTTCCACTTCCGCGCCTTGAAGCGGCAGGAACGCCACCTGCGATTTTTCGGCGGGCACGTCGCGTAGTTCGTGGAGTTCCATCCCCAGCGCGTCGCGCCAGAACGACAGGGCTTTGTCCATGTCGTCCACAACAACGGCGACGTGGTTGATCTGTTTTACGTGAGGCATATGTGTCTCCGACAAACCTTCAAACACAAAGGGCACAACGGTCACGAAGGTTAACCATCAATCGGCAAAACCAAATCCTCAAAATCTCCTTGCCTTTTCCTTTGTGTACTTCGTGTCCTTCGTGGTAAGAGTCTTAACTTCGATTATATCCGCTTGCCAGAGAATCAGAGAGCGATTAAGATAGAGGCATGCCCGCTCTTCCATTCAACGTCCGGCGCGTTGCGACGATCATCGGTATCGTTGCGCTGGTGTTCATCGTGTTAGAGTTCAATCGCCGCCTCGAGGAAATGAATTTGCTCAATAAGCAATATCAGCTTGTGCAACAGCAAGCCACGCAGGCGGTGCAGACCCAAACCGCGTTGCAAACGCAGGTGGCTTTTGCCGCTTCCGATGGCGCTGTGGATGAATGGGCGCGCACCGACGGTCACTATGTGCAAGAGGGCGATCTGCCGGTCGTGCCGCTGGGTCAACCGGGCGCCGCGCCCGTCGAATTAAGCACGCCCGCGCCAACTGCAACGCCGATGACGAACATGCAAATCTGGTGGGACTTGTTCTTCGGCGAACATTAATGGGGCCCCCGGATTGGGGAGTTTGGGGGGGTTTTTCACTCGGGGAGTGGGGGCCGGGGGGGGGTTTTTATCGCCCAACCCAAATCCATTTTGGATGACCAACCGACTCGCGCTCTTCCCCGAATCGACTCGCGCGCGCGGCGACTCGCTCTTCCTCGCGGGACATTCCCTCGCCTCTCTCGCAGATGGGCATCTGACTCCGCTGTACGTATATGATCGCGCCACCCTCGACCTCGCCGTTGCGGAATATCAATCCGCGTTGCGCACGTATTATCCGGGCGAGTCGCACATCACCTACGCGGGCAAAGCCTTCCTGTGCAAAGCCATCGCCGCGTGGACTCAACTTCACGGCTTGACGGTGGATTGCACCGGCGAAGGCGAGATCGGAATCGCCGTTGCTGGCGGCGTGCCGCGTGAAAAGATTCTTGTGCATGGGGTGAATAAATCGCTAGCGGACTTGAAGTCCGCGTTCCGAAATGCGGGGATAATAGTTGTGGATAATCTGACAGAAATAAATAACGTAGTAACGACTTCAGTCGTTAGCAAAAGGGCGACCGACCCCACAGAGGCGCTTTGCGGAGTCGCCACTACGCCTAACCTCTGGCTTCGCCTCCTGCCCGGCGTTGCCGTCTCAACACATCATTCACACACACAAACAGGACAGCACGATAGCAAGTTCGGCATGACGCGCGAAGAGATATTGCAAGCGGTGCAAATCGGCAAATCGGCAAATGAGCAAATCGGCAAATCAGCAAATGAGCAAATAGGTAAATCGGCAAATCTTCCAATTAATGGAATCCACTTTCACCAAGGCTCGAATTTCCGCGACCCTGAGCCGCTGATCCCCGCCATTGACATGGCTCTCGACATCGCCAAAGAGATCGGCTTCAACGGCGCGTGGCATTTTTGTCCCGGCGGCGGATGGGGCGTGGCGTATCACGAAGATGAATTGCCGAACCCATCCATTGAAAGTTATGTGCGCGGAATTGCCGAAGCAGTGATTGAAGGTTGCAAACAACGCGGACTCGACCTCCCCATTTTGCATCTTGAGCCGGGGCGCAGTCTCGTGGCGCGGGCGGGCGTGGCGATCTATCGCGTCGGCGCGATCAAACAACGCGGCGATAAAATTTGGATCCTCACCGACGGCGGCATGGCGGATAATCCGCGCTTTGCGTTGTACGGCGCGAGGTATTCTTGCTTACCCGTCGAGAGACTCAATCGAGAAGTCAACGCGAAGGTTTCGATTGCGGGACCTTATTGCGAATCGGGCGATGTGGTCATCGAAGATTTGCCGATGCCGGAGTTGAAAGAGGGCGAGTTGATCGCCATCCCTGTGGCGGGCGCGTATCACTTGAGCATGTCGTCCAATTACAACGGCGCGCGCCGCCCGGAAGTATTGATGGTGGAGGAGGGAAAGGTGGAAGTGATGTTGAGGAGGGAGACGGTGGATGATTTGCTCAGGCGCGATCCATGACCACCAATGCCGACCTGTTTCTCAAACGCCTGCGCGCTTCCGAATTCCTTCACGGGTTGGACGAGAGCGCGTTAAGACAGATCGCCGAGAGCGCGGCGTGGAAGGTCTATCCGCCCAACGCGGTCATCTTTTGGGAAGGGGATAACGAATCGAATTTGTATTTCCTGCAATACGGCTCGCTCAAAGCCATGAAAACCTCACCCGATGGGCGCGAACAGGTTCTGCGATTTCTCTACGCGGGCGAGGTGTTCAATGAGGTCGGCGCGTTGGCGCGAAAGCCGAATCCTGCCACAGCCATTGCGCTGGAAGAGTCGGGGTGTGGCTTCTCCCGCGCCATGCGCTGGACAAGATTCTGTTGGAACATCCGCAGGTGGCGTTGCAGATCATCGAAAACATGGCAGACAAGATCGTCGGGCTGGTCACGCTCGCCGCAGATCTATCGCTGAAAACGGTCGAGGCGCGTTTCGCCAAGTTATTGCTCGATGCCGCGGAAGGGGATGTGATCGAACGCCGCCGCTGGACGAACCAGACCGAACTGGCGGCGCGACTCGGCACCGTCCCCGATGTGCTCAGTCGCGTCATCCGCGAACTGACGAAGGTGGGGCTGATCGAAATGGACAGGCAATCCATCCGCATTTTGGATCGGGCGGGCTTGGCAGAACGGGCAATGATTCAGGAGTAAAAAAGATCGGCGCGCGGATTACGCGGAATTCCATTCATCCGCGCGCAAAAGAATTCCAAAAAACCCGACAAAAGTCGGGGCGCGAAACGGGGGCGAGGAGTACAGTTTTGGCATACAAGGAGACGCCATGCCCGACATCTATTTTCCAGACACAAAATCCAAAGCCGTTTTTTCCGCCGATGGACCAAAGCCGCAGTTCCTGCTCGACGCGCCGCAGTTCAAGGCGCTGGTAGTGGGGTTGGAGGCGGGACAGCAACTGCCTGTTCATCCCGCTGAAGCGGCAATGTACCATTTCCTCGAAGGCGAGGGGCTGATGACCGTGGACGATGAAACTTTCGCGGTCAAACCCGGCGTGACTGTCATCGCGCCCAGCGGATCGAAGCGCGGCATGAACGCCAAAACGCGCCTCGTTTTCCTCGGTTCGAAAGGCGCATCCTAGTACCGCAAAGTTCACTTTGTGAATATGGACAAGGTGAACCTTGTCGTACTGAATCTTTTCCAAAGGAAACTCTCATGCCCATCCCTTATCTTCTCACTACCTTGCTCTATATTTTCGTCGCCCTCTTTGCTGCGGCAGATGCGTCGCTCGTCAGCCTTAACCTCGCCAGCGCGTTTCCTGCCCTGCGCTGGGTGCGCGTCCACTTTATTACGCTCGGCATCCTTTCGCAGACCATCTTCGGCTTGCTTCCCGTTCTCGTCGCGTCGCTCGCCAAAAAGACGAGACCCGCCATCCGCTGGGATATCTGGCTCACGCTCAACGCGGGATTTGTCGCGCTCGTGGCGGGATTCGCGGGCGTCAACCATCCGATGATCTTTGCGGGCGGCGCGCTGATCTTCACCGCCGCGACGCTTTTCTTCATTCAACTCTGGAACGCGCGCGGCGGCAACGCTCCCGCCTCGCTTAAGTTTTACATCGCGAGCGTGTTTTATTTATTCGTCGGCATCCTCGTCGGCACGGGCTTGTGGCTCAACTGGAGCGAAGCCCTCTACATCAAAGTTCCGCTTGAGGTACATATCCACGCCAACTCGTGGGGCTTCATGTCGCTGGTTTTCGCGGGTCTGTTCGTTGACTTCATTCCCATGATCACGGGTCGTCCGCTGGGCGGGAAGAACGCGATCTCTTACATCTACTGGGGCATGACACTCGGCGCGTTCGGGCTGGTGCTCGGACCCTGGCTGGGCGGCTCGCTTCCCCCGACCATTACAGGCTTGATCTTGCATCTCTCGGCGACGATCCTGTTGATCGTCCTGGCGGGACGCGCCCTCAAAGCCAGCGGTCATCTCTCGACGGCGGGCGGCTGGCACTTGCTCGCTTCCTACACATGGATTCTACTCCCCGTGCTCGTCGCGCCGTTGATTCTGACTCACCTCATCCCGGGCGGACCCGTCGAATCGATTGCGCCTCAACCCCTGATTTATGGCTGGGTACTCCAATTCGGCGTTGCCCTCATCCCATACATTGCGCGTCGTTTCTTTCTCAAACAGGAAACTCCTCCATTGGGCGGTCACTGGTTCAGTCTGGCGGGCATCGCCCTCGGCAGTGTTCTGGTCTGGGTCAGCATCTTCCTCGTGGATATGCGCGGCGTGTTGTACGGAATCGGCTTCGCCCTCTACGCGCTGGCGCTGATTCCCCCCGTCAAGGAACTGTTCGAGATCGTCCGCGATGGGTTCAGGAGAATCGAGTCTGTGTGATAAGCGCAAGAGTTTTCTTGTGGTACTGAAACTTCAAATGTTAGACGTTATCGAAAATATTTTTTCGGACGCGGATTGACACGGAAAACGCGGATTTTTTCTTCGTTATCAGCGTTCATCGGCGTTTATCCGCGTCCTACAAAAGAACTTGGGCTTATTACCGATAAAGTCTATTGCTTTCATGGCGTCTTCATCGCCAGTTCACAACGTTGCTTGATAATGACTTCAAATCATACAAGGAGATGTTCATGTCAAAGTCCACACCCGCCCGTTACAGCCCCCTGATGGTTACGCTTCACTGGTTGACTGTTCTGCTCGTCTTTGCCGCATTTGTGGTCGGAAAAGCGATGGGCAGATTGCCGAATGACGATAGCGCAAAACTCATGCCATTGGCGATTCACATGATGCTGGGAATCACCATGCTGGTCGTGATCGTCGTCCGCTTCCTCGCGCGGATGAGGACCCCGCATCCCGCCTACGCCTCCACAGGCAACGCCTTGCTCGACGCTCTCGGCAAGTTCGCGCATTACGCTCTCTACCTGCTGGTCTTTCTGATGGCGGCCAGCGGCATGGCGCTCTCCGCGCAGGCGGGGCTTCCGCAAATTGTCTTTGGCGGCGCAAGTTCCCTGCCTGCCGACTTCTTCGACTTTGCGGCGCGCGCCATGCACGGCTTCATCGCGCCCGCGCTCTTCCTGCTCATCCTCCTGCATGTCGGCGCGGCGTTCTATCACCAGTTGGTTCTCAAGGATAAATTGTTCGCGCGCATGGGGTACGGAAGATAATCCCCCCTCCGCACAGTCCATAGGGCAACAGCGCCAAGAGAGTTTCAAACAGCCGACTTATTTATGTAAGTCGGCTGTTTGCATTATGGGTGATTTCGAGCTATCCATGTTATAACAGTCGCACGATGAAGTACAACGTTGTTGCGCTCGCGCAGATGAATAGCGACCAAATAAGAAATCTGGCTCGCCTTCACCGCCGTGTTCTACATTCGTTATTGAGCGAGCTTGGCGCGCCGTTCCTGGAGCGTTATTACCAGTTTGCCCGCGCGGACTCGTCGGTGATTGGGATGTGCGCGTTGGGCGCGGAGGGGAATCCGCTGGGGTGGGTGGTGGGGTCGCCACAACCGGAACGAGTCGCCCGTCGGATGAGCGAGGCGCGGGGGTGGTTCATCATCCACATGGCGAGGGTGTTGTTCGCGAATCCAAAAGCGATCTGGCAGGTTGTTGTTTCATCGCGGTCGGCGTCCGTTACAATGAGGCCGGGCGCAATCGAGTTGACGTATTTTGGCGTGGATGAATCGGCGCGCAAAAAAGGGTTGGGGCGCGAATTGTTGAACGCGTTCATCGAAGCCGCGCGCGGGAAGGGATTTACCTCCGTAGAGTTGAGCGTGGAAGCCGGGAACGCCGCCGCGATTGCATTGTATACTTGGGCAGGTTTTCGCGTGGCGCGTTCGTACACAGAAGGCGCGTTCGACCGTCATCGCATGGAATTGATGCTCACATGACAGTTCTCCTTCGTAAAATCGAATCGTTTGCCCAGCCGCGTTATGCGCCGTGGCTTTTTTTGATTGTCGGGTTCCTTGCCTACGGCTTGTTGTTATGGCGTCACGGTTTTTATTGGGATGATCTGCCGATGACGTGGATCCGTTACGAGTTGGGGCGCGAAGCGATGGCGAAATATTTTTCGACGGCGCGCCCTGTGTGGGCGGTGCTGTATCAGGTGACGACAACCTTCCTCCCGCCTGTGCCGATGGTATGGCAATTTGTTTCGATCCTGTGGCGCTGGCTCAGCGTGGTGTTGTTGTGGCAACTCGTCCGCGAACTGTGGCGCGACCGCGACAAGATGGCGGCGTTGGCGGGATTATTGTTTTTGCTCTATCCGGGGTTCAACTTGCAGTATGCCTCTTTCCTCACCGCGCATTTTTGGATCGTGGTCTGTTTCTTTTTCGCGTCGTTCTTGTCGACGTTGCGGGCGATGAACTCGCCCTCGCGCTATTGGCTGTTCACCAGCCTGGCGATGATCCTCTCCGCGCTGAATTTGTGGATGCTCGAATATTTTTATTCGCTCGAACTGATTCGCGCGGCGATCATTTTTTACGCGTTGCGGCAGAGCGGGCGGGGAGAAAAAGTATTTCAAACCGCGCGCCGCGCGTTTTTGCAGTGGCTTCCTTATCTATTTGTCTTCGTTGCGAATATTTTGTATCGCATGTTCGTGTTTACGAATGTGGCGTATCAAAATGTGTTCTTCTCCGAATTGCGGACAGATCCGCTTCGGGCGCTTCTCGGCTTGATGAAAAATATCGCGGCGGATCTGTGGCTCGCCTCGGCGCAGGCTTTTGGAACGATCTTTACGTTTCCAAACCCCGCGCTCGACGGTCCGCTAACGACGCTGATGTATCTCGCGGTGGTGATCGTCGTCGGCGTATTGGTGTTCCTCTTTTTCAAGAGCGCAAATGTTCAACCTCAAAGACAGTCAGCGTACTGGGCGATCGGCATTGGCTTGATCGCCATGCTTCTCGGCGGAGGTCCTTATTGGCTGGCGTCTCTCGATATCAGCCTTTCGTTTCCCGCGAGTCGTTTTACCATGTCGTTCATGTTCGGCGCGTGCGTATTGATCGCGGGGCTGGTTGAGTTGATTCCCAAAACACTGCGCGTTGTGTTCGCCGCAACCCTTGTCGCGCTTTCGGCGGGCAGGCAGGTGATGATCGGCGATTCGTTTTTGCAGGATTGGGAGGCGCAGAAAAACCTGTTCTGGCAAATGCGCTGGCGCGCGCCCGCGCTCCAGCCCGACACGCTCGTGTTGATGAACGAGCATCTTGCGTATTACGCCGACAACTCGATCAGCGCGGGCTTGAATTGGATCTATGACCCCGGCGCAAGCGCGGACGATATCAAGTACGTCATCTTTTATCCGGGCAATCGCCTCAATGGCTCGCTTGCTTCCCTCGAGCCGAACACCCCCATTCGCTACAGTTACATCGCGGGTGACTTCAACGGCAACACATCGGATGCCCTCGCGTTTTACTACGACCCGCCGTATTGCCTCCGCCTGCTGGATTCTGATCTGGATAAAAACAACCGCTTCATCCCCGACGACAGCCTGATGCGCCAGGCGTCGGCATTATCCAACCCCCAGCGGATTCTGCGCGAGCCGCCCGCATCCATGCCCGCGTTCTACGGGGCGGAACCTCCACACGGATGGTGCTACTACTTCCAAAAAGCCGAGCTCGCGCGTCAATTCGGAGATTGGGATGAAGTGAACCGTCTCGCCGATTCCGCCTTCAAACTCGACGAGCATTTCAACAATCCCGTTGAGTTGTTCGTCTTCATCGAGGGTTATGCCCACGCAGAGAAATGGGATGGTGCGATTCAACTATCCAAAGAAGCGCGGCAAGTTTCAAAGAGTTATGTTGACCCGTTGCTCTGCAAGTTGTGGAAGCGTATCGCAACAGAAACCGCATCAAACGAAGCGCAAACCGAAGCATTGAATGAAATCCAAAATCTCATTGAATGCCCCGAAGAATGATTTGCAAAACCCTTCACGAAAAATAATGCCGAAGGCGTCGCGTGGCGCCGTGGCGACAGATGACATGATATTATCGCGTATGATGTCGGGGTTTGATTTGAACCCGATTACGATTTTGAATGAAATCCAAAACGTATTGGAATGTCCAGCGCAATAATTGAGACGGATTCTGTTTGTAGAGTAATCCCGAAGGGATGATAGGATTATAGAAATTGAGCATAGTTTCCGAAATCCCGAAGGGATGACATGATCGTATTACCTATGACACCCCTTCGGGGTTAATTCATATTTCAAATTCGCGCACTAGAATCATGTGACCCCTTCGGGGTCTTCGACCTATGAAATTTTTTCGCCCACCCGTCGTTCTCCTCCTTGTCGCTATCCTCGCTTACGGATTGCTCATCCCGCAACTCGGCTTTTATTGGGATGACCTGCCCATCTCGTGGATCGCTTACGAGCTCGGCTCCGAAGCGTTGACCAAGTACTTCTCGACCAACCGTCCCGTGTGGGGATTGTTGTACCAGATCACGACTCGCATCATTCCCGATGAACCCATCTACTGGCAAATCTTCGCGCTATTTTGGAGATGGCTCGGCGCGGTGATGGTGTTCGCCATCGTCGAAAAATTATGGAAGGGCAAGCCCCGCCTCGCGCTGGGCGTTGCTCTTCTCTTTTTGGTCTACCCTGGATTCACTCAACAATGGTCGGCGTTTTTATATAGCCATTTCTTCATCGTGCTGTTTTTCTTTTTATACTCCTATCTCCTGATGTTGCGTGCCATGGAAGAACCGAATCGCTATTGGCAATTGACCGCGTTCGGCTTGATCTTCTCCGCGCTCAACTTATGGATGATGGAATATTTCTACGTGCTGGAACTGATGCGCGTGGGCGTCATCCTCACTGCCCTGCGCGGCGAGACGATGAGCCTGCGCGAGATGGCTATTAAAACTTTCAAGTTGTGGCTTCCATACTTAATCGTTTTAGTTTTGGCGATTCTCTCGCGCTTGTTCATCTTCAACAATCAAGTCTACGGGATTGGACTAGGAGACTCGTTGAAGTCCGCGCCGCTGGAGACGATTATCAATCTTGCGCGAAACATCCGTTCCACGTTGACTCTCGTCCTCCGCGATGCGTGGGTGCAAGTGACGCAGTTACCTAAAATTTCATCGGCTGAGCCCATTCTTAATTCATATTACATCGTCGTTGCGTTGGCGGCTCTTGTGTTGATCGCAGGTTTCTTGTTTGTTTCGCGTGAAGAAACGCAATTGATTCAAAAGAATATCAAAGATTCGCTTTGGATGATCGGCTTGGGCATCTTCACTCTCCTGCTTTCGGGCTGGCCCTTTTGGCTGGTGGGATTCGTCCCGTCGCTGGCGTGGCCCGCGAGTCGATTCACGCTTCCGTTCATGTTCGGCGTCAGTTTGATCTTTGCTGGCGTGGTCAGTCTGATTCCATGGGAGCGAATTCGTATTGCTTTATTTGTTTCATTGATCGGTCTTGCCGTTGGCTATCAATTTTTAGTAGCGAATAATTACAAGCAAGATTGGCAAACTCAAAAAGAATTTTTCTGGCAAATGACGTGGCGCGCGCCGAGCATTGCACCCGATACTGCCATCATCATGAACGAAGGCGCGCTGGAATATTACGCGGATAATTCTTTGAGTCCCGTCGTCAATTGGGTGTACGCGCCTGAGAAACGCGGCGAAGATATTGATTATGTGTTGCTGTATCCCACCACGCGTTTGCGAAGCGATGCACTCCCGAAACTTGAACCTGATCTACCCATCTTCACTGAATATTTAGCAGGACAATTTCATGGAAATACATCGCAGGCGTTGGCGATTTATTTCATGCCGCCGGGTTGTATGAGGATTCTTGATCCCGATGTTGACCGCGTGAATCGCGCCATCCCCGAACAAAGCCTGATGCGTTTTGCATCGCGGCTGACAAATTATGAGTTGATCTCATCCGAGTCAAGTTCACAGATGCCGAAGCCGTATGATCCCGAGCCAATACATGAATGGTGTTATGCCTTCCAGAAAGCGGACTTGGCGCGTCAATTCAAACAGTGGGATGAAGTTGTGTCGCTGGGCAATGCCGCGTTCGCCGAGGGTTTGAATCCAACTGACCCGGCGGAGCGATTCGTGTTCATCGAGGGATACGCCCATGCGGGCGAGTGGGAGCGCGCGGTAGAACTATCCATGCGATCGTTGAGCGAATCGGAATCGATGAGCGCGCCCCTCTGTCGGTTGTGGGAACGTGTCGCGGCTGAGACAGCCGAAGGTCCGGGACGAAGCGAAGCGTTATCCGCAATACAGACGACTCTCGCTTGTAATCCATGAAAAAAAGCACTTGCGTATATCGTGTGGTTTGTCTAGAATAGGAAAAGATTAACCTTTTGTGATAAAATTTACTTGTATAGACAAGTTGTCAGACAATTAATCCGTGAAAGGAGGCTAACGCCAAAGAATTGTTTTCTTGCCGCATGAGTTGTATCTTCACCAAAATCACACAATAGGAGTAGAGAAATGCGAAAGTCACTTTTGCAGGTATTCGGTTTGTTGATCGTCCTTTCATTGGTTCTGGCGGCATGCGCCCCTGCTGTCGAGGAGGTGGGTGGGTTCCAGATCCCGGCTGTGGAAGACGGCAAGTTCAATATCGCGATGGTCTTGATCGGACCGCATGATGACGGCGGCTGGTCGCAGGCTCATTATGAAGGCTTGCTGTATGTGAAAGAGAATGTGCCGAACACGAACGTGGCATACATTGAGAACGTGCCCGAAGGCGCCGATTCGGAGCAGGTGTTCCGCGCGTTGGCGCGCAAGGGTTTCGACCTGATCATCGGCACGTCGTTCGGCTTTGGCGACCCGATGGAGATCGTGGCGGGCGAGTTCCCCGACTCGATGTTCATTCATTTGACCGGCATTAAGTCGAACCAGAAGAACTTCGGCAACTTGATGGGCGCCATGGAAGATATGAAATATCTGGCTGGGATGCTGGCTGGCGCGCGCGCCAAGCAGGACGGCGAAACGAAACTCGGGTACATGGCGACCTTCCCAATCCCCGAAGAAGTGCGCCTGGGTAATGCGATTGCGTTGGGTATGAGGAAGACTTGTCCCGAATGTACGATGGATATTCGCTGGCTCAGCACGTGGCATGATCCTGTGATCGAGAAGGAAGCCGCGGCTTCGTTGTTCGATGCCGGCGCGTATGTTGTGTTTACCGGCGCGGATACTCCCGCCGTTGCCGATGTGGCGATGGAGAAGGGCAAGTATGGCGTGACCTATGATTGGTACGGTTCGTGCAAAGTTGAGCGCTGTCTGACTGCGCCGTATTGGGTCTGGGGTCCCGAATATGCCCGCATCACCAAAGGCGTCATTGACGGCACGTACGTTCCCGGCTGGGACTATTTCGATGCTGAAACCGGTTCGCTGGGTTTGTACGGCTTCATGGAAGGACAGGAATTGACGCCGGGCGTTGCCGATCTTGATCCTGCCGTTATTCAGGAAGTGCGCGACATCCTTGCGCAGATGCTGGCTGGCGAGTTCACCCGCTTCGATGTGTTCAAGGGACCGATCAACGATAACAAGGGTAACGTGGTCCTGCCGGAGGGTCAGAGCCTCGAGCAGGTTGACCTCGATGCGTTCCCTGAGTTCGGTCTGCCGTGCAGTATCGATGTTTGTATGAAGTGGTGGGCAGAAGGCATCACCGCTGAGTTGCCGGAATAAGCAAATTGACATGGACGGGGCAGGGCTGTGAGGTTCTGCCCCGTTTTGTGTAAGCGGAGACAAGTAGGCAAGTAAACAAGTAGATAAGTAAACTGGTAGACACGTGTGTACGTGTTTCCTGGTTTACCTGTTTACATTTCCCCCGGAGTGTGCCGTGACCGCGAACCCAACAACTGATTTACAACAGCCTCCCCTCGTCGTCGAAATGCGCGGCATTGTCAAGCGGTTTCCCGGCGTGCTTGCCAACGACCACGTGGATTTTGAATTACGCGCCGGGGAGATCCATGCCTTGTTGGGAGAGAACGGCGCGGGTAAAAGCACATTGATGAATGTATTGGCGGGGTTATACAAACAGGATGCCGGTAGCATCAAAATCAAAGGCAAGACGCTGGAATTTTCTTCCCCGCGCGATGCCATCAAAGCGGGGATTGGGATGGTGCATCAGCATTTCATGCTTGTCCCTTCGCAGACCGTCACTGAAAATATTTTGTTGGGGTTGGACGAGCCTCGCTTCCTCATGCGTTTGAGCGAATACGATAAAAAGATTTCTGATCTTGGCGATCAATATGGATTGAAGGTTGACCCGCGCGCGAAGATCTGGCAGCTTTCAGTGGGCGAACAACAACGAGTGGAGTTGTTGAAGATGCTTTATCGCGGCGCGGAGGTTCTCGTAATGGATGAGCCAACCGCCGTCCTCGCGCCGCAGGAAATTGACGTGTTGTTCGAGACGTTGCGCTCGATGGTTACGCAAGGCAAATCGGTGATCTTCATCAGCCATAAATTAAACGAGGTCGCCTCCATCGCGGACCGCGTCAGCGTGTTGCGGCGCGGCAAGGTGACCGCTTCGGGAGTCCCTGCCAAAGGTGTGAGCAAGCAGGAACTCGCCAGCATGATGGTGGGACGCGAAGTGGTGTTGTTCGTGGATAAAAAGCCGAAAGAGGCGGGCAAGCTCATTCTCGACGTGAAAGATGTCCATGCGGAGAACGATAAGGGATTGCCCGCGTTGCGCGGATTGTCCTTGCAAGTGCGCGCGGGCGAGATCGTTGGCATCGCCGGCGTGGCTGGAAATGGACAGATCGAGTTGTCGCAGGTGATCGCCGGTCTGCGCAAGTGTAAACAAGGGGATGTGGTGTTGAACGGCGATAAGGTCAGCAACCGCGATACTTTGTTTGGAATTCAACACGGCATGTCGTATGTGCCGGAGGATCGCACACATGTCGGCAGTTCGCCCAACTTGAGCGTGACCGACAACGTCATCATGAAAAATTATCGCAAAGCGCCCATCTCGAAAGGTTCGATGATCGACATGAACGCGGCGTCGAAATTTGCTCAGCAACTCAAGGAAGCGTACGACATCATCGTGCCGACGGTCAACACGCCCGTGCGTCTGCTCTCCGGTGGCAATCTTCAACGCGTCATTCTGGCGCGCGAGATTTCGGGGCATCCCAACTTTATGGTGGCTGTCCAACCAACGCGCGGGTTGGATGTGGGCGCGATCGAGGGAGTCCACCGCTTGTTGTTGACTCAACGCGAGGCGGATGCGGCGGTGTTGTTGATCTCGGAAGAGTTGGATGAGTTGCTTGCGCTGAGCGACCGCGTCTACGTGATCTACGAGGGGAGAATCATGGGGGAGGTAAAGGTGGGGGCGGGCGAACCAGACGAAAGGTTGGTCGAAGCGATTGGTCTGATGATGACCGGCACGCCGCTGGAACAAATCCACAAAGAAGGAGTCGCGTCGCATGGCTGAATCCGCGTTGACGAAAAAACGAATCGGGTGGCGAGTCAAACTCGAACCGAGGCTCGACGAACCGACCCGAAAAGAATCGCTGATGATCTCGCTCGGCGCGGTGGCGGTCGCTTTAATTCTGGGCGGCGTGGTAATCGCCTCTGTCGGAGGCAATCCGTTCGTCACTTATTATTATATTGCGCGCGCGGCGTTTGGAAGTGTCGGCGTGCTTTCGGACACGATCGTGAAAGCGACGCCGATCATCCTGACCGCGCTGGCTTGCACGATCGCGTTCCGCATGAAGTTGTGGAATATCGGCGCGGAGGGACAGTTCATCATGGGCGCGTGGGGCGCGAGCGCGATCGTGCTTGCGCCGGCGCTCGCGCCCGAATCGCCGCGCTGGATGTTCATCCCGTTGATGGCTCTGGCAGGGATGGGCATGGGCGCGCTGTGGGGGGTGATCCCGGGCTATCTCAAAGCGAAGTTCAACGTGAATGAGATCATCAGTTCGTTGATGTTGAATTACATCGCGGTCTCATGGGTGAACTTTTGGATCTTCGGCGTGTGGAGCGAGGGCGGATTTCAGATGAGTCCGAAGTTCCCTGTGAACGCCTCCCTGCCGCGCTTGTCGGATTATGCTTCGACGATCCCATTTCTGCGCGGACTCACCACACATGCCGGTTTGTTATTCGGCGTTGCGGCGGCGGTCATTTTGTGGTTCATCGTGTATCGGAGTCGCTGGGGGTATGAGATCCGTTTGATCGGCGATAACCCTCATGCGGCGAAATACGCCGGGGTGAACATTGTGAAGAACACGATTCTGGTGATGGCGCTTTCGGGCGCGCTGGCTGGGCTGGGCGGTATGAGTGAAGTGTCGGGCGTTGTCCGCCGGTTGCAGACCGCGCCTCTCAACGCGGGGTATGGCTTCACCGGTATCATCGTGGCGTGGCTGGCGAAGTTGAATCCGCTGGCGATCATCGTCGTTTCGATCTTGTTCGGCGCGTTGATTCTGGCGGGGCGCGAGATCCAGCCTTCGGGCATCCCGAAAATGATTCAAGGTATTATCCTCGTGTGTTTGATCGCGAGCGATTTTCTGTTGCGCTATCGCGCGCGGGTTGTGAAAGGTGAAGAGGAATAAATTTATTAAGTGATGTTGCGCAGTTTTGCTTCGGCAGTGAACCGTCCACGAATAAAACCACGAATTTACGAATGGCAGCGCGTCAATTCGTTTACATGTGCCCGTTAGGGTATTCGTGCAAATTCGTGGACGGTAATCACAACTGCGAAAGAACATCTCTCCGCCAAAAACAACCCTGCATACGGCGGCTTATTAACCGCTTTTTGAAACACGGAGTCACGGAGACACTGAGAAAGAAAATAAAAAAACTCCGCGACTCACATGTCCCGATGTTTTTCGGGAGCGCCTTCGTGGTTAAGGATTTGAGATTTTTGCAGGATAGTCATTCGTAGGTCAGGCTTTTAGCCTGACGTGCTTCTAGCATTTGACATATGGCGGGTTAAAAACCCGCCCTACAAATACTTATGCAAGAGGTTGAATAGGAATCATCGGAGAAATTATTTTATGGATCCCATCGTTATTCTTCAGGCAGGCGTCGCCAGCGGAACCGTGCTCCTCTTTGCCACCTTGGGCGAAGTATTAGCCGAACGCTCTGGCGTGCTGAACCTCGGCGTGGAAGGCATGATGTTGATCGGCGCGATGACCGCCTTCAGCACGACCATCGCCACCGGCAACCCGTGGATCGGCGTGCTTGCCGCGATGATCGTGGCGGGCTTGCTTAGTCAGATCCACGCGTTCATTTCCATCACTCTGCAAGCCGATCAAGTGGTGAGCGGGCTTGCGCTCACGCTCGTTGGAGCGGGCATCAGTCTTGTGTTAGGCGAAGGCTTGAGCAAGGCGGGGACGGTTTCGCTCATGCCGAGTTTTTCCATCCCGTTGCTTGCGCTCATCCCGGTCATCGGTCCGATCTTCTTTACCAACCAAAGCGTATTGGTTTACATTGGATATTTACTGACGCCGCTCGCATGGTATTACATCAACCACACCCGCCCGGGTTTGCATCTTCGCGCAGTGGGTGAGTATCCCTCCGCGGCAGACGCGCTCGGCATCAACGTTTTTCGTTTGCGTTACGCGTACGTCTTCGTCGGTGGGATGCTGGCGGGGCTGGGCGGCGCGTCGATTAGTCTGGCAGTCGCGCCCGGCTGGTTCAGCGAACTGACCACGGGCGGGCAGGGCTGGATCGCGGTCGGACTCGTCATCTTCGCGCAGTGGGATCCGATCCGCGCGGCGATCGGTTCGTACGCGTTTGGCGCGCTCCGTCGTCTCATCCTCGACATTCAAGGTCCGCTCACCCTGCTCGGCTTTGACAATCCCTTTTACTACAACTCCTACCTCGGTTTCTTTTTGCAGATGATTCCCTACGCGTTCACGGTCATTGTGCTGGTGATCGGCTCGCGCGAATCGATCCGCAAACGTCTTGGCGCGCCCGCCGCGTTGGGCGTCCCGTACATTCGCGGCGAGAGAGGCAAGTAATTTTTACCGAGAAGGGCAAAGATCGTGAAGGAAAGAGTAAGTCTTCACATTTGCCGCGTTCAAGAAAATAATGCTGGATCACATCGCCTCCACTCTCCGCGAACAATGCGGACTCCATAAAGACAGACCCATCATTGCGGGCGTATCCGGCGGACCCGATAGCTTGTGTTTAATGAATGTGCTTCGCGCCGAGGGCTATCGAGTCATCGTCGCGCACTTCAACCACAAACTGCGTAACGATTCCGACGCGGATGCCAACACAGTCGAGCAAGCCGCGGGACGACTCAACCTCAAGTGGGTGATCGAAAATGGCGATGTGCGCGCTTTTGCCAGCGCGGAAAAACTATCGATCGAAGAAGCCGCGCGGATATTGCGTTATCGCTTTCTAATGAAGCAGGCTCGCCGTTACAAGGCGCAAGCTGTGGCAGTGGGTCACACGGCAGACGACCAGGTCGAAACCGTGCTCATGCACTTTGTTCGCGGCGCGGGCTTGGCGGGCTTGAAAGGCATGAGCCACCGCGCGATCATTCACATGTTCGACGATGAAATCCCCATTGTGCGCCCATTGCTCGATGTCTGGCGCGAAGAGACGGTCGTCTATTGCGCGGCAAACGGGTTTCGTCCGCGACACGACCCCAGCAACGCCTCGCTCGATTTTTTTCGCAACCGCTTGCGTCACCTGCTCATCCCCACTCTCGAATCATACAACCCGCGTTTCCGCGAGACGATCTGGCGCACATCGAAATCGCTGGCAGGCGATCACGAAATCCTGGTCAACGCGCTCGATGACGCATGGAAGGATGTCGTCGCCCAGGAAACAGCGGACTTCGTCGCCTTCGATATTTCCGCATTCGCCCAACAACGCGTCGGACTCCAAAGGAACCTGATTCGCCGCGCTATGGGGCATCTTCACCCCGACAACCTCGACGCGAGCTATGCCACCCTCGAACGCGCTGTCAATTTCATCGCAGACTCCGAGCATCCCACGCGCATGGATTTGTCGAAGGGTTTACATTTGTTGCGCGAAGGATCGTTGCTCTACGTTGTGCAGGGTCACATCACGCTCCCTGTGGAACGCTGGCCCCAACTTCCTCAAGGGCAATCGATGATCTCGTTGAGTATCCCCGGTCAGGTGGAATTATCGGGCGGTTGGAGACTCAACTGTGAACGCTGGAATATTGCCTCGCTTGCCATGGAAGAAGCAAAAGCGAATGAAGATCCGTTCCAGGTGTGGTTGGATGCGCAGGAATTATCTGGCTCGCTTGAACTCCGCGCTCGGGAGGACGGCGACCGCTTCGAGCCGCTCGGCATGGACGGTCACGAGGCGAAACTTTCCGATTTCTTTATCAACGTGAAACTGCCCCAGCGCGCGCGCGACCGCTGGCCCCTCTTATGTATTGGCGAGCGCGTGGTGTGGGTGCCCGGCTACCGCCTTGCGCATCCGTTTCGTTTAACGGAATCCACAAGGCAGGCGGTCTACTTCTCATTGACCAGAGATTGATTCACCCCAAGGAACACAAAGGGCGCTTAGGTATTCCCCGCAAGTTTTTGCAACTTAATGAACAACTCGCGCCATTGGATCTTCGACACGCCAAGTTTCTGGCGGATCGCATCCGGTTCCACACCGGCGCGATAATCGTTGAGGGCGCATGTCCAGCGGCACATGTCGAAGGAGAGGTGCTTGTTGAGTCCCGCTTCGTTGCTGACGTCTTCGAGCAGGTATTCCAATCGTCGTTGCGACCACGGAAAGAGTTTGTCCTCCGGCTTGTACTGGGCGGCATATTCCTCGTAGGCGGGAACCCAGTCTTCGGGCAGAGTGATCTTCCGTTCCTTGTAGCGATTCGCGGGGGTCGCATATTTGATGAAGACTTGCAGTCCGTTGGGCGAATCCAGTTCGAGATGCTCGAGTTTGATTCCGAGAGTCTCGCTCTTTTTGATCCCCGTTGACAATAACAAATACACCAACGCGTACGGACGCGCATCGGGCTTCGCGGCGCGGCGGTGACGATCTGCGGCGAGGAGAACTTCATCGTATTCTTTGGGAGTCAGCACAGTTGGGATGGGACTGATGGCAGAGCGTTGCGCCACCTTCTCGGCTGGGTCAACGACCAACGCGCCGAACTTATGCAACCAGCGAAACAGCGATTTGACCGCCGTGATGCGCCGCGCCAACGTCTTGGGACTGCATGGCACGTCGCGCTCTTTTTCCATCCATTCGAAGTAGCGGTTGAGTTCTTTGGTGGTCACTTTGCCGATGGTAACGTCTTCAGGCAGGAAGGTGGTGAGCAGGCGCACATCCGACAGGAAAGCTTTGATCGTGTTCGGCGAGCGTCCCTGGTCAGCGAGGTAACTCTCCCACGAGTTGATCGCGGTAACGAGCGGCGTGTTCTGGTTTAGGTGCGAGGCAATTTTCTCAGGCATGACATCTCCTCTTGTTCGTGTAGTTTAGCCGAGGAAAGAGGAGGTGTCAAAGGGGGAAAAATCGGTTGGAAAAAAGGGGGGCCCAAAAAAAGGGGGGGGTGGCCCCCGCCCCCCCCCCCCCCCGCGGGGGGGGGAATTTCGGAGAGGAAGGGGGGGGGGGGGGGGGGGGGGAGAAAAAAAAAAAAAATGCGATTGCCCTAAGGTGTCAACGGAGAAGTTTGATGATTACCATTGCTTATAATACAATCTGAATTACTATGCCTACCAACAAAACCGTCTGGTCCTCCGAGCAGGGCGACTTGCGAAAATCGCCATCTCCCTCATCGAGAGGGAGTCTTCCCCCTCAGCAACAAACCATCTACCTCCACCGCGAATCGGCGGGACGCGGCGGCAAGGCGGTGACGTTGGTGAGGAATCTTGTGTTATCGGCGGATGAGATGAAGTCGCTGGCGAAGAGGCTCAAGCAGGAGTGCGGCACAGGCGGAACGGTGAAGGACGGGGTGATCGAAATCCAAGGGGAGCATCGCGAGAAGATCGCGGGTTTGCTTATGAAGTTGGGATATAAAGTAAAAATCGCAGGTGGGTAAATTTGTAGACAGGAATTATAAAACTGTCAGGTAGGTAGGATTATTCTTGTGGTTAAGGATTCAGCCACGGATACTTCGACACTCCTTTCAGGCTCAGTACAAGTTTCACGAATTTGCGCGAAAAAAGCCGACCAAGTTGAATCTGGTCGGCTTTCGCTTTACGCGATTCGGGAAAAACAAAATCCGTGAGAATCTGTGAAATCCGTGGCTAATTACTTAAAGATTAAATTGGGAGGCAAGTCATCTCCTTGTTATTTGCTTAGCCGTCGAATTTCTTCCCCCGCGCAGATTTCTTTTTCATACAAAAACTCGCGGCGATAGATTTTCATCCCGAAGCTTGTGTAAAACTTGGCTGAGTCGGTGAAGCTTTGCGCATCGGTATCCAGGATGACGCGCCGCATCCCGTTTTGGTAAAAGGCATTGAATGCGGAAAGCATCAGGTTTTTGCCGACGCCTTTTCTGCGGAATTTGGGATTGGTGAACACACTGCCCACACGTCCCGTATTCGGGAATTCGACCAGTTTTGCATTGCACAGAATTCCGCCTGCCGCTTCATCGCCAACAAAAGCAATGAAGCAATAGCCTTGGGCGTTGGAATAGTAAGGATCGATAACAGGCTCGTCTTCATTGTTCTCTTCTTCAGGCTCGGCGCTTTCAAGGGGCGGGAGCGAATACGCGCCCCAATGATCCATGAACGCGGCATCTTGCACGGGGCTGACCAGATCCCAATCGTCATCGTTGTCTAAATCGAAAGAGCGGATCTTCATGTCACCTGAAAGCGCATGCTCGCTTTTAAGTTGAATGTCGTAATGCGCCCACGTGCGGATATTGGAAAAACCCGCCTCTTCAAACAATCGGATGGCTTCATCGTCCGATTCAAAGATATTGACCTGCAAGACGCATCTGACTCCCTTTGGGGCGTTCGCGCTTAGTTTGAACGCTTCCTCTTCTGCCCACTGGATCAGCATGGAGCCAGCGCCGGTATTCCAATGATCGGGGCGGACTCCGCCGCCTGTTTCAAAGACGAAGTTATTTTCCTTGTCTGCGACATAAGCATACCCGACGATATTTTTTTGCTCATCTTCAACAACAACTTTACTGCTTGAAAATGGAACATAACGGATCAAGCGGATATTGCCCGCGCCATCCACTACGGCGCGAGGGTTGGCGCGGTTGGCGTTCAACATATCCACGACTTGTGGGGCATCGGCGGAGGTGTAGTGTCGGAGGGTGTATGATGTCATGAGGTTTCCTTGATTTGAATCGTCCCGCAGGGTTGCTCGAACAATTCGCGTGGTTCAACCAACCTGTGGGACGTTTGGGCAATTATGCCACTGGTTTATTTTTGCGCCGCGCCGCGAACATCCCAACAAACAATCCCAGCAAACCGAGCAACATCATATTGCCAAGAGTATCGCCGACCTTCGGGTACAGCGTGTTGACGGATGTGATCGGCACGGTCATGTTTTGGATGCCGACAAATTCACTTTCAGGCTCCTCAAACGTGTCAATTTGATTGAGCACGTTGCCATACGCGTCGCTGACCAGCGAAACGCCCTGCCCTGTTTGGCGGAAAATTGTGACGCCATTTTCCACGGCGCGGAAGGCGACCATGTTCGCGTGGATGTCGCGCACGCCGAGCCAGTCTTGCGAGGGGACAATGAGCAGGTCCACATTTTGGGCGCCAGTTTGTTTGATGATGTTCGGGAAGTCCGCGTCCCAGCAGATCACCGCGCTGAGTTTGCCATAGGGTGTATCCACCGTCTGCAAAACGCCGTCGCCTTTGAGCGTGCCTTCGAACATATTGCCGCCATATTTGACGTGATGCAAAATCACGTCGCCGTTCGGGTCAATGATGCGGACGGAATTCACAGGCGGGGTTTGTCCGATGTCAAACGTCGGCGCGACGATATAGATATTTTCTTCTTTGGCGAGCATACCCGCATTGGCGATCATCGTCTCGATCTGGTCGGTTGTGCCAATTACGCCGCCTTCTTGAATGACGACGATGTTCGCGCCACTCTGAGCCAACATGCGGATCTGATTCAATTCTGCCGCGTGCAATTCATCCATGGCTTGACGAAAACCCGCTTCATCCCCGCTTTTGAATTGATTCAGCGACTGGGACAGAGTCCCCTCTGGGAGCGAAAAGCCCGCGATGACGGCGGTCTGCTTGGGTTGGGCAGGGAGCAGAATCCGGCCGAGGCTGAGAAGAAGGATGAGGGTGAGTAGCCCAGCCGAAGCCCAGGAAAGAGGCGAAGCGTTTCCTCCCCAAAAATGATTGACCACGCTGGCGAATAGACTCATCACGAAACTGATTCCCCAAATCCCAAAGATGGATGCGATCTGCATGGCGACGGGGAAGCCGCGTTGGGTGTATGCCAGCGCGCCGAACGAACCAAAGGGACTACCGCTGGCTTGGAAGAAGTCGAGCGCGGTGGCGGCGATGGGGTAGATGATGAGCGCCCATGCGGAGGCGGGGAAGCGAACGTGAAAGTAACGATCGATGACAACGGCAAGCAGGGTGATGGGCGCGACGGCAAGGAAGAAGCCGATTTCACCGAGGCGCGGGAAGAAGGTGGCGCCGCTCCACGAGACGATAAGCGGGATGGCGGTGGCGAGCCAGAGCAGGGCAAAGTCGAGCCCTGGTCTTTGGCTGTTGCGATAGAAGCGCAAGGCGAAGACGGGGACGATCCACGCGGCGAGAGGGAGGTTCCATTTGCCGCCGACGGCAATGAAATTGAGCGCGAAGATGATGAGCAGGTAGAGGTAGTTGGACATGAGGGACTCCTTGTTTGACGATGGGCGATTGACCATTGACGCTGGAGATCGTGTATCGCCTGTGGTCTATGGTCGAGATAGCGTCATTGTATGGATTTCCCCCGCTCGCCGCATCGTCCTTTCGGCGCGAAAGCGGACATTGTCCGTTCGGACAATATGCTTGTGGGTGGGTTGAAGTACAATGCGAAGCATGAACAGCCCCAACGTCAATCTTGACCGAAAAATAGTTTTCCCGTTCTATATCTTCCTGACCGTGCTGATGGGGTATTTGGGCGTGGCGGCGGTGATGTCTGTTTGGGAGGCGGGCGAAATGGCGGTGATCGTTTCAGTGATCGCGTTATTCGTTCTGCACATCGGGCTGTATTGGCTGAACGTGTTGTGGGTGGAGCGTAGTGAGCGCTGGCTTTTTTTCTATTACCCCGCGCAGACGGCGGCGATGGCGGGAATCGTCTTGTTGTTGAACGGACGCTCAGAAGTGGGACTGGCGTTTCTTTTTTCCGCCACCCTGTCCATTGTGGGAGAATCGCTGGGCGTTTGGGGCAATACGCGCCGCGCTTTTTTAATCGGCGTGTTTTACATCGCCTTGTTGCTGGGCATATTGTATTGGTTTTCCGACCGCGAGACCTTCTTCGGGTCGTTGACGGGATTGCTGGTCAACGGCGGGGCGATCATCTTATTCATGGTGATGTTCAACCACTTGTTCGCGCAACGCCAAAAGGCGATCGATCTCGCCGAAAGCCTCGAAAGCGCGAATGCCAAACTCGCCGCCTCCGCCGCCAAGATCGAGTCGCTGACGTTACAGAACGAACGCCAACGCATGGCGCGGGAGTTACACGACACGCTGGCGCAGGGCGTGGCGGGGTTGGTCTTGCAACTCG
This sequence comes from Candidatus Defluviilinea gracilis, assembly GCA_016716235.1. Taxonomy (NCBI): domain Bacteria; kingdom Bacillati; phylum Chloroflexota; class Anaerolineae; order Anaerolineales; family Candidatus Villigracilaceae; genus Candidatus Defluviilinea; species Candidatus Defluviilinea gracilis. The sequence goes on from JADJWS010000001.1 coordinate 2,230,074, forward strand.
AAGCGGCGAAAGCGCATCTGGCGTCGCATCGAAATGAACGCGCCGCCGCCATCGTCGAGCAGTCCATTGCGCGGGCGCGAAGCACGCTGGCAGAATCTCGCGCCGCGATTGACGATTTGCGGGCGGCGCCGAGCAAGATCGAAGACTCGGTCCAGGAAAGGATCGAACGCTTCACACGCGCGACGGGTATTCCATGCGAAAGTGAAATCGTGGTGAACGAGAATCAGCTTTCCCCCGAAACGATGAATCACGCGCTGAACATTCTGGGCGAGTCGTTGACCAATGTTGCGCGTCACGCGCAGGCGGCGCGGGTGAGGATAAAATTCATCGCGCAAGGTCAAACGCTCGAACTTGAAGTCTGCGATAATGGCAAAGGCTTCGACGTGAATCGGCAGGCAAAAGGTCGCTACGGGCTGGTGGGGATGCGCGAGCGGGCGCGGCTCACAGGCGGAATACTCTCCATCCAATCCGATTTAAATGGAACGTGCGTGCAATTCGTGATGGGGAGGTCGTGATGATCCGCGTGATGATCACGGATGACCATCTCATCGTCCGCGAGGGATTGCGATTGATTCTCGAAACAGCCGACGATATCGAAGTCGTTGGCGAGGCGGTGGATGGCGCGGAATGTCTGGAGTTAACGAAAAAACTCAACCCGCAAGTCATCCTCATGGATCTGCAAATGCCGCGCATGGACGGCATCACCGCCATCGAGCGCCTGCGAAAAGATTTTCCCGCAATCGCCATTGTCATCCTCACCACCTACAACGAAGACGATCTAATGATCCGCGGTTTGCAAGCGGGCGCGCGCGGTTATCTGCTCAAAGACTCGAGCCGCGAAAGTTTATTGGATACGATCCGCGCCGCCGCGAAGGGCGAGACGTTGCTCAAGCCGGAGATTCTCGCCCGCGTCCTCGCGCCTCAGACGCAGGGGAAGCCTGTTTCGCCCATCCAAGCCGACTCCACGCTGACAGAGCGCGAACTGGAGGTGTTGCAATCCGCCGCAAAAGGCGAGCGCAACAAAGAGATCGCTTATCAATTGGGAATCACCGAAAGAACGGTCAAGGCGCACTTGCAAAGCATCTACCAAAAATTTGGCGTCGATTCGCGCGCGGCGGCTGTGGCTGTGGCGGCAGGCAAGGGGTTGTTAGGAACGTGACGTGAAAGGTATCACCCTGTGAGTTAGTTCACCTGATGCAGTTCAATCCCACAGGATTAGGATTTACGCAGTTGAATCTGTTGCGCCGTAGTTGACTGCGGTGGCGGCAGTGCAACTGCCCGCCAACTGCGTAAGTCCTGAGGATGCAAGAAAACAGCCCTGCGATTTGTTTCGCAGGGCTGTTTTCTTGTTATTCACTTGACGATCAATCCAAGTCAAGTAGGTTGAATCTGTTTACGGGACGAAAGTCCCACCGCCGAAGTCGTCGAAGTAGGCGTCTTTGGCGTTGATGAACCAGAGTCCGATGCGGCCGCCTTTGGGGTTGAAGAAAGCCTGGTCGCCGGCGTTGAGGGTGACAGCGCCAATCTCGACGCCGTTCTTGTAGATCAGCACCAAGCCGTTGGAGAGAGCGCGCGCGCCGAACTGATCGCCATCCGCGAAGGTGACGGGGATCTGGCTATAGCCGTACCATGCGAGCGTGTCGGGGCGGTAGGTCCACACGGTGACTGTGTTGGTGTTGGCGTCGTATAACACTTCGATCACGCCAGAACCCCAGTTGGGCAGGATCGAACCCTGAACTTTCAACAGCAGGTTTTGTTCGAGCCCGTCCTCGTCCACATCGGTGAGGGTTACGAAGACTTCTTGATCCACGCCGAAAGCGTTCCGCCAGTAGATCGGTCCGTTGTTGCGCACGTCCACCATTTGATTGCCGACGATCTTGTACGCGCTGGTGGAGCCGCGCCAGTTGGGTCCGAGCGCGGAACCGGGGCGATTGAAATTGTCAAGCACGGAGGCGCTTGGGAAGGGCGGATCAAGTTCCAGTCCGATAAGAACCGGGTCGTGATCCGATGAACGGTAGGCATCCGGCGCGTAAATGGCTTCCTGCGCGGCTTGTTTGAAGGACGTGTCGTAGTCGATCAGGTCGGCTTCATCGGAGTTGATGTGCCAGTCTGCCATGCCGGTCACCTGGCGGAAGAGCGAGCTGTTTGCCAAGCCGTAATCGAGGTAGCCAGTTTGTCCGTCGAACACGTACGAGTAGGCATCCTCACCCTGGAAGTGGAAGGCAAGGTCGGTGTAATCGTCGCTGGTGCCGGCGGTATCGTCTGAGCCAGCCTTGATGGCGTCGATGGGGTCTTCCTTGTCGTACGAGTTGAGGTCGCCGATGATGAGGAAGTCGGCGTCGTTGCTATTGGTCGGGTCGGTGGCGAGCCAGTCCACAATGGCTTGCGCGGCGGCTTTGCGGGTCTGATTGCAGTTGCCCTGACCATCGCCAAGATCCGGGTCGCCAACGTCGGCGCAGGCGGAGCCTTTGGATTTGAGGTGGTTGATGACAACCGTGAAGCGCGCGCCGGTGGCGATCTCTTCGAAGGTTTGAGCGAGCGCCGGGCGGCTCTTGCTGTCGTTGAAGCGCGGGTCGACCGATGAATCGAGGATGGCGAAGTTGCCAACCGGTACAACCGTGCTTGTTTTGTAGACGAAGCCCACGCGGATCGCATCGCCGCCGATGACGCCAGTGTCGATGAAGGAATAGGCGCCGGGTCCGAAGGTTGCGTTGAGTCCGGCTACGATCCCGTTGGTGGGGTCGCCGAGCGGGCTGACGCCGGGGGTGTTTTCCAATTCGTTCAAGCCGATCACGTCGGCGTTCAAGCCGGTGAGCGCGGCGAGCAGTTTATTGCGCTGGCGTTGGAATTCCAACGGCTGGCTGGCGTCGGCGCCGCGACAGTCGAGGTTTTGATTCGCGCCGCATGGGCCGGGTCCGGTATCGCTGTTCGTGGTATCGAGCGTCAGGAAGAAGTTGAGCGTGTTCATCGAGGCAACTTTGATACTGCCGCCAACATCTTCGGGAGAGGCCGGGCGCGGGTTAACAGAGGCATACGATGCGCCCTGCGTCGGCTGGATTCTGTAAATGTTGAACGAGTAATCCATGACGCCGGTCACGTTCGCAAGCGTATCTCCGCCGCGGAAGAGGTTCGAGAGATCGAACGGGCTTCCGTTGGGGTGGATGGCTGGGTCCGGGTTGGAAGTCGAGCGCCCATCGTCGAGGGTGATTTTATCGAGCAGGAAATCTTGCACGGCTTGCGTCACCTGCGGCGAGCCGGGTTCAAATTGGGCGGTGGGGGTGAGGTGGCGTTCCGAAGTTAACACGATCTCGTTGAAGCGGTCGAAGTTAAAGTATTCGGAAATCACCAACGCCTGCGGGAAGGTCACGCGCATGCCTTCAAAAGGCTCGAAATCTGTAACGGCGCTCACAGGCAGTGATACGGTTGCGGCGGTGGGGAGCGGATTGCCACTGCTTAGCACTGTCACGCCGGTGAAGGCTGTAATCTCGGTTAAGCCATTGAATTCAGAGACAACGCCTACAACTTGCACGAGGTCGCCAATCGCCACATTGACCGCCGGGGAAGATCCATCGAAGACAAAGATGCCTTCCGAGGTAAGCGGGTCGGCGTCTGCATCGGCATCCTCTTCTTGCGCGTGGAAGCCGTTGAGGTCGCCGTTCGCGCCGCTGGCGCCATCCTGGAAATCGCCAACGACGATACCTTTAATGACTACAGTCTGCCCAGCCACTGGGGAGGAGGCGCCGTTGCCCTGAACATCATGGATCTTATTTTCGGCGGGGCATCCGGCAAACTGACTGCCATCCACTTTTTTGCCGGGCGAGAATAACGACCCGCCCGAGCCGGTAGCGATGGAATGTTTGACAAGCGGGTCAGCCCCAGTTACGTCTGGGTCGCGCGTCAGGGATTGATTGTCGCCGCCTTCCGCGCCGTATGTGTAACTTGCCACATCCACCGCGCCGTTATTCAACGTGACGGTATCGCCGGTGTTGTTCAATCCCAACTGCCCGGCGGAAGCCGTTTGCACTAGGCTGAAGCCGAATGTGCCGGCAGGTGTGCCGCCCGCGAACACGACGATCGAACAACTGGCAGGGATGACCGTGCCGGCAGGGAAAGTGTGACGCGCGCTATTGCCATCGCTTAACGTCCAGCCGCTAATGTCTAAACTCGCCGGTTCGTTGTTAACGATCTCGACAAATTCATCCTGGGTGGCGTTGGCTGTGCCGTCGCCGTTCGCATCGCCATTGGCGGCATCCGGGTCGGCGTGGATTTCATTGATGACGATGGCGACAGGTTCCTGGACTGTCAATGCGATCGAAGTATTTCCTGAGCGCAGTTCCGCATCGGTAATGGAACACGCCAAAGTCTTGACGCCTTCGCTTGTGCCGCCGTCCACCGTCGCAGAGAATGAGAAGATATTGTCGCCGGCGGCGGCATCCCCATTCAAGCCGTCATCGAGAAACGCCTGTGTGGCGCTCCCGCCGATGGATGAAAGATCGCAACTCACCGCCAAGCCTGTGCTGGCAGGGTTTGTGCCGGGCGTCACAGTGACCGCGAGCAGGCTGGGGTCGCCTGGCGCCACGGTCGCCGGGGTGGCGGAGCCTGCGCCGGATGGATTCGTGGGACCAGCCACAACAAATGTCTGACCGGTGTTGGGGCTTCCAAACGTGTGGGCGGCTGTAGATGCCCAGGTGAAATCACCGTATGCGTCGCCACTGCCGGTCAATTGTAGAGATGAACCTACAGTTGTCGAACTCGACTGGGCGACTCCAATATCTGTGCTGGTCATACCGTTGGCGGGTCCGTTTGTTGCGGTAAAGCTACCTTCATAGCTCAGAAACTGGATAACCGTATCGCTGGCATTGACCAACGCGATACCGTCTGGGGCTCCGTTTTGTATCCCATTCAACGGGTAGGAAAGGAAGACCGTCCCATAGCCGCCTTGTTGATTCGGGATCGTTCCGCTTAATGCGTCGGTATCGTAAGTCGCTCCGCCGGAGCCATTGTAAAGGACAATGTCCCAGCCTGTCAGGTCGGTGCCTGCAGGGCCAGCGACTTCGATCGATTCGCCGGCATCGTCGCCGGCATTGTCGTAATGGATTTCGTTAATGAAGATTGTCGAGGTGGGGTTGGAAAACGAGCGCGGCGCCGCTTGGGCAACCTGGGCGGTTGATACTCCGCTCAAGATCAGCGCCAGAATCAAACTGACTGAAAACAACTTAGGTAGGTACCTTTTCATACGTTTCTCCTCAGAAAATATGGATGGGTTGGTATGCGCAAACATGCCTCAAAGGCTGGTCGGTTGTGAAGTTCGGTTTTTACGAACGCAAGCACCTCCTCATATCGATCACAATCGAACCAGAGTATTCCGATTCCCCGCCCGCCCATTTTAGATGAAGGGCAATAAAAAGGCAAGGCAAGTGTAACCAATTGCTCGATCCGGTCTGCGGTACGCCCGGTTCACGATTTTAGTTTCATCACTTTTTTCTCTCTACCGTACATTTGCACCGCTAAGTGTCGCCATGGCGCCATGCGACACCCGCAAAGCCTGTACTGAGCGAAGCCGAAGTGAACGCAAAGAAAACCTTTTTCACTTGGCGACCTTAGCGTGCTTTGCGGTAAAAATCTTTCATGTACGGTAGAAAAACTTTTTTCAATTCTTCGTGCGGCAATGCCTTCACAGAAAACCCAAGATGCCCGGTCATATCTTCTGCCGCGACCATCGAGTTGATAATGGCTTCTTCCGTCGCAAACACTGTCGCGTGCAACAGCGGATTGAGCCGTTCGTTGTCGAGCGCTTTCAGATCAACCACTCCGCTTTTACCCGCCAGCGCGGCGTTGGGATTCGCCGTTGAGAACGCGAGAAAGATATCGCCCGAGCCGTTGCCGCCCAACGACCCCGTCCGCGCCATGCCCAACGATACGCGCTTCGCGATCCGCTTGAGTTGATGCGGCAACACAGGCGCGTCAGTAGCGATTACCACGATCAACGAACCCTGTTCTTGTTTATATGGGTTCTCGCCGTTCGTCCATGCGCTATGTTCGGTGAGATATCGCCCCACAGGCACGCCCGCGATCGTCAACTGATAGCGGACTCCAAAATTGGATTGCGCGAACGCGCCGACCATCCACCCGCCGAATCGTTCAGGAAGTTTTCTGGAGGAGGTCCCGCTCCCGCCTTTGAACTCGTAACTCATCATGCCCGTCCCGCCGCCCACGTTTCCCTCCTCGAGTGGACCTGATTCGGCTTTCCTCAGCGCTTCTCGCGCGTGATGCGGTTTGACGAAGAATCCGTTCATATCGTTGAGCCAGCCATCGGCGGTCTCTGCCACCACCGGGCACGACCATTTCTGAAACAGGGCATTGTTCTCCGCCTGCCATTCGATGATCGTATCGCGCACAATTCCCACCGAGTGCGTGTTCGTGATGCCGATGGGACCTTCGAGAAAGCCGCCTTCCTCCACCCATGCCGCACCGGTCATTTCGCCGTTGCCATTAAAAGGAAACCACGCCGCAAACACCGGGTCATGATTTGCTTTTCCGCGAGGGTGGATAATGGTGACCCCTGTCCGCGCCGACTCGCCTTCGATGATCGTTGAATAACCGACTTCGACGCCCGCCACATCGGTAATCGCGTTGTACTTTCCTGTGTTCCCCTCAAATGGAATCCCCAAATCTCGCGCGCGTGGTTTTTTCATACATGTCTCCGTTGAGATAAAGATACTATGCGGGTTACGGGTTATGCGTTGAGCAATACGTAGCGCGTATGAATCCGTTCATTGAGTTGCCTTCGCCAGCCCAACTAACTGCCTTGCCACATCCTGCATAATTTCGTCTGGCGCGCCATCCACCGCTTTCGATTGGATGCGGGTATCGATCTGGTCGTTGACATAATCCACAGCGACAAAATCTTCAAGTGTGAGAGCGATCTCGGTGGTGAACCAATCTAAACGGCAGAGTGAAGCGATCGTCTGGGTGATGTGGCGTAGCGGGGCGAGTCCATATCGATGTTCCTCTGCCGTTGTAACCTCGGCATACACGTGCGTGAACGGGTGCCACCAGCAGGGATGGGTTTTTCCCGCCGCATAGAAAACTCGGAACCAGGCGGGGCGTCCCTGAATGGTGCGGGGAATGATTGTGGCTTGAAGCAGGTATTTCTGTTTGGGGAATTGCATGCGCGCGCGCAACACCTGCTCGAGGGAGAAAGCGCCCAGAACAACTCCTTCGCCGCCTCCCTCGTTGGAGGGTTTGATCACGAATTGAGATCCGAGCGGGTTCAGGTCCAGTTCGGGAAGGATGGGTTGTTCAAGAAAAGGAGGAAGCAGTATTGTGTGAGGCGTGATGACGCCCGCTGTGATGAGTTCGAGGTGCATTGTGGCTTTGTCTTCGGACCAAAGAGACAGTTCGGCGGGGTTGATCCGTTTTTTGCCGTGTTCTTTTGCCCAATTGTTGATCGGGAGGAAGCGGTCCTCGCCTTGTGAGCGGTCTAGCAACGTGTGGAAGGTGTGTTCGCCTTTGTACAGCGCGTTGACCGATTCGAGTAAGTTGTCTGGCGTGACCTGCCAGAGCGTCAGCCCCTGTTCTTTACAGGCTTTTTCGACAAGTTGAACAAAGTCAATATCATATTCCCAATACCACGGCAGGCAGATGTCGTGCTGCATAGGGGAATTGTAAGGGATGAAGGGGACAAGGCGCAAGACAGGAGAGTACGAGATATGAGATATGAGATACGGATTTCTGCGCATCTGCTTGCACGGTTCTACCTGTCTACGTGTTTACATACTCATCTGATTCCGAGTGTACATGTTTCTCTCCCGCTGATACAATCAACGCACTTCAAGAAAGGAACTTAACATGAGCATTGATTCGGTACAGGATGGCGTGGTGGTGTCGATGGATTACACCCTGCATGTGGATGGCGAGTTGTTGGATAGCTCGGATGGACAAGGCCCGTTGCAGTTCTTGGTCGGGTATGGGAACATCATCCCCGGGCTCGAAGATGAAATGATGGGGATGAAGATCGGCGACAGCAAAAAAGTGGTCGTTCAGCCGGTGGATGGGTACGGCGAATTCGATGAGAGCGCGTTCATGGATGTGCCGCGCGATCAATTCCCCAAAGACATGAAATTCGAGGAGGGGTCAGAGTTAACAGTGCGCGATAACGAAGACAATGTCCGCATGGCGCGTGTTGACCGCATCGATGGCGATATGGTGACGCTAAATTTCAATCACCCCCTGGCGGGAGATGTATTGCACTTTTACGTGAAAATTGTCAAGTTGCGCGAGCCGAACGAAGAGGAACTGGCGCATGGGCACGTCCACGAAGAGGGGCATCATCATCACTGAGTTTGGTCGGTAATTAGCCTAAGGCGCATTCGCCGGGGGCCAGGGGATTTCAACAGGTCCGCCATAGCCGTGTTTTTCCTGCACGAACACGCGTCCATGCGAAGGGATGCCGCACCCCGGCTCATCCACCTCCACGGTGATGAAGGGGAAATTGGAGCCCAGCGTTTCGAAGATGATTTGTCCACTTTCACATCGCCATACTTCGATAAGATATTGTTGCATGTTCGCGTCTTCGTATTTCCCCGGGCTGATGGGTACCGGCTCCCACGAAATGACAACCTTGCCATCCTCCTTGCGTTCGGCGGTTGCCCATGCTGGGCCGGGATAATATGGCGAGACCGGCAATTTCAAGCCGGGGTACACAATGGGCAGTTGTCCCGGGTCGCCTTGAATTTCAAGGAATTTTGCGTTTACCCAGCAATTATTATCCCGGTTGTTTTGGTCTTTGTTTGCCACCCAGACCCAATTGTTGGCGTCTGTCCGCCCGATTAATTTGACTTTCGTGGAGGCGTTGAACGCGAATAGATAGAGGTATTCAGCGCCGGGACCGTAGCGGCAACTCAACTTGTCCGCGATCACTTTAGCGGATAGATTTTCCACGGTGGGGGGCGGCGTTTGTGTGGGCGTAGGTGTTGGCAGGGGGGTATCGGTGGGTCGCGGTGTGTCAGTGGATATGGGTAGAGCGGTGGCGGTTGAGGTTGCGGGAATTGCCGGGGGTGTGTTCGCAACTGTAAGGGAGGGGGAGGCGGTTTGTCCCGATGGATTCGGCGCGCAGGAGGAGGTCAGAATGAGGCAGAGGAGGGAGAATGCTTTGATGTTCATCCTCGCATTGTACCCAATTGTTATGTTGCCGCCATGCTTCTCGAGTCATTGGCAAAACCGAGCAGGGATGCCATGCCTTGAACGAGGAGACTACCGCCGAAGAAAACCATGGAGTATTCCATATTGTTAGTGAAGAGTCCGCGTTGGAAGGTCCACACGAGGGTGGCGGTGCCGAGGATGACGAGACATAGCCCGGCGATGGGAAGTATGCCCGGCGCGATGGGGCGGGCGCATGCAACCCATGTGAGTAAGCCGATGAGGATGACGCTTGTTCCCGCAACAATTTTTGCTGTCATCCATGGAATCTCATTTGCTCGGATTCCTGAATTGGAGAGGGTGAGGGCGAGTAACAATCCAGCCACGATGGAATTGATCAACGCGAGAAACAGGGATATGGTTTTCATGAGACGCCTCCGGGTTGAAGTTTCTCCCAGCATAGGCGCGTGAGGCTCTCAAAGACTCTATGGAGGCTCTCAAAGACTTGAAAGTTGACCGGTTACTCGTCGTTGGATGGTTGGAAGCGAGGCTCAGCCCCCAATTTCAAATGAAGAAGGTAATACCAAAATGCGGAAAGCGCGCAGAGCGCCCCGCCGAGATACCAAAGTAAGTGCGGGTTGTAGTGATCGAGGATCAAACCTGCCGCGGCGGGCCCGATGGTGGCTGGCAGGGTCCAACCGAGATCATAGATTGCCATGTACCGTCCGCGCATATCTTCGGGGGCGAAGCCGGTGGCGATTACCCGGTTGGTGGGGAAGACGATCATTTCGCCGATGGTGATGATGATTACAGCGGCGAGAAACAGCGGAACGGAACGGATGAGCCCAATCATCGTGAAGCCTGCCATGAAGAAGAGCACGCCGGCGGTCATGGTGAGAAAGGGTGTGAATTTTCGTATTTTTCGGCTAACCCAAAACTGAAGTAGTACCACTTCAAGCCCGGTGATGGATAACATGGCGCCGTAAATTTTCGGGGCGATCCCGTGCGTGTCGCGCAAATAGACGGGCAGGGAGCTATATTGCTGTTGGTACACCAGCAGGGAAAGGATGCCCGCCACCGTGAACGAGATATAGCCCGCATCGCGCAGGACGATCCGATAATCGGCGAAGGTTTTTTTCAACGATTCGTTTTTCTTTGCTTCTTTGTGATGCGCGGGCTGGGTTTCGGGCAGTTTGAAATATAGGATGAGCGCGACGAGACTACTGAGGACCGCGTCGGTAACGAAGAGGGCAAAAAAGGATTTTTCAGCAAGCAACCCGCCGAGCGCGGTGCCGATGATCCACGAAAAATTGAAGACGACGCGCGTGATCCCGAACCCTTCCTGGCGTTTATTTTCCGGCAGGATATCTGCCATCATCGCGTCTTGGGCGGGCGCGGCGACGCGGGAGAGCAAGCCGACAAGGATGACAAGGAAGTAGAGCAGGTTGATGTTGTTTGCCAACCCAAAAGAGAGACTGCTCACCGCGCTGAAGATCAAGCCGAAGAGGATCAATCTGCGGCGGCCGAAGCGGTCTGTCAGGGCGCCGCCGATGGTGGAGCCGATAATTCCCGCGAGTGACGACATGCCGATGAGGATCCCCGCTTGGGTCATGCCGACGCCGAATTTTTCTGTAATGTAGAGCGCGAAGAAGGGGAAGAGTAGCGTACTGCCGATGGAATCAATGAACGAAGTAAAGACAACGACCCAAAAAAGAGAGGGAAACCCGTTATATGTCTTTTTGACGCTGTTGAGCATGAGTGACCTGTTTTTCAGGCGTCGGGAATCTTTCCCGCCTGCGGACTTGGATAATGATAATCGCTTTTTCGGGGAGTTTACTGTTCAGTCCTGTTTTACAGCTGTTCGTCATTATTTTGTAATTTGGGTGATTCTCTACTCACCCACGCTGAGCGGAGCGCGGGGACGAAACACCAGCCATCCGATATAGAAATTCTCTAACAATCTTTCCCATCTCCTCCCATCTTGGCTGTGACCTGTGCCTTTTCACCGCATGCAATGACAATCTCGCCAATAATTCTCTATTTCTCGCCAATTCGCTCAAGTGATTTGCCAGCGTTTCCGCATCATTCGGCTCGATCAAATATCCATTCTCGCCATGCGCGATGATCTCTCCCGCCGCGCCAGCCGTTGACCCGATCGCGGGCAGACCGAAGCACATCCCCTCGAGATAGACGATCCCAAATCCCTCGTAACTCGAAGGCACGACCAGCACATGCGCCTGCTTGAGCTTTTCGATGAGGGGTTCGTTATCTAATGTGCCGTGAAATGTGACAATGGACGATAGACCGTTGACCATGACAAACTTTTTCATTTCCTCGGCATATTTTGGTTCAGCGGTTAGTCCTCCAACCACGTCCACCCCGACCTTCGACCTTCGACCTTTGACTGCTTCGAGCAAAATATGAAGTCCCTTTCGATAAATCACATTCCCAAGAAACAGAATTCGTAACTCGTCACTTTTCGCGCGTTCGATAATTTCTTTTTCCGAAATCCCATCCCCAAACCTGTCCGTCGGCGGATACGCAACGACCGATGGTTTACTATTATCTAATAATCGACTAACTACTCTTTCTGTGGTCTTTGAATTGAAAATAAACCCGTCTACGCTTTGCAGGTATTTCTTTTCAACGATCCGATAAAGCCAATTCTGCCATGCGGGTCTCAACTCAGAGCATCGCAAGTGGTGGACAAGAGAAACGATGGGGTAGGGATGTTTCCCTGCGTTCGCCGCGATCAACGATGGGTGGTTGAGTTCATCTTGAATCAGAATATCCAGGTTGGGCGGAAGTCGAAATGGAAAATTATCCGTCAAATGTGACGCGTAATTCCGCCAGGGCAGGGAAATGATCTCAACTTGATCCCCTTGCGCTCGAAGATATTCCACCAGCTTGCGGTCATACAAATACCCGCCGCTGACTGTTTCTAAGGAGCCGTAAATAACAAATCCGATCTTCATAATTGGTATGTCACTCTGAGCCCTTCGATAAACTCAGGATAAACTTCGCGAAGAGTCTCTGATGCGGTGTAAGAGATGCTTCGTCGCTCCTCAGCATGACATGCCTAGCGTTCCACTCGATACGCCGCCCACGCGGACTCGTTCTCCCACAACACAACCTTCACCGCGGAGATGCTTTTTGCTGTGATGCGTTCACTCAACGACATTGCCAATATCCGCGCGAAATGCTCGATGGATGGGTTCAGTCCATCAAAGGCGGGACAATCATTCAACATCTGTTCCTTGTATTGACCAATGACTTCGTCAAGGTGTTTCTCAACATCCACAATGTCAACGAGATAGCCGTGCTGATCTAATTCCTTCCCTTCAAGTTGCAGTTCAAGAACGTAATGATGCGAGTTCGGGAAATTCTCGGGTCCCCAATCTCCACCGATGAGAAAATGCCTTGCGATGAAATTTCGTTTTACTCCCAGGGTGTACATTCTCCTCCGATCAAGACTTCACCGCACGCATGATGTGATGTCCGTTCTCTTTGATGACAGGCATGGCAAAATCGAACTTATCCAAACTGGTGCAATGGACAAGGTCGATCTCTGGGAATTCGGGTCGTAGAGGGTTATTAAATATTTTTGCATCGTTCGAGTTTCGCACGCGTTCCAGAAATGGAGTTGGGTCAGGCGTATGACCCCTCAACAACGCCTCCAGATATTCCGCGCACGCCAGGTCTTCTTCACCGCCATCGTATGTTTGACCTGTGACCACAAAGGTGACTGAATCAGGCGAAAGTTTTTGCAAATACATCGCGGTCTGGCGCGCGACAACGAAACTTGCGGCAACTATTTTGCTGGCTTTCACACTGCGAGCGATTCCCTGCGTCCCAGCGCCCGTGCGTTGGACAATAATTTTTCCGCTTAAATCAAGCGCGTTCGTTTGAGTGGGGGAGTTGCCGAAGTCGAACCCCTCAAGCGGGAGTCCGCCCACTTCGCCGCACGCGAGTGAATTGGGGATCTGCGCCTTGAGCTGTAACGCCTCCTCCACGCCGCTGACGGGATAGATCTCTTTTGCGCCGCGATGAAACACGAAGGCCGCATTTGTGAACGCGCGGATCACGTCAATGACCACAACGACTCCCGTCGCTTCGTGGCAGGTATCCAGGTTGGTGTAGTGAAATTTCATGGTGTTTGATTTTGTTAAAGGAAATTGTCTGGGTTGTCTTTCTTGCTCTTTGTGCTCTTCTCTAATTTTCTTCGCAATTCATGGCTGGTTAGGCTAAGAAATAGCCCGATTGTAGAAATTATGCCCCCTACTGGCACCATAACAAGAATCATCTCGATTTGATTTTCAATGATCGATTTAGATCGAGTAAGTAAATCATAGAAATAAAAACCACCATACATGAGGAGAGGGATAGCAAAACCAAGCTTAAGCGAACGTGCCCATCGTTCTCGAATGGTTGTGGGGAATCTATAGCCTTTGCTCCCAATGTAAAATAGAAATACCCCAACAACCATCATGAAGGTGAAAATTGCGCCGATAAGGATTTTCATTTAGTGTATTCAAGCAAAACTTGAATTGTCTTCTGCGGATGTTCATCCAGCAGACGATATGCTTCAGCGGCTTTGTCAATCGGAAAGCGATGCGTGATCCACTTCTGCGGTTGGATTCGCCTCAACGCTTCCCACGCGACGTTGAACCTGCGCGCCTTATCCCAGCGTCCGCTCAACTCTGGAGCGATGGTGCTGACTTGCGATGAAATAAGTTTGATGCGTGAACGATGGAACGCGCCGCCGAGGTCAACCTCCGCGCGTTTCTCTCCATACCATGAGCCGATGACGATTCGTCCGCTGAAGGCGGTCATTGCAATGGCATCATCCAGCGCGGATGGGGAACCTGTTAGTTCAAAAGTGAGATCGAAGGTCTGCGCGTAGGCAGATTGGGGTTTTCGGGGAGATTTATCTATTTTGTTTGAATTACCATCTTTCAATTTATCTGAATCAAACGAATCGTCCACGCCGATTTCGCGCGAGGCTTTTCTTCGCAAATCGTAACAATCAGAGGAGACTAATTGATCAAGTGGAAATTCTTTGAGCAAGGATGCAACGAGCAAGCCGACGACTCCTTGCCCTAAAACTAAAACGCGCTCACCGAGAATCGGAGCCGCGTCGTGGATCAGGTTCACGGCGGTTTCCATGTTGGGGAGGAAGGAACAGGCTTCGGCGTGGAGAGAAGCGGGGGCGAAGATCAAGGTTGACGGATGACAGATAAATGCCGAGGTGTGCGGAGCAAATCCAAAAACAAGTTTATCGCGTAACGATTTATCCGCTTGTTTGCCTATGTCTTTGATCGTGCCAACACACGCGTAACCGAACGCGAGGGGAAAGCATAAATCACTGCTTAAGGTATCGCGCGAATCGCTGAGGTGAGGGAATTGCCCGCGATAGACCAGCATCTCGGTGCCCGCGCTGATCGAGGAGCAAATGGTTTCGACCAAAACATCCTCCGCGCCGAGGGCAGGCAGAGGCTCCTCGCGGAGTTCCACCTGTCGCGGCGCGGTGAAGTAGACGGTCTTTCGTTTCATCCCCCAATTTTACATCAGGGCTTGTGTTTTTCCTTGCGAAGGTTCTCAACCCTCGCAAGGATGTTTTCATGATTTTGATTTATCAGCCCAGAGGAATGCCATCAAAAGAATTTCTGCGGCTTTGGCGTAATAGCCTGTTGCGCTGGATGTGCCAGCGACAAAATTTTTGTCGCCCATGATGACCCATAACACGATCGTGAGCGCGCAGTACCCGAACATAGCCCACCACATTGTTTTGTGATTCTTTTGGAACATCTCCATCGGGGCGAAATAGGCGGCAAGCAAACCGAGGTAACCCGCGCCGTTCATCACGATGGGGTCGGCTCCCATTTGCGGATACAACGATAAATGCAAAAAAGCGGTGGCAAGGTTCGTGAGAATGATGCCGATCTTTTTCCAATCAAGGTTCATGGTTAACTCCTTTTGGTTTGCTGAATAGATGCGTCTGCTGAACTTTATTTTACTTTTCTTGCGCAGAACGTCCCGCAGGATTGGTTTATCGAATTGGAGTTTTACATGAAAACCTGCGGGGCGGTTTTGGTACAAGCATTTTACTTTGCAATGCCGCGCCCTGCCAGAAGCAAACCAATGCCGCCGTTCAGAATGTCGCGCGCGCGCATGAGTAACGTGAGGCTGATCGCGGCAGAGGCGGGTTGTCCGAACGCGCCGAGCGCGAACACTTGACTCGCTTCCAACGCGCCCAAGCCCCCAGGCAACGGCATGAGGAACGCGATCTGCATGGCGGTCAGCGCGGCAAAAATTTGAACCGCGCTGATGTTCATTCCGAGAAACGCCACCATCAAATAATATTCGGTTGCTATGCCCGCGATCCCCGCCAATGATACGGTGATTGCGAGAGCCATTGCGCGCGCGTGTTTCCTGCTAAAGATCGAAGCCATTTGTTCAGCCACGACGATCAGCCGCGTCGCTTTACTTTTTTTCTGGATAAATGATTTGCTGTGAAGTATCTTTGCGATGGGGCGGATTTTGTTGAACAGCAGGATGGTGTACGCCAGCGGCAACGTCAGCAACACTCCCAGCCCGATCAGACTCAGGGCCAGCCTGATTCCGTTTCCTGAAATTAATCCCAGCCTGACGATCGCCCATGTACCAATGCCGATCAGCACAAAGTTGACAAGGAACTCGATCAGTTTGTCCATGATCACCGCGGACGTGGCGCGCGCAAGCGTGATTCCATGATTGCGTTGCAGGTAAATGACTTGCAGTGGTTCGCCTCCCACCTGCGGACCGAATGTGAAGTAACTCAACCCAAACACCGACAGGCGGTATCGAATCATCGGCAAAAACGGCATGGACGGATTCTCGGCGCGGACGATGATCCACCAGCGCGCGGTTATGCAGACGATGACGAACGCGTTGACGAACAGGATCGTTCCGATTTGCCAGAGTTGCAGATTTTTGAGCGCATTCCAAATTTCGGCGAAGGGTGCGTTGCGGAGGGCGAGGTAGAGGAGGATGAGTAGGATCGAGTAAATCGCGAAGACGCGAAGGAATTTCGCCCTCACCCTAGCCCTCTCCCGCTGGGAGAGGGGACTTACGGCATCAGAATCCCCATCTCCCGCTGGGAGAGGGGTTAGGGGTGAGGGAGGTGTCAAAGTACAGAAACTCCTTCACCTTCAGGCGGATTCTCAATTAATCGCTTCATCTCTGTCAATACGGCTTGATGAATCACATTGGTTTCTGTTGTCCCAAGTTGCTTTGCGTAAATGGGATTTCCAATTTGCACGCGAACGCGGACATCTGTGATCTTGCCGCGCATCATCATGAAGACTTGAAATGCGGCGGCGAGGGCTTCGCGCTCCATACGAGTTTTTCTGATCCTTGTAAGCGGATGGGTTATGGCTTTCTTCCACACCACGCCGCGGACGAGTATCGGCAAGATCGGAGTCTCGGGACTCATGCGCAAAAAGACGCCGACGCTGTCCGTCCATTGTTGAAGCGACTCTGCCGCGTCGGAATGGAAATCGGGATCAGGCTCGATGTGTCCTGCGGGATAAGTTAACACCGCGCCGCCATTCCGCAGAAAAGTGCTGACTTGTCGCACAAGCGTCATTCTTGACGACGGGTCATCGGTCACATAAAAGAGTTGTTTTGAAACGTTCGTCAACGCTTCGAGGAATGGACGTTGCAAGGCGATGATTTTTAAGTCGGGTCGGTTCAACGCGGCAAAGGTTGCAACTGAATCTGCCAAGCCTGGATGGTTGGACAATGCCAGAAAGCCCGAAGCAGGGATGAGGTCCGCGCCGTGGACGCGCACATCGTCGAAGTGACGTCGCAAGACAGCGCGCGCGCCTTCGGGTAATCCGCGTTTGCCTGTGACCGTGTCGAACTCCACCATTTGACGCGCGAAGGTTTGCGCATGGTTGAAAAAAACCTTTTGAACGAATCGCGCAGGCAACGTGCCGCTTCGCAAACCGAAAGAGGAGGCGATGTCATCGAGATTGATCTGTGTGACGGTGTCGAGTTGGGATGGCATGAGGGAGAGTTGCGGGATACGAGTGATCAGTTAGCAGTGATCAGTGAGCAGTGATCGGTAATTGGTAATTTGTAATTGGTTGTCGCCCGTTGTCTCATTCGCGCTCCATGGTGAAGTTCAGGGGATAGCCTGCATTGTTCGATTCGAAATGCGCTTTGTCGATCCGCTTCTCGGCTTCGGACTTTGCCAGCGTCTGCACATACGCGTTGCCGTTGATGTGCGCGGTCATCATAATTTCGGAGGCGCGGTCAACGCCGAGGTAGAAGACGGTCTTGAGGATATGCACGACAAAATCCATCGGTGTGACGTTGTCGTTATGGATGAGGACTTTATAGAGCGGCTCGAGGGCGGTTTCGGAGTCTTCGAGGATTTCGATTTCGGGGAGGGTTTGGAAATTCATTTTTTTACCACGAAGGACACGAAGGAGCACGAAGGAATTAATCTTTCAACTTTCCACTTTCTATTTTCCATTGTCATCTTTCATTTTTTCTTTAGCGCGTCAATTTCTTCTTTCGTCAACTCAATCTCCGCCGCGTCAAAGTTTTCTTGGATGTGTTGCGGGTTGAACGACATGGGGATGGCGATGACGCGCGGATGCGAGATGACCCACGCCAGCGCGATTTGAAAGATGCTTGCGTTGTGCGCCTTGGCGATCGCTTCCAGTGTTTTGTTCGAGCGTAGCTTGCCCTGGTCTACAGGCGAGTAGGCGGTGAGGATGATGTCATTTTGTTGGCAATAGTCCAACATGCCGTTCTTCACATACGAACGATCCGAAATACTGAATGGGACTTGGTTCGTAATGATCGGCGTTTCAGAAAGCGACTGCGCTTGTTTGAGCAGTTTCAGATCGAAGTTGCTCACGCCGAGATGTTTTACTTTTCCATCGCGCGCGAGTTTGTTCAAGGCGCGGAACGTCTCTTCGTATTGTGTGCCAGTCCCAGGCCAGTGGATGAGATACAGGTCAATGTAATCCATGTTGAGTCGGCGCAGGGAATTTTCACAGGCGGATAATACATCATCGTATTGAAGATGACTCTCCGTTACTTTAGATGTGATGAATATCTCTTCGCGTTTCTTCCCCGACCTGCGAACTGCTTCGCCGATCAATTCTTCGCTGTGCCCGCCCGCGTACATTTCGGCGGTGTCGAAGTGGGTGTAGCCAACCTCAAGGGCGGAGCGAAGCGCGGTCAACGATTTTGAGTCGAGCGAGCGATTCGGCGTTGAATCTCCGCCGATGCTCCATGCGCCGAATCCAATTTTGGGAATCGAGAGTCCGTGCAGAGATTCGTATTTCATGTTTCCCATTCTACCCCGTCATTCTCTGAATCGGATTTGGCGAGCAAGCGTTCGGTGGCTTCGATCTGTTCGCTGTCGCCGATGAAGCCGACGCGGTCATCTGCCTCGAAGGTGGTAAACGATTTGGGATTGGCGATCAGCTGTCCCTTGCGCATGATCGCAACGACCGACGCGCCAGTGAGCGCGCGCAGGTTTGCATCCTGCAGGGTTCTGCCCACGAGCGGATTTTCCACATTGAGACTGAACCACGTCACTTCGATATTGCCGCTGGCGTTGATGAGGTCATGCAAGAGGCGATGTTCGTCTTGCGTGTTGATTTGCGTATCATAATGATCGCGGCGGACGGCATCCATGTAGCGGATGATCTCTGTGACGGGAAAATCTAATTTGAGAAGGGTGTGCCGAACAATTTCCAATCCGCCTTCGAGTTCGGGGTGAATCACATCTTGCGCGCCGAGTTGCGCCAGTTGATTGATGCCCGCCTCCGTGGTGGCGCGCGCGATGATGGGCAGATTACTCGATAGATCGCGCGCCGCCGCAACGACCAATTCGTTCGCGGATTCATCGTGGCTGGCGACGACCAGCGCGCGCGCGTTTTCCAAATGCGCGTGGGTGAGGACTTCCGAATTGGAGGCGTCGCCGTACAGATTCAAAATCCTTTTTTGGTTGAGTTGCTCGATGTGGTCGGGGTCGGAGTCGATCACGAGATGCGGCACAGACATTTTCACGAGCAGGTGTACGATGTGACTCCCGACTCGTCCATATCCGACGATGACAACATGATCCTTGATCGTTTCGTCTGGCGCGGCGGGGATGGGCGCATGACGATCTAAGATGCGCCACAACATTGGAATCTTTTTGAACCACGTCTCTGCGGGTTGAATCAAACGATATATAAGCGGATTGATCGTGATGGAAACAAGCGAGCCTGCGAGGATCAACGAGTATTGGTCGCGGTCGATCAACCCAAGCGACATGCCTTCCTGCCCCAGAATGAACGAGAACTCGCCGATCTGGCTTAATGCGGCGGCTAACACCAACGTCGTGCGGCCAGGCCATGGAAGGACAAAGCCCATGATCAGCGTTACCAACGCCTTACCAAGGACGATCAATGCGCTGAATAACAGAATGATGCCAAGGTGATTGAAAATGTAATCGGGGTTTACCAGCATCCCGATGGAAACAAAAAATAGAACGGCAAAGGCTTCCTGAAATGGAAGAACGTCCGCGCCGACTTGATGGCTGAGAGGCGATTCGTTAACGACCACGCCTGCGACGAATGCGCCCAATGCCAGCGAGACCCCGAACAATTCCGCCGCTCCGAGCGCGATGCCGAGCGCGATCGCCAGAACAGCCAGAATGAATAATTCGCGCGAACGCGTATGCGCGACTCGCAGTAGTATCCAAGGGATGAGTCTCGTCCCTGCGAACATGACCAGAATCACAAACCCCGCCGCCTTTAGTAGGGTGAGACCCACTTGCATCCAATCAAACCTGCCTGACGTGTTGGCTAATGTTGGCATCAGCACGAGGATCAAAACGGTTGCCAAGTCTTCCACGATAACCCAGCCGATGGCGGCTTGACCATGAGGCGTGTTCAAGAGTCCGTTGTCCGTGAGACTTCGTAAGAGGATGACCGTGCTGGCGATTGAAATTGCCAAGCCGACTACGATCCCTGATGTGACAGTCCACCCGTTGAGTTGACTGAACCCGAATCCCAGCAAGGTGACGACGATCATTCTTCCTATTGCCCCCGGGACTGCAACCGAACGTACCTTCCACAGATCGCTGAAAGAAAAGTGCAATCCCACCCCGAACATCAGGAAGATGACGCCTAACTCTGCCAGTTGGCTGATGGTCGCTGTATCTCCCACAAATCCCGGTGTGAACGGACCGATGACAATGCCCGCGAGTAAATACCCCACAATGGTGGGCAGACCCACGCGCCGCGCGATGATCCCGCCGATGAATGCGACCACCAATGCAACGACGATGTTGATGAGCAAGGGTACTTCGTGCATCGTTCCTCCAAATTCTATTAAGTTAGCTCTCGTTTAGACATCTTTCCAATTGTACCTAATAAAAATCCCGCCTGACGAGGCGGGATGAAGTTACTTCAACAGCTCAATAAACTCTTCTGCAGTTAGTTGACTCTGTCTCATAATGGAGCGAAGTACTTGCGGGTTTATATCCCCGGGGTGATTTGGTACAGTTACGAGTAAATTTCCCCGCTTGAATTGAATGTGACTTCCTTTTTGTCGTACTTGACGAAAGCCCGCTTTTTCAAGCGCAGAAAGAACCTGGCGAGGCTTTAGAACAGGAAGTTTAGGCATACGCCTTAATGGCTACATCGACTTTGAATTTGAAAACCTCCAGATCGTCGGCAGGTAACGAGTTGCGCGGATCATCCGCCGCAGGCACGGGACGTAAATATGGAAGTCCGTCTTCAAATGAACCTTCAAGGTGAAGTGATGCGGCTTCGAGCAAGGTGTTTCGCGCTTCCTGTTGCGTTTTTCCTTGAGATGCGACGTCTAGTTCAGGGCAAAGCGCAGAGAAGGCATCGTCTTCTTTCCAAATTAAGCCAGTAAATACAAACATTTCCATAGGTCGCTCCTGTGAAAATTATACACCCTCACGCCCCCAGCCGATTGATCCCATCGAACGCGGCGGTCTTATAACATTCTGCCAGTGTGGGATAGTTGAACACGGTGTTGATGAAGTATTCCACTTTGCCTTTGAACGCCATGACAGCCTGACCGATGTGCACGAGTTCGCTTGCGCCTTCGCCGATGATGTGCACACCGAGCAGTTCGTGCGTTTCGAGGTGGAAGATCAACTTGAGCAAACCGGTCTGGTCGCCGATGATCTGTCCGCGGGCGATCTCGCGGTATTGCGCCTTGCCAACTTCGTAGGGGATGCCCGCTTCGGTCAGCTCTTCTTCGTTCTTGCCGACGGTTGAAATTTCAGGGATGGTGTAAATGCCATACGGGAAAAGATCGGGCGCGCTTTGGGTCGAGATGCCAAACGCATGACATGCGGCGAGTCGTCCCTGTTCCATCGAAGTGGACGCGAGCGAGGGGAACCCGATCACGTCGCCGACGGCGAAAATGTTCGGCGCTTTCGTCTGATACTTCTCGTTCACTTTGATCAAGCCGCGTTCGTCCATTTCGATTCCCAGCGTATCCGCGCCGAGCGACTTTGTCGCGCCTGTCCGCCCGATGCTGTAAAGAGCCATCTCGGTGACGATCTGTTTTCCGCTGGCGAGCGTGATCTTCACCCGTTCGCCTTGTTCGTCGTTGATGGGTTGAATATCATTGACCTCTTCGCCCAGTCTGAAGATCGCGCGCTGTTGGTTGAGGTGATACGTCAACGACTCCATGATCTCCGCATCCACAAAAGGGAGCAAGCGGCGGCGCTTGTCAATCACCGTGACGCGCACGCCGAGCGCGGCGAAGATGCACGCGTATTCGAGTCCGATCACGCCCGCGCCGACTACTGCCAGCGTGCGCGGCAGATGATCCAACTGGAGCAAGTCGTCGCTGATGAAGATGCGCTTCCCGTCGAAGGGGATGTGTTCGCTACGTGTGGCAGTCGTCCCCGTCGCGATGATCGTGTTGGCGGCGGTCACATCGCGCCAGCCGTGTTGGTCCACCGACTTGAGTCGAATCGTATGCTCGTCCAAAAATGAGGCTTCGGCGGCGATCAATTCGACGCGGTTGCGTTGCAGTTGATGCCGCACAATATCCAGTTCATGCTGGATCACGTGATCAGTGCGATACAACAGATCCGCCATCGTAATGTTTTGCTTCACCGCATACGACGCGCCGTACAAACTATGTTCGCGATACCCCGAAAGATGCAGGACTGCCTCGCGCAATGTTTTGCTGGGAATCGTCCCCGTGTTGATACAGACCCCGCCCAATATCGTTTTGCGTTCGACGACCACGACGCGCTTATTCAACTTCGCCGCCTGGATCGCCGCGCGTTGACCCGCAGGTCCCGAACCGATCACGAGCAAATCATAATCATAGTCTGCCATGCTGACCTCTGTGTAGAACTTGATTGCGTGAATTATAGTCGCGTTGAGCGCGAATTTAAAGACGAATGCCGCGTTATGATGTGCGTGTATAATTCATGTCGGAGACAGGCTAATGGACTTTTTACTTTCAATAGATACGATGTGGATCGTTGCGTTCATCCTTGGCGGGTTTATCGTCTACCAGTTGCGTTCAGGAGAAATCCCCTTGCGCTTTTTCGGCTCCATCACGCGCAAGCGAGCGCCGATCATCTACTGGCTGTTCATTCTTTTTTACGTCGCAGTTCTGGGCATCGTGATATACGCGTGGATGGATGGGCTGAGGATTCCGATTTCGGAACTATTTGATTAGACCGCTTGCATGAGTCGGTTGTAGGTCAGGCTTTTAGCCTGACGCTCGCTTGGATTTTATGCATGGCGGGTTACAAACCCGCCCTACAAGTTCTTTTGCAAGATAGAGTGACGAAAGATTTTGGAGAATTACATGACTTCTGCCGTCATCATAGACGCGATCCGCACGCCGATCGGAGCCTTGGGCGGGATTCTCTCCCCGCTTCGCCCCGACGATATGGCGGCTTCTGTTATCCGTGAAGTGATTCAACGCTCCAGCCTCGACCCCGCGCTGGTGGAAGAAGTGATCCTCGGGTGCGCGAATCAAGCGGGCGAAGATAACCGCAACATCGCGCGGATGTCCGCTTTGCTGGCGGGTCTTCCCGTGGACGTGGCAGGCGTGACGGTGAACCGCTTGTGCGCGTCGGGGTTGAACGCGGTGAACCAAGCGGCGCGGGCGATCAAGGCTGGGGAGGGTGAGGTCTTCATCGCGGGCGGAGTCGAATCGATGAGTCGCGCGCCGTATTCAGTTCCAAAAGCGGAAGCGGGATTCTCGTTCGGCAATCTCACCGCCTGGGACACCGCGCTTGGCTGGCGATATCCGAATCCAAAAATGAAAGAAGCGCACGGCACGCACTCGATGGGCGAGACCGCCGAGAACATCGCGCAGGAACGTCCGCACATCACGCGCGAAAAGCAGGATGCGTTTTCATTGTTGAGTCATCAACGCGCTGTCGCGGCGATTGATTCGGGAAGATTCGAAAAAGAAATTCTCCCAATTCTTGTCCCTCAAAAAAAAGGAGACGCCAAACTCATCTCGGTTGATGAACGCCCGCGCCGCGACACGACGATGGAATCATTGGCGAGACTCAAACCCGCGTTCGCCAAAGAGGGTGGAACTGTCACCGCGGGAAATTCGTCTGGACTCAATGACGGCGCGGCGGCAATCTTGATGATGAGTGAAGAAAAAGCCAACGCATTGAATCTCAAACCGCTTGCGCGAATCGTCGCTTCGGCTGTGGCTGGAGTCCCACCGCGTGTGATGGGATATGGACCGATCCCTGCGACAAGAAAAGTTTTGGGACGCGCAGGCTTGCAAATGAAAGACATCGGGCTTGTCGAACTCAACGAAGCCTTCGCCGTTCAATCGCTCGCCGTGATGGAAGACTTGGAACTCGACCCTGAGATCGTCAACGTCAACGGCGGCGCAATTGCAATTGGGCATCCGCTTGGGTGTTCCGGCGCGCGGCTCATCGCAACTCTCGCGCATGAAATGAAATTGCGCGGCAATGTCAAATACGGACTCGCTACGCTTTGCGTCGGTGTTGGTCAAGGCGAAGCGACGATCATCGAGGCTTTATAGATTATCGGAGCGCGGACTTCAGTCCGCTTTTGGCATAAGGCGGACTCAAGTCCGCGCTCCGCATTTATTCTGAAGTCCGCATTCCGTATAATTTGAGATCAGATAAATAACCATGAAACGAACAATTTCCCTAATCCCTCTCCTCTCTCTTCTTTTCCTCTTGGCGGCTTGCAACGCGCCTGTGTCCACTCCTGAAGCATTGGCAGAGCCTGCTACGTCACTGCCCGAAATTGCCACTGCAATTCCCGCCACTCCCGCGCCTGCGGAGATCAATGCTCCGCTCGTACAATCGCCGGAGTTGATCAAGATCGAATTTCTCAATCCGCGCGACGGTTGGGGCGTGACCAAGACTCAGATCGTCCGCACGAACGATGGCGGCATCACATGGTACGACGTCACGCCGCCCGAAATGAGCGAGGCTGGCTACAGTGTGGACTGGTTCATCATGGACAACGACCATGTGTGGCTGCAACTAGCCGATAATGCGAATTATCCATTCGCAGGGTTTCAATATCGCACGACCGATGGCGGAGTCACTTGGAGCGAAATCGATACGCCATATAGCGGCGCTCACATTTCATTCCTCGATCCCAATAACGGCTGGGCATTGGCAGACCTCGGCGTTGGCGCAGGCTCGAACGCGGTCGCCGTCTATCAAACCACCGACGGCGGCGCGACGTGGACGCAGAAATTCATCAACGACCCGAATCAAGCGGACGCAAGCGAATCCCTTCCGCTTGGCGGACTCAAAGGCGGACTCGTTCCGCTCGACATGCAAACCGCATGGATCTATGGCGTAATCTACGCGCCCGGCACGCCATATATTTTCCGCACCGACGATGGCGGCGCAACGTGGTCGAACGTCACCCTGCCGTTGCCAACAGGCGCGGAGAATGCCGAGGTGGGAATCGAGCAAATGTCGGTGGTCTCAGCGAATGTTGTGTTTCTAAAAATGCGAGCGTTATCCGATTCAAGCAACCTCGTTATCTACGTTTCAAATGATGGCGGCGACACGTGGTCGCTCACGCCAACGTTGATCCCTGGCGGCGGCGATGCGGATTTTTTGTCGGATGGAGAAATGATCGTGTATAACCGCGAACAGTTTTACGTCACGCATGACGCGGCAAGAACATGGAGCATCATCCCGCCCGACATCAAATTCGGCGATTCGTTTTCGGGCATGGATTTTGTCACAACGAACATCGGCTACGTCATTTCATCAAACTCAGATACCAATCATACTTCGCTATATCGCACCGACGATGGAGGCGCCACATGGTTTCCCGTCATTCCCTGATCGCATTCCTTCTCCTCTTTTTAATTGGATGTACTCCCGTCTCTCCCGCAGGGACGCCTGCCCCGACCGCGTCGGCGGTTCCTCCCACTTCGACGCCCACCTCCGCGCCCGATTACGCCGCGCAGATTCGCAACGCCAACTATCAACTCGGCTTGCCCGACTCGTTGCGAATTGTGCAATTCACCAATGGAAAATACGAGTCAAGCCCGCCCGGCGGTCCGGAGTATGCTTCCGCGACTTTGATGGATCATTCCGCGCGCGGCGACTTGACCGGTGATGGCGTGGATGAAATTGCGGTCACGGTGGTTGAAAATTACGGCGGCACAGGCAACTTCGTCTTCATCGCGGTCTATTCCATTGCGAACGGCGAACCTATGTTTCTAACCTCCACGCTTGTGGATGACAGACCCGCCATTAATGCGCTGTCCATTGAAAACGGGGAAATTTTTCTGCGCGCCGTCACGCACGCTTCAGAAGATCCGTTTTGTTGCCCCACGTTGCAAAACGAACGGCATTATCAACTGATCGACGATCAATTGCAAATCAGCGATTACGTCACTTTTACGCCCGATGGGAGACCGCGGACGATCACCATTGACTCGCCGTTGAATGGAGCGGATGCATTCAGCTCGGTTCAGGTGAAAGGTAGTTTTGCGATTGCTCCGTTTGAAAACACGTTTGCCTATCGAATCTACGATGTGGGCGGCGTGGAACTTTCCGCAGGCTCGTTCACCGTAACGCCGACAGACCTCGGCGCGCCCGGCACATTCGAAACCATGGTCAACATCGGCGGGTTGTTGTCGGGTTCGGTTGTCCGCATCGAGATTCAAGACATCAGCGCGAAAGACGGTTCATTGCTTGCGATGGATTCAGTTGAATTGGTTGTAAAATAGACGTAGCGCAAAATTTATTTTGTGCGCGAACCTACTGGAGGAACCCATGCCGCACCTTGTTCGAGATTGGATGAGCAGTCCCGTTGTTGTCGTTGACCCCGATACCACCGTTTCGTACGCCATGACGCTGATGCGGCGGCGGAACATCCACAGCGTGATCGTGGAACTGAATGAGAAGAACAAGGAATATGGCATTGTCACGACCACCGACATCCGCGATAAGATCGTCGCCGTGAATCGCAATGCCGCCGAGACGCATGTGCGCGACATTATGTCGGGTCCCGTTGTCACCGGCAAAGCCGAATGGACGCTGGCGGAATGTTCGCGCGTGATGCAGGAAAAGAAATTCCATCACCTACCCATCACCGACGAACATGGCACGTTGTCCGGCATGATTTCAGCGACGGATATTTTTATGGCGGTGGAGGAGGCGGGCTGGGAGGAACCATCGTAAGATGTTGTAGCGCGACTTTCAAGTCGCAGTTAAGGGCGACATAAATGTCGCGTTACGATATAAACCATGCCGAAGCAGAAATTCTACGTCGTTTGGAAGGGACGCAAGACCGGGGTCTTCACCTCATGGGCGGAATGTGAAAAACAGGTGAAGGGATTCGTCGGCGCGGAGTTCAAGGCGTTCGAGTCGCTCAAAGAGGCCGAGTCAGCCCTCCAGTCGAAGTATGAAGCGTTCAAAGGGAAGGCGTCCACCTCGGGGAAGTGGAGAGAATCCGAAGAGCCGCCCATCCTGCCGTCCATCTGCGTGGACGCGGCGTGTAAAGGCTCGCCGGGCAAAATGGAGTATCGCGGCGTGGAAACGGAATCGGGCAAGGAAATTTTTCGCGCGGGTCCGTATCCCGATGGGACGAATAACGTGGGAGAGTTTCTCGCCATTGTCCGCGCGCTCACATGGCTGGTTAAGCATAAAAAGAAAATTCCGATCTATTCGGATTCGGAAAATGCGATCGCGTGGGTCGAGATCGGCGTTTGCAAAACGAATCTCAAGCACACCGGCAAGAACGCGCTGGTCTTTGCGATGATCCGCAGCGCCGAGAATTGGCTCGCCGAAAATGAATTGGACGACGACGCGGTGTTGAAATGGGACACGCGCGAGTGGGGCGAGAACCCGGCGGATTATGGAAGAAAATAATTCTGAATGATGAAGGATGAAGGATGAAGGATGAAAACTGCATTGTTGGTGATTGATATTCAAAACGATTATTTTGAGGGCGGAAAATTCCCGTTGGTGAATCCGCTGGGCGCAGCGAAGAAGGCGTATGAATTGCTCCAATGTTTCCGCGAGCATGGCGGACGTCACGTGCATATTCAGCACATATCGCTCGAGCCCGATGCGGCGTTCTTCGTGAAAGGCGAGCGCGGATCGGATATCCACGATTCAGTGGCGCATTTTGAGGGCGAGCCAATCGTGTACAAACATGAAGTCAACGCGTTTCAAAACACGAACTTGCTCGACCTGCTGAAGAGTTGGGAGGTCGAGCGCGTGGTCGTCACGGGCATGATGACTCACATGTGCGTAGACGCCGCCTCGCGCGCGGCTGTGGATTTCGGTTTCGATGTGATCGTGGCAGAGGACGCCTGCGCCACACGCGATTTGCAACATGGCGGCACGACCGTTCCCGCCGACTTAGTTCACAAATCCTTTCTCGCCGCGCTCACATGGTATGGCAAGGTGATGAAGACGGATGAGGTGATCGCGTTGCTGGCGAGTGAGATGAGTCAGTGATCAGTGATCAGTGGAAAGTGGAAAGTGGAAAGTGAAAAGTAATCAGTGATAAGTGATCAGTCTCCAGTCTCTAATCTCCAATCTCTAATGCCCAATCGTAAATCGTAAATCGTAAATGACTCTCCTCGACCCTGAAAAACAAAAGCAAGCCAAACAATACGCTCGCATCCGCCGACGATTGTGGCTGGTGGATACGATTTTCAGCGCGCTATATTTCCTCGCGTGGATTTATTTCGGCTGGGCGATCTCACTGCGCGAGTGGCTCACTGCTCACTGGTCACTGTTCACCAATCCTTGGTTACTCGTCCCCGCGTTTGTCGCTATCTTCGGCGGAATCCTTTTCCTCTTGAATCTGCCGCTCGGCTACTACAGCGGATTTGTCCTGCCGCATCGCTTCGGTCAATCGAACCAGACGTTCAAAGGCTGGGTCACGGATCAACTCAAAGGGCTGGTGGTCGGGCTTCCCCTCGGCTTGATCCTGATCGAACTGCTGTATCTCGCCCTGCGAGTCACTGGCGATCTGTGGTGGTTGTGGACGGCGGGCGGATTGCTCGTCTTCAATGTTTTGCTCATCAACCTCGCGCCGATCCTCATCATGCCGTTGTTCAATAAATATGTTCCGCTCGGCGAGGAACACAAGGATTTGGCAGATCGCCTGTTGAAACTTGCCGAGCGCGCAAATACGAAAGTCCGCGGGGTGTTCAAGTTCGATATGTCGAAGCGGACCAAATCCGCCAACGCCGCACTGACGGGCATCGGCAACACGCGCCGAATCATCTTGGGCGATACGCTCATCAACGAATTTTCCGCCGACGAGGTGGAGACTGTCCTTGCCCACGAGTTGGGACATCACGTCAACCGCGATATTCCCGTGTTGGTCACGTTTGGAATTTTGAGCACAACGCTGAGTCTGTATCTTGCGTCGCTCGGTTTGAATTGGGCAATTGACACGTTCGGCTTCACATCACCCGCGGATGTTGCCGCGCTGCCCGCGCTCGCGCTCATCATCGGCGCGTATGATCTGCTGACCATGCCGCTCAACAACGCAGTCTCACGCTGGAGGGAGAACATGGCTGACGATTACGCGCTCAGTTCCACTGGGAAGAATGAAGCGTTCGCGTCTGGGTTCACGCGCTTGGCGAATCAAAATCTCGGCGAAGTGGATCCCGAACAATGGGTGGTGTTCATGTTCTACTCGCATCCGCCGTTGGGGGAGAGGATCGCGAAGGCGCGGAATTGGAAAGCTCGATAAAAGCAAGACATCGGAGATTTTTGAAATCTCCGATGTCTTTTTGTTTAATAAATCTATATCATCCCTTCGGGATTTGAAACCAAACTCGCAACTATCTATAACCCTGCCATCCCTTCGGGATTTGAAACCAAACTCGCCAACGTCTATAACCCTGCCATCCCTTCGGGATTGATGCGCACTTAAGTCGAGCTTCGAATCCTCCAATTCTCTAATCCTTTAATTCTCATCTCACGCAAAATTACCAATTACCATAAACCACTTACCATAAACCACTTACCCTCACTCCTGCCATTCCAATTCAAATTCACCCACCGCAACCGTATCGCCTTCTTGCACGCCTGCCTTGCGCAACTCTTCATCCACGCCGAGGGTTTCCATAATTTTTTGGAAACGCCGCACGGAGCCGTCGTGCTCCCATTGAGTCATCGCGGCGGCGCGTTCAATTGCTGTGCCTGAGACGCGCCATTCTTGCGCGCCCTCGCGCGTCACTTTGAAATCGCGCGGATCGTCTTTCGCTTTGTAGACGGGCAACGGCGCTTCGAACGATTCGAGTTCGGGAGTCTCTTGCAAAATTTGATACGCCTTCACCAGCAGTTCGCGCGTGTTCGTGCGGGCTAACGCCGAGATGGTCGTCAACTCCACGTTGAGTTTTTTGAATTGCTTTTGAAGCGCGGGAAGTTTTTCTTGCACCTCGGGCTGGTCAATTTTATTGAGCGCCACGATCTGCGGCTTCTTCGCAAGGTTCGGGTCGAACAAAGATAACTCCGAATTGATCTGGCTGTAATCGGCGAATGGGTCATCGGACAACCCGTCGAGCAGATGGATCAACACGCGCGTCCGTTGGATGTGGCGCAGGAAGTCGTGTCCCAATCCTGCTCCATGACTCGCGCCCTCGATCAGACCGGGGATGTCTGCCAGCACAACCGACGCGTTCACGTCAATTTCAGCGACGCCGAGATTCGGTTCAAGTGTGGTGAATGGATATGGCGCGATCTTCGGTCGGGCATTCGTCAACACCGAGAGCAACGTGGATTTGCCCGCGTTGGGGACGCCGATCAAGCCGAGGTCGGCGATCAACTTCAATTCGAGTCGGAGGCGTTTTTCTTCGTGGGGCGCGCCTTTCTCGGCGGTGCGAGGCGCTTGATTGCGCGACGTCGCAAAGTGTTGATTCCCGCGCCCGCCGCGCCCGCCTTTGCAGACGATGAGTCGCTGGTCGGGTTGAGTCAGGTCGCCGATGATCTCGTTCGTTTCAGCGTCGAAAAGGATCGTGCCGGGCGGGACGTGAATGACGAGGTCTTTGCCCATGCGCCCCGACATTTGCGAAGGTCCGCCTTTGATACCGTCTTCCGCTTTGAATTTTTGGTTCTGGCGGAACGCCGAAAGCGTGTTGAGCGTGGACTTGACTTCGAAGACCACGTCGCCGCCCCTGCCGCCGTCGCCGCCGTCGGGTCCGCCGCGCGGGATGAATTTTTCGCGATGGAAATGCACCATCCCGTCGCCGCCCTTGCCCGAGCGGATGTGGATTTCTACCTGGTCTGTGAACATGGGTTGATTATATCGTTAGTTTTTTCATGCGGAGTCGTAGAACCCTGCGGCGAAGAGAACTCTTACACACAGGTTTCACCGCTCCCTCAACCCGATTACCGCGATCGGAGCAATGCAAGCAATGGAGTCTTTTCGAGAAACGCTTTGAATCTCCAGAGCGCGAATGCGACCGCGCCGACGAACATCAACTCGGTCGCTTCTTCCCAAAACTCGAACCAGACGAGGCTGTCCACGAAGATGGCGTTGAGCGCGAGGCGGAAGTAGGCAAAGCCGAGCGCCCCCAGCCCCGCGCAGAGCATGGCTTTCGCGCGGAAGGGCATGAGCGGCGGCCCGTTCAGAAGATAAAAAAATGTGACGATGAAAATGATCATCGAAAGCGCTGGGAGGACGCGACGCTCGTAGATCTCGTACGCTTCAAAGCGCGTGTACGAATAGGCGACGTTGAAAATGGACGTTGTGTACGCGTCCGTTTGAAGCGGGGCGAGCAAAGGGATGAATGTGAGCATGGCGAAGATCGGCAGGGCGAAAAGCGTGAACGCTCGGATCTCTTTCAGGAACAACGGTTTGCGCCGCGCGTTGGTCAGCAACTCGACCCATTCGATCAGGGCTAACAGCGTGAGCCCGAACGCCAGCGCCATGCCGAAACTGTGCAAATACTCCGAGATCAACGATTCGTGCCGGTACACGTAGAAATTGATCGCGCAAAAGGTTTCCCCGGCGAGGAAAGCGATCTGTCCCCACATGAGAGCGACAAGCGCCGGGCGCGTTTGACCGATGAGCGCGATAATCACAGCGAGACACAGCATCATATAGGTCGGTTTGACGACCAGCCCGGCGAGGGCTTGGGCGGCTTGTTCATGGCGGGGCGTTTCGCGTGTCGGGAGAGATGCGATGTCGCCTGTAAGCGAGTTACCTTCCATGAGATAAATCGTTATGGGGATCAGTCCCACAAGCAGGATTATTGTCAATAACAGAATTGTTTGTAAGCGCGTCATGCGCGGATTATAAGTGAAATTGCCGGTTGACTTTTGAGCAATTCCAACGTACCATGAGGTCAACGTTCGATCAGCCATAGGAGGCGAGCATGTCCCCGATGCCGGTGTTGTTCACAGTTGGCGGCGTTCCCATTTATTCACACGGATTTTTTCTGTTGTTTGCCTTGCTGGCTGGTCTCGGCTGGCTGTTGATCGAAGCGCGTCGCCGCAGGTGGTCGCGCGAGGAAGTGATTCCGATCACGCTGGCGGCGTTCGTTGGGGGGATGATCGGCGCGCGCGTCTCCATTTTATTTTTCAACGGATTTGAATATGCCCCGCTCGTGTTGAACATGTACGCGCTGTTCGACCCGCGCATCGGACCCGGTTCGATCCTCGGCGGGGTGGCTGGCGCGTACATCGGCGGCTACATCGCCAGTAAAGCGATCGGCAAAGAGTCGTGCTCCTGCGACGCGTTCGCGCCTGCCATGGCGTTGGCGACCGCCATTGGGCGCGTGGGATGTTTCCTTTCCTTTGAAGATGGGCTTGGCAAACCGACAAGTTTGCCGTGGGGCGTGCCGCTTCCCGGCGCGGATTATCTCGTGCATCCCGCGCCGTTGTACGACATGGCGTTCAATCTGGTCTGGTTTGGAATTTTGCTCGCCCTGCGCGATCACAAGTGGATGCAGAACGGCAACCTGTTGAAGTTCGGCATCGCGGGTTATGCCTTCTTCCGCTTCTTCGTGGAATTCGCGCGTAACAATCAAGTCATGGCGCTGGGACTCACCGGTCAGCAGTTCGTGAGCGCGTTGTTGTTCGCGGCGGTGGTTGTCTATTTTGCGAAGAATCGGGAGAAGTTATTCGCGTCACCGCAGACTACTTAACATCCCCTGAATGTGTAAATATTTCGAGTCACTACATACGCGTGGAATTATGAACTCAGAAAACAACCCTTCTTTAGACTCGGGCAATAGCAATGACAAACCGAAATGGTTGACTCGCAAGGTCTATGAAAATAACGCCGAAAGGAAAAAAGATTTCTGGCTCGGCGTCGGTATCTTCTTCGCGTTGAACCTCTTGCTCAGATTGTGTTTTTCGACGGTGCAGAATGGCGTGATTGTTAGTTCGGCAGATGACGCAATCGCCGACACCGCTTCCTCGCTGTATAGATTTGTTTCCTTGGTCCTGACGCTTTTGCCCGTGATAGTCAACATCGTTGTTGTGGTTTATTTTGCTTTCACACGCAGTCGGATTGCGTTGGTATGCTGACCGCCTTCGGTACCGTGTTCGTTCTTGTCCTATGTCTTGCATTTTTGCTCGCCTGGATGTTTAGCTCAGGGTAACTATACCGGTGAAGGATGAATCAATCTATCGTTTGTTGCTTCATCCCAATCGCGATTTGGATGATCTCAACAACGGAAAGTGTAGTGAGGCATGATGAACACAGAAAACAATACTCCCATCGGCTCGAACGATAACGAGGGCAAACCGAAATGGTTGACCCGCAAGGAATATACCGATCCTGCCGACAAGAAGCGCGATTTCTGGATCGGCGTTGCGATCTTTTTTGTGTTGAATATTGTATTGACGCTCTGCCAGTGGGGTTTGGGCTTTGGTGTGGGTTCCGTCTTTCCCGATTTTTCTAACTCAGATTCCGTTTCTTCTACATTGGCAACCATTC
Organism: Candidatus Defluviilinea gracilis; assembly: GCA_016716235.1. Taxonomy (NCBI): domain Bacteria; kingdom Bacillati; phylum Chloroflexota; class Anaerolineae; order Anaerolineales; family Candidatus Villigracilaceae; genus Candidatus Defluviilinea; species Candidatus Defluviilinea gracilis. The sequence goes on from JADJWS010000001.1 coordinate 2,263,667, forward strand.
TCTATCTTGTATTCGCCTTGGCGCCATGGGTGATCAACATCGGCTTGATAATCTACTTCGCCCATACGCGCAGTCAGATCGCCCTCGGCATGGTGGCGGGATTTGGCATCGCGCTTGCGATCGTCATTTGTCTCGGGGTGCTTTTTACAATATGGTGCTTTGCCACGCTCAGTTTAGGTAGTTATTAATCGCGCGTTGGAGAATACATTGAACCCGTCTATCGTAAAGGAAGACCGCAAGGAAATCTTTTGGGAACTCACAAAATCCATCTGCCCCGAATGCCGCAAAGTGATAGACGCGCGGATTCTCCTGCGCGACGGCAAAGTGTACATTCGCAAATGGTGCCCGGATCACGGTCAGGCTGAAGCGTTGTTCTTCGGTGACGCCGATCTCTACGTGAAGATCGCTCCGTACAACAAGCCGGGCACGATTCCCCTGCAATTCGCAACTGAAGTCCACGAGGGATGTCCGCTCGATTGCGGATTATGTCCCGATCATCAGCAGCATGCGTGCTTGGGATTGATCGAGGTCAATCAAGCGTGCAACCTGGATTGTCCGCTGTGCTTCGCCAATTCAGGGACGCATCTCGCGCAGGGTGGGTTTGAGTTGACCTTCGAGCAAGTGGAGTTCATGATTGATAGTTTCATCGCGGCGGAGGGCAACCCCGAGGTGTTGCAGTTCTCAGGCGGCGAACCGAGTCTGCATCCGAGAATCATCGAGTTCATCGAGTTGGCGAACCGTAAGGGGATCAAATACGTGATGCTGAACACGAACGGCATCCGCATCGCGCGCGACGATAAATTTTTAGAAGCGCTGGCGAAGACGAAGGCGCATGTCTATTTGCAGTTTGACGGCTTCGACGCGCGCACGAACGAATTAATCCGCGGCAAAGCGGACTTGCTGGACATCAAATTGAAGGCGTTGGATCGGCTGGCGAAACACGATATGCGCGTGGTGCTGGTCGCGGCAGTCGAGCGGGGGATCAACGAACATGAGATTGGGCGCATCGTCGAGTTCGGCTTGAGTCATCCCGCGGTGTTCGGCGTGAACTTTCAGCCAGCGTTCCGCGCGCAAAGACACATCCCTGCTGACCCGTTGACTCGCATGACCATCCCCGATGTGTTGAAAAATTTGGAAACGCAGACGAACGGCTTGATCAAACTGGATGACTTTGTCCCCGTCCCATGCTGTATGCCGACGTGCAACTTTGTCACATATGCGATGATCGAAGGCGACACGGTCACGCCGATCACGCGCATTCTCGATATTTCATATTATCTCAACTACATCAAGAATCGCACGCTCCCCGCTGTGAACGATGATCTGCTCAAAACGCTTGAACGGTTGTGGAGCAGTTCGGCGAAGGTCGGCTCGGATGAAGCCGCGCAAGACATCACGAACATGCTCAAAGGGAAGTCGAACGGCGGGAGCGAACATCACACCATCGAAGAGACTCGCGCGGGCCAGCGCTGTGAATCCTGTCACGCGCATTTGCCGCTGAGCGAACATGCGCCGCGCGACCTCGGTCGCCATGTGTTCATGATCAACACGCGCGATTTTATGGACCCGTACACCTTCAATGTGAAGAACGCGATGAAATGTTGTGTGGAGTTTCTGATCCCCGACGGGCGGATGATTCCGTTTTGCACGTATAACACGGCGGGCTACCGCGAACAGGTAGCGGCAAGTTTGAAACCAGCGGTTGCGACAGATTGATGCGTTGAATCAACCCGCTTGAACCACTGAGTCACGGAGACACGGAGATTTATATGATTTTCTCAGTGACTTCGTGTCTCAGTGTTTTTCTTTTGAGTTATTTCACAAACCTCCACGCCGCAGGCAGGGCAAGCGAGGCGAGGATCAATTTGATCACATCGCCAACCAAAAAGGGGAGCAGTCCAAACTCAATGGCTTGAGCAAAACTTTTCAAAAAGATTCCCAGCCACGCGACGCCGAAAAGATAAATGATGACTGTGCCAACAATGAACGGAATGATGGACGTGCGCACGCTTCTTTCCAAGCCTCGTTCTGCCAGCAGACCCACGATATACGCGGCAATAACGAAGCCAGCGAGGTAGCCCGCCGTCGCGCCGGTGAGGATGCCAAGACCGCGCGCACCGCCTGCGAAGAATGGCAGACCTATCCCGCCTTCGATGAAGTACAGGATCAACGCCGCCGCGCCGCGCTTCGATCCCAACGCCGCGCCGATGAGCAGAACGCCGAACGTCTGCCCGGTGATCGGGACGGGCGTGAATGGAAGCAGAATCTCAATTTGCGCCAGCGCGGCGATCAGCAGACTGCCTGCGACGATCAGAAACATATCGCGCAGGCGAGAAGAGATGTTTGGAAAGTAGCGAGTGGAAAGTGTGGGGGCGAGGGTGGTCATGGAGTATCTCCTGAATATTTAGCCACAGATTTCACGGATTTTCACGAATTCGTTTTTAAATCTGTGCGAATCGGTGAAATCCGTGGCAAAGGTTTTATTTTTACATCACATCGGGCGCTTGGATGTCGAGCAGTCTCAGCGCGTTCGCGATTGTTTGTTTCGCCGCGGCGACGAGCCCCAGCCGGGCATTCCTCATATTTTCATCTTCCGTTTGCAACACTGGCACCGCATGATAGAACGAATGGAACGCATTTGCCAGATCGTACGCGTACTGCGCCATCACCAGCGGACGATATTCATTTGCGGCTTGTTGCACCTTGGCGGGGAATTGCGAAATCTGCTCGATCAACTCGATCTCATGCTTTGTCAATTCATAGTCGAAGGTCAAAGGTCCAAGGTCGCCTGACTTTTGACCTTCGACTTGCGACTTCCTGAGAATGCTGTTCGCCCTCACATGCGCGTTCTGAATGTATGGACCCGTCCGCCCGTCGAACGAGAGCGCCTCGTTGATGTCGAACACGATGTCTTTGTTGTTGTCCACTGCCAGCATCGAATAGACCAACGCGCCGAGACCGATCTGTTCGGCAATCTTCACGCGTTCGCCCTCGGGGATATTTCCGCTTCGTTCCGATTCCACTGCCAGCACGCGCTTGATGGCTTCATCGTATACTTCTTTGAACAGCACCACCCGTCCGCGCCGCGAAGACATGGCGCCTTCGGGCAGACTCACAAACCCGTAGCCGAGGTGATAGCACTTGTCCGCTTGCGGGAAGCCCCACAACTTGAGAATCGCAAACGCTTGTTGTAAGTGAAGCGATTGTCTCACGTCCACCACATAGATCGAGCGGTCAACGTGATACGTCTCGAACTTGACCTTCGCCAGCGCGAGGTCTTTTGTCAAATACAACGTTGTGCCGTCGCGCCGAAGGATTACGTTCGTGCGATACTTTTCTTTCGTCAGCCCGAGTTTCTCGTCAATCTTCACGATCACCGCGCCGCCTTCCGGACGTTCATCATCCGCGATGCCTTTTTGGATCAACTCTTCGACGATTGCCTTCGACGGCTCATCCACTTCCGATTCATAGAACCAAACGTCCATCTTTACATCGAGGATTCGCAGAACGTCGCGCAATTCTTCCAGCGCCCATTCGCGCGTCACGCGCCACAGTTCGCGCACAGATGGATCGCCCGCATCGTATGCGCGATACATCTCGCGGCGTTCGGCTTCGTATGCCTCGCGTTGCGCGGTCTTTTCAGGCGTTTCATTTTCTTTCTTTTCCAACAGCGCATTCGCTTCCACGTACAGCTTCAACATCCATTGACCGCGTTCATGCACGCCCTGCGGTTCCTGTCCCTTGTAAAACTTTTCGTACATCCACATCACGGTGATCACGCCGAGTCCCAAGTCGCCGGGATATGAAGCGCGAATCGTTTCAAAGCCAGCGAACTCTGTCAGCCTTGCGAGCGTTTCACCTAAAACCGTATTGCGCGCATGACCGATATGAAAAGAATGGAGTGTGTTCGGCTGGGCATACTCCACCATGACTCGCTCGCCCTTTGGCGCGCCCCGCCCAAAGTCCGCGCGAGAAGCGAGAACTTCATCCACCACACGATGAGCGTATTCGGATGTTTTGTAATAGACGTTGAGATAGCCCTTCACCGCATCCACGCGACTGACTCCCTCCACGCTTCCGATCGACGTTTTGACCTGTTCCGCCATCTCCTGCGCTCTCGCCGGGACGGGTTTTCTTTGTTCGTCCCGCAGTTGAACTGCGGGACGAACGGAAGAACGCGCTTCATCTGCCGCCGTCTGAAAAAATGACGTGGCGATTCCCCATTCGCCCGCGAACGGAATCGCCGTCCACTTCAACGGCGCAAGCGCGATCCCATGCGCGTCGCAATACGCTTTGATTTTTTCTTCGATGAGTCCTTGTTCTTTTTCAAACATAGTGGAGAGATCCTGTAGATGGTTTGGGATTATATCAACTCCCTCCCCCAAATTCGACAGCAGTTCGTCGAGTTTATGAGAGGCAGGGAGGGGGTAACAAAAGCGGGAGCCTGACGACTCCCGCTGACGGTGTTTACTGGATAGACAAGACCTCGATTACTTCGAAGCCTTTTCCGTTGTTCCGCCCAATGCGTTGAGACGTTTCATCAAACGGCTCTTGAGACGCGCGGCTTTGTTCGCGTGGATAACGCCCTTGCCCGCGGATTTGTCCAACTCGCGGATGGCTTGCAGGACAGTTTCTTTGGTTTCGGGTGCGTTCTTTGCGAATGAGGCGCGAGCCTGATTCACGGCTGTGCGAGCCGAGCCGCGGACGTTACGGTTACGCAAACGGCGCTTCTCGTTCTGGCGATTCCGTTTGATCTGAGATTGAATGTTAGCCAAGGTCTTCCTCTTTCGTTTCTTGATTGATTAATTTGCGCCGTAAAATCTGGCACAGGAGCGGTATTTTACATGATGCTTGCAGAAATGTCCAGAAATTTTACAGTTTGAGATAGCAGAGATCGATTTGCGGAAACCTCTTAGCCACAGGGCGCGCAGAGTTCTCTGAGATATTTCTCAAAATCTCGGTGATCTCTGTGGCTTTGGGCGTCGGAAAGGATATATCCCTATGGCTTGGCGGTGACTAGCACGAAGTACCCGCCGAGCAGGCTATCTGGAGAAGACACGTATGCAACACCTAGTTCGGTGACATTTGTGCTTAGGAGTTGCGCGCGCTGTTCAGGATCGTTGATCCACCAATTGAACGCGGCAAGCGGGGTGCCTCCGTTGGCGGGGGCGAGGGCAAATAGATGTTCGAAAACGAACGTGGCGGTATATCCCTGCGCTTTGACGCGCATCTCCGGCGTGGAGCCGTTCAAACCGCTGTGGCTGAAATACTCATTGCAGATCATATCCACAGCGTGGGCTTTCGCGGCGGCAGCCAATTTCTGATTCACACTCAGGGCAGGTAGCCCGTTGGCGGTGCGTTCGGTGTTGACGAGGTTTCCCACTTCACTCACGAACGAAGCGCTTTCGGTAAACGAGCACTGTCCCTGCACGATTGGCGTGCCGGTGACCGAAACGCCAGCGGGTCGTGTTACGGTCGCTGTCGGCTGACCGGGAACAGTTGGGGTAATGGGGGTGCTTGTTGAAGGTAATGTCGGTGTGGCAGTGATCAGGTTGATCGGAACCACAAGCAACTGTCCCGCGAAAAGGGAGTTGGCGTTTTCGATCTTGTTTGTTTCGATGATCTCTTCTTCTGTGCTATTAAACTTTGCGGCAATGCCGGCAAGCGTATCTCCTAATTCGACCACGTAACTGATCTCGGTCCCGGGCTTGAGATCCGCTGGAATCGGAGTAGTGGTAGGCAGAGGCATACCGGGATAAGGCAATCGCAACACAAGTCCGGGATATACGATGTGAGTCGTGGGGTCTACGCCCAAGCCGGTTTCAGGGTTGAACGGGTTCAAATAGAGGATCAACTTGATGCCGGTTTCGCCCAGCCCAAATTTATCCACGATGACAGCCAGCGAGTCGCCTTCTACGACCGTGTACGGAAAAGGTTCAGAAGGCGTAGGCGTGAATGTGATTGTTGCAGTTTCGGTGACGGTGGCGGTGATCGTCGGGGTGGATGTATTGGTCGGGGTGAAGGTCAACGTAGGGGTTGGAGTATCCGTTGCGAACAACCCGCTGAGCGGGGCGTTCGATCCGCTTGTCAGCCAAATGATGAGCACGATCAATCCCAGCGCCACCAATCCGATGGATCCGTATCGTATCAATAGATCGCGTTGTTGGCGCTTCTTGCGAAAGGAGTTGAGCACGTCCGAAGTGTTGCCAGAGGAAGGTCGGTTGAGCATAGGGGTTCCTTTATAACGCCGCGCAAGTGAGAAGTCCCACCTGATGCGGTGCAATAATTCTACCTGAAAAAAGGAAAACACGTGCGCAGGGAAATAGAGGGTGGATAATGTGTCTACTTCCCCATGTGTTCCCGCAAATATTTGCCGGTATACGACCCTTTGGTTTTCATGACTTGATCCGGCGCGCCCTCGGCGATGAGTTCGCCGCCGCGGTCGCCGCCCTCGGGTCCCAAGTCGATCAACCAGTCTGCCACTTTGATGATATCGAGATTGTGTTCGATGATGAGCACCGAATTGCCAGAGTCGACCAGCCTCTGCAACACCTCGATCAATTTGTGCACATCTGCGGCGTGCAAACCAACGGAGGGTTCGTCCAGCACGTAGAGCGTGCGCCCCGTTGCGCGACGCGATAATTCTTTCGATAACTTCACACGTTGCGCCTCGCCGCCCGAAAGCGTTGTGGCGGGTTGCCCAACGCGCACGTACCCCAAGCCAACCTCTTGAAGCAGTTTCAATTTGCTCAACATCGGCGGATAGTTCTTGAATTCCTCGAGCGCGTGATCCACCGTCATGTCCAACACATCCGAGATCGAATACTGCTCGCGGAACAAGACTTGCAATGTTTCGCGGTTGAAGCGCTTGCCATGACACACATCGCATGGCACATATACATCGGGCAAAAATTGCATTTCGATACGCAGTTCGCCCTGTCCCTGACAGGCTTCGCATCGTCCGCCGTGCACGTTGAATGAAAAACGACCGGGTTTATATCCGCGCACTTTGCTTTCGGGCAACTCGGCAAACAACTTGCGGATCTCGTCGAACAAGCCGGTATACGTGCCGGGGTTCGAGCGTGGCGTGCGCCCGATCGGCGATTGGTCGATGTTGATGATCTTGTCGAGGTGTTCCACGCCTTCGATTTTGTCGTGCTCGCCCGCTTGAGTGCGCGCTCCCATCAATTTCGACGCCAGCGCGTTGTAGAGGATCTCTGTCATCAACGTGGATTTGCCCGACCCGCTTACGCCGGTGATACAAACCAACTTCCCGAGCGGAATCGCAACGTCGATCTTTTTCAAGTTGTTCGCGGACGCGTTAATGATCTTCAGGATTTTACCGTTCCCCTCGCGTCTCTTTTTCGGGACCTCGATCTGCTTCCGCCCTGAGAGATATTGCCCCGTCAGCGACTTGGGGTGCGCCAGGATCTGCTTCGGCGTTCCCTTGGCAATGACTTCCCCGCCATGCTCTCCCGCGGCAGGACCGAGATCGATGATCCAATCTGCCTCGCGGATCGTTTCGTCATCGTGTTCCACAACCAGCACAGTGTTGCCTAAATCGCGCAAGCCTTTGAGCGTTTCAAGTAACCGTGAATTGTCGCGCGGATGCAACCCGATCGAAGGCTCGTCCAACACATATAAAACGCCAACGAGTCTCGACCCGACTTGCGTTGCCAGCCTGATCCGTTGCGCCTCGCCGCCGGAAAGAGTGACCGCGGAACGGTTCAGGGTCAGGTAATCCAGCCCCACGTTGACAAGAAAGTTCAAGCGCTCATGGATCTCCTTGAGAACGCGTTCGGCGATCGCTTTTTGTTTTGAGGTGAGTGACGAGTTCTTGCCCATTAATTTTTTCACCCATTCCAACGTTTGCGACACCGCCCAGGAGGTGGCTTCGATGATGTTCACGTTGTCCACCGTCACTGCCAGCGCGCCGGTGTTGAGCCGCTTTCCCTTGCAGGTCGGGCATGGGCGGTCCGACATGAACTCGGAGATCTTCTCGCGGATGTATTCAGAGTTGGTCTCTCTGTAGCGGCGTTCCAGATTTGTGATTACGCCTTCAAATGCGCGCGAGAATTTGAACTCATTCCCGTTGGCGCTTTGATACGTCATGGAGATTTGTTTTTCGCCGGTGCCGTACAGAACGATTTTGAGTTGTTCCTTTGATAATTCTTTTACCGGCGTATCCAAATCAATTTTATATGCCTTCGCCGCGTTGATCAGGCTTTGCCAATAGAAACCGCCTTCCACCTTCGGTCCGCTCCATTCCATGCTGGCGATGGCTCCGTCGTTGAGCGACAGGTCGCGGTCTGGGATGATGCGGTCTGGGGCGATTTCCAATTTGGAGCCAAGCCCCTGGCAATCTGGGCACGCGCCTTGAGGCGTGTTGAACGAAAATGTGCGCGGTTCCACTTCCTGGATCACCGTGCCATGCTCTGGGCAAGCCAGATGCTCTGAGAATTGAATATCCTCTTTTTTGTCCACGAGATTGACCGTGAGATAGCCCTCGCCGAATTTCAGCGCGGTTTCCACCGAGTCGGTCAGGCGGGTGAGCGCGGCTTTTTTATCTTCCTTTGATTCCCCTCGTGAAATGACGAGGCGGTCAACAACCGCTTCGATCGTGTGTTGTTTGTAGCGGTCCAGTTCGATCTCATCGTCCAAGGAATGCACCGTTCCATCCACGCGGGCGCGCGTAAAACCCGCCTTGCGAATCTCCTCAAACACGGCTTGATACGTTCCTTTGCGGGCGCGTACCAGCGGCGAGAGGATTAAAATGCGCATCCCATCGTCGAGTTGTTGGATGCGGTCTACAATTTCCTGCGCCGATTGTTTGACGACAACCCGCCCGCAAAATGGACAATGCGGTATGCCGGCGCGCGCGAACAACAAACGCATGTAATCGTAAATTTCAGTGACGGTCCCAACGGTCGAACGCGGGTTGTGGCTGGTGGATTTCTGGTCGATCGAAACAGCGGGGGAGAGTCCCTCGATGTAGTCCACATCGGGCTTATCCATCTGCCCGATAAACTGCCGCGCGTACGCCGAAAGCGATTCAACATAGCGGCGTTGCCCCTCGGCGAAGATCGTATCGAATGCCAGGGACGATTTCCCCGACCCCGACAACCCGGTGATCACGACGAATTTATCGCGCGGGATTTCAACAGTGATATTTTTTAGGTTGTGAACGCGCGCCCCAACCACGCGGATGGTATTGGACGACATACTCCTCCTCAAAGGATTTTGATTTTAGCACAAGTGTTCCATTGACTCAAACCAATTCGGACACCGGCGCAACATTTCATTATACCAACCGGCATCGATCGGGCTTTCAATGGTTTTGAAATGTTGCATGTTATACTCCCTGCAACTTCTAAAACCCGGTGGTGTTACTTAATTTAACTCCGCCGGTAGGAATTTTTCTTGGCGGAGCTTGACTTCAACGAAGATGATACCCTGACCCGCGCCTCAACCGGCGACCGTGACGCATTTGGTCGCCTGTATGAGCAATACGTGGATCGCATCTTCAATTATGTATATTACCGGACCGGTAATCTCCACGACGCGGAGGATCTGACAGCCCGTGTGTTTCAGCGGGCAATGAATCACATCAAAAATTACACGGATCGCGGCGTCCCTTTTTCGGCATGGTTATATCGGATCGCCCATAATCTGGTTGCGAACTGGCATCGTGACCGCAGCCGGCGGCAGGAAATTCCACTGGATGAACTGCCCATCCTGCCCACAAAAGGCGACCACCCGGAACGTAACCTCGTCCGCTCGCAGGAGCAAGGCGCGCTTCTTCGTCTCATCCGACGCCTGCCGCCCGAGCGTCAGACCCTCCTCATCCTCAAGTTTGTTGAGAACATGTCGAATGCGGAGATCGGTGAGATCATGGGACGAAGCGAAGGCGCGGTCAAAAGTTTATATCATCGCACCCTGCTGTCGCTCCGCGATCAGTTGGGAGACCAAAATATCAATTTGGAAGGAGAGTAAACCATGTTGCGGATCGTGACCGACGGCGCGGGTGATATCATCCCCTCCTGGGGAAAAGAGTATGGCATCGAAGTAATCCCGGTAAATATTTTGTTCGGTGAAAAATCCTATCTTCAAGGGGTGGAGTTGGATAACGAAGGTTTTTATAAATTAGTTGAGGAGAGCCGAAGAATTCCAAAAACCTCCCAACCTTCCCCGCATCAATTTGTTGAGTTCTATCGGCGCATCGCGCAAAAAGGCGATACGATCCTTTCGATCCACATCACGGCAAAACTTTCAGGCACATACGCTTCCTGTATCGCCGCCGCCGAAGAAGTGAAGGACGAGTTCAAGGTGATCCCCATCGACTCGGCGCTTGGATCGCTGGGCATCGGCATCCTCTGCCGCGAAGCGCGGAAGATGGAACGCGCAGGCAAAAGTATCGAAGAGATCGTGAAATACGTTGAGGATGTGAAGAAACGCTCGCGTGTCATCCTCACCCTCGACACGCTGGAATACGCCAAAATGTCGGGACGCGTGAAGACATTGCAGGCGGCGTTGGCGTCTGTATTGAACGTCAAACCAATTGCGGTGTTGCGCGATGGCGACCTGAAAATGGAAGAACGCGTGCGCACCCGCAAAGCCGCTCTCGATCGTGTGGTTGAAATGGCGAAAAACGAATATGGCAATCAATCGGTCATTCTCGCCGTTGTGCACGCGCGCGACCCCAAATCGGGCGAAGGGTTGCTGGAAGAAGCGAAGAAGCATTTCAACTACACCGAAGCGCTGATGGGTGAGTTGGGTATTTCAATTGCCGCCAACCTCGGGCCGGGCACCGTCGGTTTGATTATCATTCCCGCCGCCTAAATAAGGCTTGCGATGAGACAGGCACGCACACTATGACGATGAATTTGCAGGATGATTTTATCGACCTTGAAGAGCACCTCGCCGGGACTTTGAAACCGGTCTCTCCACCGCGAGACCTGATTCAGCGCCTGCGTGAGCGCCTTCGCTTCCCCGCGCGCGAAGCGATCGTGTTGCGTTTTCAGGACTGGCGCAAACTGTTTCTCGTCTTTGGAGGGGTGATGTCTGGCTTGTTGGTGCTGATCACGGTTGCCCGCGCGTTTTTTCACCTCGCGCGCAAACACATACGAGGCGGGGCCCCCCGAGGGTGGGGGGGGGGGGCGTGGCGGGGGGCACGGGGGGGGCGCGTGGGCGGGCGGCGGCGCGGGGGGGGGGCCCGTGGTGGTGGGCTCTTGTTGATGATAAGGGGCGTTATTTCAATAGTTCTTCACAGAATACTTTCGCCTCAGCGACCAGGTCTACTTTCACGGGAAGTTTGAATTCCTCATTCACGCGCAGGGTCAAGTGACTGGCGATCAGTTTGAGTTCGGGAGAAAGAAGCGGGTCGTCTTTGATCAAGTTTAATAAATCTATGGCGCTGGGGCTGGACGATGGAGCGCCTTTGCGCTTCAAGTGTTCGCGCACGGCAATTCCCGCCGCCCGTCGCGCGCAGACCCGCGCCTGTCCCTCGTTACCACGCTGGCGGGCTTGCTGAGCCCTGGTAATTTCTTTATCGATCTCAACGCTGAAGTTCACGATAGGGATTATACCTTTCCTGGTATCGCAACATGAACACGGCAACCCAAACTTAAGATGCCTTGCCGCTTCGTGTTGCCGCGCGAGATCGGCGGCTAATCTACGAACCGGTACTTCAACAACGTCCACACCGCTTCGAATGCGTCCCTCAACTTGATCTTCTTCCCCTGCGAGTAGTCGCGCGGATTGAATGAGATCGGCACTTCGTAGATCCGATAATTCCGCTTAAGCACTTTCGCGGTGAACTCCGGTTCAAAATCGAACCGTTTTGCGCGGAGGTTCATAGCCTCGATCACCTTGCGGCGGAAGACTTTATAGCCGGTCTCCATATCGGTCAGGATGGTGTTGTACAAGATATTGGTCATCAGGGTGAGTAACTTGTTGGCGACAAGATGCCAGAACATCGTTACCCGGTGCGGACCGCCGAGGAACCGCGAACCATAGACCACATCGGCTACGCCCTCGCGGATGGGTTGAAGCAAAACAGGATAGTCGCGCGGGTCATATTCCAGGTCGGCATCCTGAATCAATAACACATCACCCTTCGCCGCATTCAACCCGGTGACAACCGCCGCGCCCTTGCCTTTGTTGCGCTCATGCAAGATAACGCGGATTTTCCCCTTGCCGTCCAGTTTTTTCAGGATTGCCCTGGTTCCATCCTGCGAGCCGTCATCCACAACCACGATCTCCTTCGCCAGTTTGGTCGCTTGCACCCGCCGCAAGATCTCGCGGATATTGTGTTCTTCATTGTAAACTGGGATAACAACAGAGAGATTCATACAGGGCATTATAACTTCGCGTGGGCGCCGGGTTGCGCCTTCAATGCAGATGCAATATTGATGTCCATGGCGCCCATCATTCGGCAGTATAATTCAGCCGCGCTCCAGAAAAACTTTGACCACATCACAATGTGGGAGGCAGTATGACGAATCCGCTAGGAAAAACCAACATGGGCACCGGGCTGTTTTCTCCGCCCCCGATCAACTCGGTGGAAGATACGGGTCTCTCCGCGCTTTGGTTGCAGGACCTGACCCTCAAGATTCTCTATTCGCAAGGTTTTTTGAGCGGGTTCAAAATCGCCGAATCCATTGCGTTACCGTTTGCAGGGGTCACCGACAGTATTTTAGAATCGCTGAAACGCGAGAAATTGATCGAAGTCAAATCGTCGCAGGGAGGCTTGGGCGAAGGTTCGTACACCTACGGCATCACCCAGGCGGGAGTGGCGCGCGCGCGCGAAGCATTGGAGCGCAGTCAATATTCGGGTCCCGCGCCGGTGCCTTTCGAAGTATATAACGAAGCGATCCGCCGGCAACGCGCCGGACGGCTCACGGTGACCACGCGGACGATGCGCCAGATCCTTTCACAACTCATCATCTCTGAAAAAACCTTTCAAAAATTAGGGCCCGCGCTCAACTCCGGTTCGTCGATTTTCCTATATGGACCTCCCGGGAATGGGAAGACGAGTGTGGCGCGCGCGTTTGGCAATCTTGCATTGAGCCAGGTCTTGTATGTGCCATACGCGCTCTACCTCGATGGGCAGGTGATCAAAGTTTACGACCAAGTCAGCCACCGCCTCGTGCCGGAAGGGGAGGGTGGCTCCTCCTCGGGAACGGGAAGCACGGGCAATTTACGCACCAGCCAGCGACGGGATCCGCGTTGGGTGAAGATTCGCAGACCCTTTGTGGTGGTTGGCGGCGAGTTGACGCTCGAAGGCTTGGACTTGGTGTACGACGATGTGCACAAATATTATGAAGCGCCGTTTCAGGTGAAAGCCAACGGCGGCATCCTCTTGATCGACGACTTTGGGCGGCAACAGGTGCGCCCGCGCGACCTGCTCAACCGCTGGATCGTGCCGCTCGAAAACCGCGTCGATTTCCTCACGCTTCACAACGGACGCAAGGTTGAGGTGCCCTTCGACGTGACGATCGTCTTCTCGACGAATCTGCCTCCCAAAGACCTCGTGGACGAAGCCTTCCTGCGCCGCCTGCGGCACAAGATTGAGATCGGCGACCCGAGTTACGAAGAGTATCGCGAAATCTTCAAGCGCGTCGCCTCGGATAAGCGCGTGGAATATAACGACCAGGGACTCGCGTACCTGTTGCAGGAATGGTACATCAAACGGAATCGCAAACTACGCGCCTCGCATCCGCGCGACCTATGCGACCAGATCCTCGACATTTCAAGTTACCTGGGCGCGCCGCCAGCCATGTCGCGGGATATGCTCGACCGCGCGGCAAGCGCTTACTTTGTGGATATTTAACCCAAACTGTTCGTCAACTTTTACGGATTACGCTTCGTAGTATCATTTGCGTAATCCGTATATTTTTTATGATGATCGAATCGCTTCCCCAACCTGTCATTTTTGCCCATCGCGGCGCGTCGGCGTACGCGCCGGAAAACACCCTTGCGGCATTGGAGCTTGCCGTCGCGCAAGGGGCAGACGCCATTGAATTGGATGTAAAGCTGTCCTCCGATGGGCATGCCGTTGTCATCCACGACGATACGGTAGACCGCACAACGGATGGCGTTGGGCGGGTAAAAGAGTTAACGCTGGCTGAACTTCGCTCACTAGACGCGGGCGCGTCATTCTCTGAGAAATATCGCGGAGAGAAAATTCCGTTGTTGGAGGAAGTCTTCGAAGCGGTTGGCAGGCGTTCGTTCATCAACGTGGAATTGACCAATTACGACAATAAAAAAGATCATCTTGTTGAAACCGTGTGCATGCTCGTCAAGAAATTCAACCTTCAGCAACGGATCCTTTTTTCTTCTTTTCATGCGAAGAACCTGGCGAAAGCGCGCGGCTTGATGCCGGGCGCGCCTCGCGGCTTGCTGGCGGTCAACGATTATCGAGGGATTTGGCAACGTTCGTTTATGTTCGCGTTTGGGGATTATCACGCGTTACATCCATATTTGGAGAATACCTCGCCCCAGCAGGTGCAACGCGTCCATCGCATGAAGCGCAGAGTCCACGTGTGGACGGTGAATGCGGAAGAGGAGATGCGTCGCTTGTTCCGCTGGGGCGTGGATGGAATTTTCACGGACGATCCGTTACTGGCGCTCAAAGTTCGAGGGGAGCTGTGAGAGACGTGAAGAAAACGCGTCAGGGTGTGAACCAACTTCACTTGGGGAGAAGAGGCGGGCGTTCGTCATGAAGTTGAGGAAACTCATTCATTGCCTCCTGGCGGCGTTTGTCGCCTCATCCATGCTCTGGCGTGTGCCGGCAGTGGGCGCCCAGTCGCAGGCGCAGGCTATCTTGAATTCGATGACGCCGCAGGAGCGCGTGGGGCAATTGTTTCTTGTCACTTTTCGAGGGACAAGTATCGCGCCCGATTCGAAAATCTACGACCTGATCGTCAATCGTCATATCGGGGGCGTTGTGCTGTTGGCGGAGAACGATAATTTTGTCGATGCGCCGGAGACGGTCCCCGGCGCCTATCAATTGGCGAGCGATCTGCAAAACCTCGAATGGGAGGCGACCAACTCGCTCTCGCCCGCCGATGCGTCAAATGAGTACGTTCCGTTGTTCGTTGGGATTTCGCAGGATGGCGATGGCGCGCGACGCGACCAGATCTTGAGCGGGCTAACGCCCACACCTTCGTTGATGGCTGTCGGCGCGACATGGAATGCGACTCAGGCGGAGCAGGTAGGGGCTGTGCTAGGATCCGAGTTATCTGCCATCGGTTTCAATTTGATTTTTGGACCGTCTCTTGATGTGGTGGAAACGCCCAACCCCTCGGCGTTGAGCGACCTCGGCGCAAGCGTGTTTGGCGGCGATCCGTTTTGGGTGGGGAAGATGGGCGGCGCGTTCATTAAAGGTCTCCATGATGGTAGTGAGAACCGCATGGTAGTGATCGCAAAGCACTTCCCAGGGCGCGGCGATTCGGATCGACAACTTGGGGAAGAGGTAGCAACGGTTCGGAAGTCGCTGGAGGCGTTGAAACAGGTTGAGTTGTTTCCATTTTTTGCCGTGGCAAATGCGGCTGATCCGGCTCTCCACGCTGATGGATTTTTGGTTTCTCACATACGATATCAGGGATTTCAAGGAAACATCCGGGCGACAACGCGTCCCGTCAGTTTGGATTCGTCTGCCCTGCCTGCCATCCTTGCCTTGCCGGAGTTTCAAGGTTGGAGGCAGGCTGGAGGTTTGGTGGTCAGCGATGCCCTGGGGAGCAACGCGGTGCGCGCTTTTTATTCGCAAGGCGGCGAGAATTTTTCACTGCGCTCGGTGGCGCGAGATGCCTTTCAGGCGGGCAATGACTTGATGTATCTTGGGAACATCAAGTCGGACTTGGGGACGGATGTCACGCATGAAACGACGGTGGAAATTCTCGATTTCTTCACGCAGGAATATGTCAACGACCCCGCTTTTGCCCAGCGCGTGGATGCGGCTGTGGCGCGCATCCTCGCGAAAAAATTGGGGTTGTACGGCGGCAATTTTTCGGTTTCGAATGTGATTCCCTCCATCCTGGGTCTTGGCTTTACCGGTGAATTGCAACCGGTGAAATTCGAGGTGGCGAGCAATGCCGCCACGCTGATCAGCCCCGACCCGCAGGAATTAGGCGCGCTCTTGCCGGCTCCGCCGAACCCAAGCGACCGCATTGTGTTTCTCACAGACGCCTCCACCTATCAACAGTGCAGCGCGTGCGCTCCGAAAGACGCGCTGGCGGTGGATGCTCTTCAAAAAGCGGTGGATCGGTTATACGGTCAGGGTGGGAGCGCGCAGGTATTCAACAGCCGCATGAATTCGTTTTCATTCCGCGAGATGGAGTTGCTCCTCAATGGCGAAAGCGAAACCAATATCGAAAGCGCGTTGGAGCGGGCAACCTGGGTGGTCGTTTCGCTGGCAGATGTGAGCAACAACCAATTGGCGCTGTTGCGGCGCTTTTTTTCCGAACGCCCAAACCTGATCCGCAACAAGAACATCATCTTGTTTTCGTTCACTGCGCCATATTATCTCGACGCCACCGATATTTCCAAGTTGACGGCGTATTACTCGCTATATAGCAAACAACCCGCCTTCGTCGATGTCGCCGCCCGTTTGTTGTTTCAACAGATCGCGCCGGGGGCGTCGCCGGTCTCCATCCCTGCCGTAGGATACGATTTGATCGCCGCGTTGTCGCCGAATCCTTCGCAAGTGATTCCTCTCGCGTTGGATATTTCGGCGCCGGAGTTGACTGCCACGCCTGATGTTCTCGCGCTACCGGCGACTCCCTTGCCCCTTTTCAAGATCGGCGATTCGATCGCGGTTCGCGCCGGACCCATTCTGGATTCCAATGGGCGGCTGACGCCCGACGGGACGATCGCCCGCTTCACCATGTCTACGCGTGATTCGGGAGGCGGAGTTTTACAGCAGGTGGACGCTCCCACTGTGGATGGGATTGCGCGCGCCTTGTTCGTGATCGACAAGCCGGGCTTTGTGGAAATCCGCGTGATGAGCGAGCCGGCGCTGGTGTCTGAGGCGCTTCAATTCGACGCGTCGGATGCGGGGGTAGCGGTGACGGTTATCGCTCCCACTACAGTTGCGACGCCGACTGCGACTCTTCCCTCGCCTACGCCGGCGGCGGAAAACGACCTTGTTACGCCGGAGGGGTATCCTCGCCTCGGCGGGTGGATGTTGGGCTTGCTGGCGCTGGTGGGCGGCGCCGCGCTGGTATTCTGGGCGGCGAATAATTTGATTGCCACTCGTTGGGCGTTACGCTTCACGTTGTGCGCGGTGATCGGCGGCTTGTTATCGTATAACTATCTCGCGCTCGGTTTCCCTGGCGCGGCGGATTGGATCGCCTCCAGCGGCGGCACGTTTGGCGTGTTGATTTTGATCTTTGGCGGAGAAGTTGCGGGGGTATTGACGGCTTGGGTTTGGATGCGTTGGTTCAACGGGCAAGGGTCGCGAGCAAGCTAACGAGCAAAAGCACCCCCGCGCTCCATGCGAGCGTCGTTTCCGTTGGGTTGCCAAGATAATCTGACACGGTTTCAGGACGCGGACGGCGCAAGGGCAGGAGGGGATTGCTCGGCGATTCGCTGAACCCAAGCAGGGCTTTGCGGAACTCGTCAACCGACGGCGGTCGTTCGTCGGGGTGAAGAGACATTGCCCATTGGATGGCTTTCTCGGTTTTCTGCGACACGTGGGGATTGATCTCCCGAATGGGAACCAGGCTTTCAGGGGAGAGGAAGCGTTTGCGCGCGTCGGCAGGCGATTCGTTTGTCAACAAGTGATACAGCGTGGCGCCGAACGCGTAAATATCCGAGCGGATGTCCGTATGCACATCGCTTCCGCCGTATTGTTCGAGCGGAGTGTACAAGGCCGTGCCCTGTCCTTGAATGATGGTGATGGTCACTTCTTCGGGGGCGAGAATTTTCACCAAGCCGAAATCCACAAGTTTGATCAAGCCGTAGGGCATGAGTTTGAGGTTGCTGGGTTTGATGTCGCGGTGGACGATGGGCGGTTCTTGCCCGTGCAGGTAGGTGAGCGCGCTGGCGATCTGCTCCGCCCAGGCAAGCACTTCTTTTTCGGGCAGGAAGTGATGTTTGCGACGCGCTTCGATCATCATGTGGCGCAAGTCGTTGCCTGGCACATAGTCCATCACCAGATAATCACGGGGCCCGTTCGAGAAGAAGTCCGATACTTTCGGCAGGTTGGGATGATCGAGACGCGCCAATATGGTTGCCTCGCGCAAAAATTGTTCGCGGGCTTCTTCGCGTATTTTTTCCGGGAGCGCGCGGTCGTATTCAACCTCTTTCAACGCGCACTCGCGCCCTTTTAGGCGTGTATCGTCGGCGAGATAGATCGAGCCCATGCCGCCTTGTCCGATGCGTTCTCGGATTTTGTAGCGACTGCGCAAGACCTCCCCGCTCTTCAGGGGTGGGAGCAAACTTTCTCCTTAAAGTTATTCGTGTGTCGACCCCGTACTGCAACTACGGAGCGAACAGGTACTGTGGAAGAGACGTCTCTCGCAGAGTCAATTCGGCGTTGGTTCTGCACAGAAACGCTTGTTTATGCTATATTCCAGACGACGCTAGTCCGTCGATTCGAACCAGGTTGGCGCGTATTATAAACTCGATTTATCTACCTGACATCCAAAGTCGATAAAAGTTTCATGAAAAAAACAGAAGATTATCCGTTATTGATCGCCGAGGATGGGCCGCTCAAAGGCAAACGCTGGCAGTTAAGTCAGACCGTTGTGCTGGGGCGCGAATCTACGTGCGATGTGGTTGTTGCCGACCGGCAGATTTCGCGCTTCCACGCGCGCATGACGCCGACCAACGAAGGGGTGATGCTCGAGGATCTGGGGAGTAAGAACGGAACGTATCACAACGGCATCATGCTTTCGGCTCCTGTGATGTTGCAGGATGGCGACCGTCTGGCGGTGGGAATTGCCCAGCAATTCACCTACCTCACCTCCGACGCCACCATGCCCCTGCTGGATGGCGGCAAGCCGGGCAGATTGATGATCGATCAAAAATCGCGCCGCGTGTGGGTGCGCCAGCAGGAACTCGAGCCTCCGCTTTCCGCTCAACAATTCCGCTTGCTGTGGTTGTTGTACGATACGCAGGGACAAGTGATCAGCCGTCCCGATCTGGTGACGGCGGTGTGGAGCGACGATCAATCTGCGGGCGTGTCTGATCAGGCGTTGGATGCCTTGGTGCGCCGCCTGCGCGAACGCCTCGCCGCGCTCGACCCGGGTCACCAATACATAGACACGGTGCGCGGTCACGGAATCCGATTGGATAATCCGTCAACATGACCTATTCGATTCATACCAATCAAAAAAACCTGTGGTGAATTTTAGTCACAGGATTTTTTAATTAGGCTTCCTTGTCATTCGTTATAAAATAGAGTACATTAACTATCAGAATCATGTCATTCTGAGGAGCGGAGCGACGAAGAATCTATGTTGCTCCAAGAAGATTTCTGGCGAGAGGAGAGATGCTTCGCTCCGCTCAGCATGACATAAAATTAGGAGACATTGAATGACAGACTCAAATTTTTATCTTGGACGCGAGTACGACCCGAAAACGCAAAAAGTAACCGCGAAGAATATCAATTACGATCCCGCCGATCTCACCACGCATGCGGTCGTGACCGGCATGACCGGCTCCGGCAAGACCGGTTTATGCGTTGCCCTGCTCGAAGAAGCCGCGTTGCAGGGCATCCCCGCTATTATCATCGACCCGAAGGGCGATCTCACCAATTTAATTTTGCACTTCCCCGAACTTGCTCCGCAAGATTTTCAACCGTGGATCGATGCAGATTTGGCGCGTCGTTCCGGCAAGACTCTCGAACAGGTCGCAACGGACGCGTCCACTTCGTGGCGCAATGGCTTGAAAGAGTGGGGGATGACTCCGGAGCGCGTGCTCGCCTTGAAAAATTCTGTGCAATTTTCCGTTTTTACACCGGGCTCCGATTCGGGAATCCCTGTCAGCGTGTTGTCATCGCTTGCCGCGCCTGAAATCTCATGGCAGGATAACCGCGAAACCCTGCGCGAGCGAATCGCAAGCACAGTGACAGCCCTGCTCGGACTCGTTGGCATCAATGACATTGATCCCATTCGTTCGCGCGAACACATTTTGCTTTCCAACATCTTCGAGAACGCGTGGAGTCAAGGCAAAGACGTTGAACTCACCGAATTAATTTTGCAAACGCAAACCCCGCCGTTCGATAAACTCGGCGCGTTCCCAGTGGACACTTTCTTCCCCGCCAAAGACCGCATGGACTTGGCGATGATCTTGAACAACATCCTCGCCGCGCCCGCATTCGAGGCTTGGCGCGAAGGTCAATCGCTGGATGTCAACGCGTTGCTCTATACCAAAGAGGGCAAGCCGCGTCACAGCATTTTTTATCTCGCGCATCTCTCCGACGCCGAGCGCATGTTCTTCGTCACACTGCTTTTCTCTGCCGTCGAAACATGGATGCGCACCCAAAGCGGCGCAACCTCCCTCCGCGCGCTCCTCTACATGGATGAAATTTTCGGCTATCTGCCTCCGCTCGGCAACCCGCCTTCCAAACAGCCGTTGCTTCGCATGTTAAAACAAGCGCGCGCGTTCGGGCTTGGCTTATTGCTTGCCACGCAAAACCCGGTGGATGTGGACTACAAAGGCTTGTCCAACGCCGGCACGTGGTTCATCGGCAAACTGCAAACCGATCAAGATAAAAACAGACTGCTCGACGGGCTTGAAAGCGCGGCGGGCGGCGTCTCGCGCGGTATCTTCGATAAATTAATTTCATCGCTCGGCAAGCGCGTGTTCGTCTTGCATAACGTCCACTCCAAAGCGCCGGAGTTATTGCAAACACGCTGGGTGATGAACTTTCTCGCCGGTCCCATCACGCGGACTCAAATTCCCGCATTGAATCAACTCGCCAATGCGGATGCTTCGCTTCCGACTCAGGGTCAGCCTGCCTCGCCCTCCTCAACTGTTTCTACGCCTCAACCATCTTTCATGGCGTCTGCCCCGCAAAGACAATCTCCAGTCTCCAATCTCCAGTCTCCAACCTCCAATTCCCAATTCTCCTCCACCAAGCCCTCCATCCCTCCAACGATCCGAGAGTATTTCCTCCCGCAAAACCTCAGCCTGCCCGAAGCGTTCAAAGCCGCGAATCAACCCGCGCCCTCCGAAGCGATGATCGAAAGCATCGTGTACAAGCCGGCGTTGCTGGCGTCCGCCCAGATCCGCATCCTCGACCGCAAACTCGGCGTGAACAGCGAGATCGCGCGCACGGCGGTTGTCGCCTCGCCCGAAAAGCGCGGCACTGTCCGCTGGGAGGATTACGCGGCTACCGGCAAACCGATGGATAACGTGGACACATCTCCCGCGCCCTCCACAAAATTCGGCACAGTGGATGCGCCGCTGAACGACGCCAAATTGATGACCGCCTTGCAAAAAGATTTCACCGATTGGGTCTTCCGCAATTCATCCGTCACTGCCCGCGCGAACCAAGCGTTGAAAGTATTCGCCGGTCCCGATGTGACTCAAGCCGAATTCATGACCGCCTGCTCCGACGCGGCGCGCGCGTTGCGCGACGCCGAACTCGAGAAGAAAACCTCCGCGATCGATAAAAAGATAAAAACTCTCGAAGACAAAATTTACCGGGAAGAACGCGAACTCCGCCAGGATCAAGAAGATGCGAGAAACCGCAACATCGAAGCCGGGCTAAACGGAGTGGAAGCTGTGGCAGGCTTGTTCGGGTTGGGACGTAAAAAGAGTCTTTCCACGCCGGTCTCAAAGTTCCGAATGGCGAAGAACGCAAAGGAAGATGTGCGCGAGTCGGAGGAAGCCATTCAACAATTTAAAAACGATATCGACGATCTTCAAAGACAGCGTGAACAGATCGAAGCGGAGATCACTGAACGCTGGGGAAGAGCCGCCAGCGAATCGACTGAAGTGACCGTCAACCCCAAAAAGACCGATGTGTATGTGAATCTATTCGGCGTAGGCTGGATGCCCTACTATCTCGTGAACTCCGGCGGCGGCTTGCTCGAACTCCCCGCATTTGGGGCTGAGTAACAGCCGCGCTGTCTTATGTTCTGGATCATCGTAGCGGTTGCGTTTTGGGGCTTCTTTCATTCGGTCAATTCAACTTTTGCGGTCAAGGAATGGATCCGCCGCGCGTTGGGCGATGGCTTCATGAAGTTCTACCGCCTCGCTTTCAACGTCTTTGCGGCGCTGACCTTTTTGCCGATTCCCATCCTGTTGTTTACACTCCCCAGCCGATTGCTGTATCGCGTCCCGGCTCCGTTCATGCAGCTGATGATCGCCGGGCAGGTGTTCTTCGCCGCTTGTTTATTCACCGCTCTGTATCATTACGGTATCTTGTATTTCATCGGCTTGCGACAATTGGTTGAACTCCCCAGCGAGCGTAAACTGGTTGGAAGCGGCTCGTATGCGATCGTGCGGCATCCCTTTTACGCGTACTTCCTCTTTTTCCTCTGGCTGACGCCGGTGATGACGATGAACTTGTTGATCGCCTACCTCTCGCTGACCGCGTATATTCGCGTCGGCATTTATTTCGAGGAGCGAAAATTGCTCCGCGAGTTCGGCGAAGAGTACGCGAAATACCGGGCGAGTACGCCTATGCTCATTCCCGGCTTGAAATTTGGCAGGAACAAATCGCGTTCTCCTCTCGTTTTAGAACCGCAATCGACGGATAAGGTATAAGAAAGAGATTGATTACCTTACACTTTCAAAATCGGGACGCTGACCGCGATGCGCGCTGAATAACGCAGATTTTTCTTTCAGATCAGCGGTGAGGCTCTTTTTCGGCGCCTTTACGAAATATTCGTGAACTCGTTTTCTTAGTTGAGACTTAAGTTTGTCTGACCGGTGAAGGTATAATTTTTCACGTATGGCTTCCATTTCCAACCCGTATCGAACCCTCCCCGCATTACCGCAGATCCTTGCCGCGTTTGTCAGCGGCGTGACGTTGTTTCTTGGCATCCTCATCGCCTCGACGTTGGGATATCAACTGATGTATGCCGGGCGAATCTTCCCCGGCGTTTCAGTTGCCGGCGTGGACCTTTCCGGACTTACGCGTGATGAAGCCGCGTTGAAGTTGAACCAAACGTTATCGTATCCGATCACCGGAAAGATATTGTTCCGGGATGGCGAAAAAGTTTGGGTGGCGTCCCCAGCCGAATTAGGCATGGTGTTCGATCCCTCCTCCACAGCCGGAGCCGCCTTCCAGTTGGGAAGAAGCGGCGGGTTATTCGGTTCATTAACCGGTCAAATTCAAGCGCGCAGTTCGGGCGCGGATGTGCCCGCAGTCATCCTGTTCGACCAGCGCGTGGCGGCTCACTATCTGAGTCAGATCAGCGCGCAGATCAATCAACCGATGGCGGAGGCGAGCCTGGAACTCGAAGGGACGAACGTGGTCGCCAAAGCGGGGCAAGTGGGACGCGAGTTGAAGCTCGAGGCAACGATGGTATACCTCGGCGCGCAATTGCAAACCTTTACCGACGGCGAAGTGACTCTGGTGGTGCAGGAGATCCAACCTCAGATCCTGGATGTGAGCGCGCAAGCCGAAGCGGCGCGGCAGGTGCTGAGCCAGCCGCTTACGCTGACGATTCAAAACTCGACGGAAAGCGACCCCGGCCCATATGTGTATGATGCGCGGGTGCTGGCAAGTTTGCTCGGCGTGCAGCGCGTGCAAAACGGAGCGCAGACCGAAGTGCATGTTGTGTTGAATTCGGAGGGGTTGCGAAACCTGCTCAACCCGATCAAAGCGGAAGTGGATCGCGCGCCCTCCAACGCCAAATTCATTTTCAACGACGAAACGAAACAATTGGACAAGATGGAAGACTCGAAAACGGGTCGCGCAATGGATGTGAACGCCAGCATCTCAACCATCAACGACGCGTTATTTCGCGGCGAACACACGGTGTCGTTGGTGATCAACGAGGCTCAGCCGCAAATCCCCGGCACAGCCACAGGGCAGGAATTGGGCATCACCGAACTGATCGCCTCTGAAACATCGTATTTTTACGGTTCCAGCCAGGAGCGTATTCAAAATATCAAAGCCGCCGCCGAACGCTTTCACGGCGTGATGATCGCGCCGGGTGAAATCTTCTCGATGGGCGCGGCCATGGGCGATGTGAGCCTCGAAAACGGATTTGCCGAAGCGCTCATCATTTTTGGCGGCCGCACCATCAAGGGTGTGGGCGGAGGGGTGTGCCAGGTCAGCACCACGTTGTTCCGCACTGTGTTCAACGCCGGCTTCCCGGTGGTGGAGCGGTATTCACACGCGTATCGAGTCTCATATTATGAGATGACCGCCAGCGGCGCGGTTGACCCCGATCTGGCGGGGTTGGACGCCACCGTATATTTTCCCCTCGTGGATTTTAAATTCAAAAACGACACGCCCTATTGGATTCTGATGGAAACCTACGTGAACGAAAGCGGTCGTTCGTTGACCTGGAAAATGTATTCCACCTCCTCCGGGCGCACCGTTTCGTGGGATACAACGGGACCCGTCAACGTTGTCCCTGCGCCATCGCCCCTGTTTGAAGAGAACCCCGACCTGAGCAAGAACGAAATGAAACAGATAGATTACGCCGCGAACGGCGCGGATGTCACCGTCACGCGCACGGTGTCTCAAGATGGCGCAGTCTTGTTTCAAGATCAATTCGTCACCCACTACGAACCCTGGCAGGCGATCTGTCAATTTGGGCCCGATTCGAGAAACCCCGAAAAACTTGCGGCAGAGAAAAAATTGTGCCGCAATCCATCCACCTAGGCGGTGGTAGAATTGCCCGCGATCGAGAAATGAGGTTCCATGATTGACGCAAATCTAAAAGAAATTCTACGATGCCCAAATTGTGTCCGCTCCACTGGCGGCGAGCTTAACTTGCGCAATGACGCATGGTTTATTTGCAAAGACTGTGGCCGCAAATACCCCATCGTGGACGATATCCCGATCATGTTGATCGAAGAAGGGGATAAGTGGGTTGGCACAGCGGAAAGCGCCTTGCCGATCCCGCCTCCCTCGAAATAACGTGAACGCGCTGCAAGATCTCCTGAACGACCTCGCCAGCAAAGACGAAGCGCGGGCAGAAAAATCCATTTCGGCGCTCGTTGATTTCGGTAAAGATGCGATTCCCTCGCTTTTGAAGTTGAGCGCCTCTGCTGAAGTGGATACTCGTTGGTGGGCGGTTCGCGCGCTGTCACAAGCGCCTCATGTTTCGACGGGACAATTGCTCCCGTTTCTCAGCGATACCGCCCCTGAAGTTCGCCAATGCGCGGCACTGGGGCTGGCAGAGAAACCCGACGAAAGCGCGACCCAGCCACTCGTCCGCGCGTTGAGCGATGCCGACGCGATGGTCTGTAGCCTCGCGGCGCGTGCGTTGGTCAAAATCGGCAAACCCGCTGTCCCGTCGCTGATCGAAGCGGTGAATCACAAATCGCAAGCGGTGAGAATTCACGCCATCCGCGCGCTGGCGGAGATCCGCGACCCTCGCGCCATCCCCACGTTGATGAAGGTGATGGAGGAAGATTCGGCGCTCTTGCAACATTGGGCGAAAGAAGGCTTGGAACGACTTGGATTGGATATGGTGTATTTGAAACCGGTGTAATGAAAATGAATTTTCTAAAAAACATGAAACGCCCCTCAATGGGCACAATGATATTCTGGGTTGCCATGGCTGGTCTGGCGATCGGCGCCTTCGCGGCTGTCAAAAACCTGACCACCTGTTGGGTCTTAACTCCGCTCCCCGGCTGGGCTCCCTCAGATTGTAAAACCGTGCAGTCAGGGATAGACGGTCCCTCCCTCACGAATAGCGAAGGCACGCCTGTGCCGGGGCCGGAGAACTTGCCCGACCCGGTGATCATCCCTGCCAGCGATCTTCCGCCCGCCTGGGATGGCGCAAGCCGTATTACCGTATTGATCATCGGGTTGGATGCGCGCGATACCGATACCAGCGCCCCGCGTTCCGATACGATGATCCTCCTCACGATCGATCCGTTGACGAAAACGGCGGGCATGTTGTCCGTCCCGCGCGATATGTGGGTGAACATCCCGGGCTTTGGGTACAGCCGCATCAACACGGCGTACTCCTCCGGCGAAGGCAATAAATTACCGGGCGGCGGACCTGAACTGGCGCGAAAAACAGTGGAGCAATTTATCGGCGTGCCCGTGCAGTATTACGCGCAGGTCGATTTCAACACGTTCGTCCAATTCATCGACCGGATCGGCGGCGTCGATATTTACAATGACGAAGATTTGCGCCTCGATCCTGTGGGCGGCGGCAAGGACAAGATTCGGCTTACCTGTTGCGGTCCTCGCCACTTGGTTGGAACGACGGCGCTTGCGTATGCCCGTCACCGCAAATCTGGCGAGGGCGATTTTTCCCGCGCCCAGCGCCAGCAAAAGTTGATCCTCGCCATCCGCGACAAGGTGCTCGACCCGGCGAACTTCCCCACGCTCATCACTCAGGCGGACGATTTCTACAACGAGTTTTCGTCCGGCATCCGCACGAACATGCCGCTTGATGTGGCGATCCAATTGGCAGTGCTTGCCAAGGATATTCCACCGGATAGCATCAAGCAAGGCGCGATCGATACGACGATGGTGGCGTTCGATAACGTGATTTTGGGCGGGCAGGATGCGAGCATCATGAAGCCGTTGCCGGACAAGATCCGCATTTTGCGCGATGAGATTTTCACATCGGCTGGGGCGTTGAGTCCGCTGGCGCCGCAGAATGACCTGACCGCGTTGATGCGCCTCGACCTTGCCCGCGTCCGCGTGTTGAATGGCTCTTTTACCCCCGGGCTTGAAACCAATACCGGTAATTATTTTCTGGCGCAGGGGATGCAGGTCAAGGAAGTCGCTCCCGCCGATCGCGCCTATGACCGCACGGTGATCGTGTTGTACGCGCCAAAACTGTATACGCTCAAATACTTGCAAATGGTGTTCGGCATTACCGAGAACGCGCTGATTCAGATCAAGCCCGATCCGACGCAAACCGTCGATGTGGAGATCCGCATCGGCAACGACTGGGCGAATAACAACCCAATGCCATAACGAACCTCCCTCTTGAAAGAGAGGGAGGTTTTATTTTGGTTGTTGGAAGGTGAGTTTGAAACCGCCGAAATAATTTTCGCCCGAGGAGGTCTGGCAGGCGGGAGCCATTAACCCTGAAGCGACATCGCTCCCTTGCGCAAGTTGCACAGCATAAGCGATGTTCGGCGTCATCAGGAAGTCTGCGTAGCCGTTGCCCAACTCGGGTTTCAAGCCGGTGAAAAAGCGATCCTCGTTCGCTTCCCATGTGATTTGGATTTCCATGCCCGGCAGTTGTCTGCGGTTTGAATTGAGCACAAGCACTTGTAATAAACCGTCTGGCAGATTCGAATCGCACAAGGCTTCTTGCGCGATCAACTTGAACGGAACGCCAATCGTTGGAATTGGGGTTTGGGTCGGGCGAGGCGTGGATGCGATCGGCAGGGGCTGGGTTGGGGTAATGCCCAGCGTCGCGGTCGCAATATCTTGCGTAGGCGAGGTGGGAATTGGGGAGGGCGTGTTTGGTGACTGGGTGGGTTGGATAATTTCAACCGGAATAGTTGAGGGTGGCGGCGGCGCAACACTGATGCCGTTGCTTTGTAAAGCCGCAGACAGGAGCGCGAGTTGGTCGGCGTTTTGGAAGTCTCCGTTGGCAAGCAGGCGTTGCGCTTGCGCGTTCAACGCTTCGAGGGGATCGGCATCGTTCAGTAGGGTAAGGCGGGCTTTGGCGCGTTCTAAATTCGCTGTGTTGACATACGCGGCGGCGATGGCGGAACGGTATTGGTCTTTGAAGTCGTCGCGCAAGGCGCTGGGAACCGCGTCGACGATTTGCAGGGGCGATATCACCCACGAGTAGGCGAGCCCGGCTCCAAGTCCGAGAAGAAGCGCGAGGAAGGCGCTCCAAAAGATGCGGTTCATGGAATCCCGCTCCAGGCTTGGAGGGCGGTGACGAGTTGCTGAATCAAGACAATATCTGACTCGGCAAACCGGTTCGAGCGCGCATACTCCAACCCTTGAGAGGCGATGGATGTGGGAGATTGCGAGCCGAACATGGCAAGTTGCCGCGCTGAGATGCCAGGGTCGCGGTGTGAGTGATATGCCTCGGCAACCATCAACACGTAATCGGCTTTGAAGTCGGCGCGCAGGGTATCGGGCGTGAGGTCGAAGAAATCGACCGGGTCGATGACCCACCCATATGCAAGGCCGGCGCCGATGCCGATCACGAATGCAAGGATGATAAATAGCCAGCGATTAATTTTCATGGATAAATATCCGGGCAGGTGATCGGCGGCACCCAGAAACGCTTCCTTACCGTTGCTGTCTTTCGACCCTGGCGGGTTTCGAAAGGCTCTGCCGCGCCGGTCCTGCCCGGACGGGCGAAGGATACCCGATGTGGGGAGGGGTGTCAATTAGGGCGGCGAGGTTGTTAAAAACGAACAGCCAGCGTGATTTGTGCGCTGGCTGTTCTTCGACTTGCTCAACTATTCAAACGCGCTTGCGTATTCCACCCAAGCCAGTAATGCAGGAGATCGTTCATGAGTTGCTTGAATTCGGGGTAGCCGACCGGTTTCACCAGATAACTATTCGCGTGGTTATAGTAGGCTCTCGAAACGTCTTTTTCCGCTTCGGAGGTGGTGAGGATGATTACCGGGATCGCTTTCAGGGTTTCATCTTCTTTGATGGTTTTTAAGACGTCGATCCCGTCCACTTTGGGCAGTCGCAGGTCGAGCAGGATGATCTGGGGCCGCGATTTATTCTCGGGGTTGGAGTATTCGCCTCGGTGTTGCAGAAAATCAAGCGCCGATTGCCCGTCGAAAAAGTGTTGGACTTCGTTCGCGATACGATGCTCTTCAAGAGTGCGGATGACAAGTTCGGCGTGGTCCGCATTATCTTCTACGAGCATGACAAGGTAGGGTCTCCCGGTAATTTTCGTCATAATGTATAGCTTATTTTGGAACATTCTAACTCATTTTCGGTTTTTGGCGGCGCCTAAATGTCCCAAAATCACAACAAAACCGATAGGACAGTCGTGTTATAATTTTGACCGCAATAAAACGCTCATTCAACCTGGAGGATGTACCATGGAAATTTCGACTCAGGAATTCAAACATTGTGAAATGATCAAAGTCAAGGGACGGGTGGATAGCGCGACGGCTCCGCAACTTGCGCAAGCCCTTGAGAAAGCCAATGAGGAGGGCAAATACAAGTTGGTGATGGATATGAGCGAACTTGAATACATGTCCAGCGCGGGGTTCCGCGCCTTGCTTGCCGCGCAACGCAATGCGAAGAAATATAATCGCGGCGAGGTTGTGCTCGTCGGCGTGCCTGACCGGATTCGCGAAGCGCTTGAACTGGCCGGCTTTACAGAACTTTTCAAAACCTTTGACGACCCCCTGCACGCGGTTGGGCATTTCTAAATAGCGGAGCCTGTTCAGGTTGGAGAAAGACACGAAGGCAACGAGAGAGGAGCCGTTCTCAGCCACCGGTTGAGGCGGCTTCGGTTTTATCGGATGCAGACGGTCCAGTTCCCGGCACAGTTCGAATTCCTCGACGAGATCCGTGAATTTGTGGGAGTGATTGCCCGCGAAAACGGCTTCAACGACAAGGCTGTTTACAACATCCAGCTTGCCGCCGACGAAGCCGCATCGAATGTGATCGAACATGCCTATAGAGGGAGCGCGGATGGAATGCTCGAGATCTCCTGCGGTGTGAAAGCCGAGACCCTGACCATTGTTATGGTCGACCATGGCAAGTCCTTCGATCCTTCGGAAGTGCCGTTGCCTGATATCCAAGCCGACCTGAGTGATCGCAAAATTGGGGGACTGGGAATTTTTCTCATGCGCAAGTTGATGGATGACTTTGAATACGTTTCAAGCCCGCGCGGTAATACGCTCACAATGACCAAAAGAAAGGCATAAGGCATGAAGCAGGCCTCGTCGTCAGATTGGCGCGATCTTGCCCGTCTGGGAGAGCAACTGCTCAGCGCCGCATCGCTTGCCGAGCAGCGTAACCGCGTTGTGGATGTGGCGGCGCGCCTGTTGGGCGGCGAAGCGGAGTTGTGGCTTTCTGAATCCATTTTTCGATTGCCGAACACGGAACACGCCTCGATCTTTTCGCCCGAGCCGACAACCAAAGGCATGCAACGCGCCATGGCGGGCGGCAGGATCGTGGCAGGGAGTAAAGGCGGAAAGTCGAAAAGCGCGGCGCATCCTTCGTGGGCGTCGATTCCTCTCATCGATCGCGGCGCCGCCCTAGGGGCGATTCAGATTACCCGTCCAAAGGGGCCCGTTTTCAAGCGAGACGATATAAATCTGCTCGAAGGGTTGGCAGGCGTTGTGGCTGTGAGTCTGACCGCTTCGCACCGCATCTCGGTTGAGCAATTTCGATTGAACCAGTTAAATCTGGTGAGCCAGGTGAGCGCGCAGATCGCGAACGTGCTCGATGTCAACGAACTTTCGGAGCGCGTCACCCAACTTATTCAGGAAACGTTCCATTTTTATTACGTGGCGATTTTCACCGTTCGTGAAAATTCTTCCGCCAACCTTCGTTTCCGTTCGAGCGCCATGGCGCAGCGCAAGGGGAAATCAAAAGCCAAGGTGGCGTTGGATGTGAAGATCGGGCAGGGGTTGATCGGCGAAGCCGCGTCGGATGGCGAGCGGATCGTCGTGCCGAACGTGAAGAAAGACGCTCGCTTTCGATTCATTGAATCGTTGCCTGAAACGCGTTCCGAGGTGGTCATCCCGCTTAAGACCGAAGGGCGGGTGCTTGGCGTGCTGGATGTGCAAAGCAATCAGGTCAATGCCTTCCACGCGAACGATCTGTTGATCCTCAATGCGCTGGCAGACACGATCGCGCGCGCCATCGAAAGCGCGCGGCTCTACCGCGATCTGCGCCGCCATTCGGACCACCTTGCATTGATCGCCGATGTAGGGCGGAGCGCGAGCGCCTCGCTGGAATTGAACACGCTCATGAAGAACGTGTCGGACTTGATCCACGAGCGATTCAAGGTTCCGCATGTGCATTTATTTACCGTTCATCGCAACCGCCGCGTCATTGAATATCAGGCGGGTAGCGGCGAACGCGACGCGGGCTCGGAGGGGTTTGCGATCTCCATGGATAACTCCTTGGGCATCATCCCCTGGGTGGCGCGCGAAGGGAAGACGGTGATTACCAACGATGTGCGCAAGGATAAACGCTATGTGCCCTCGCCTTTTCCGCCGGAAAACACCAAATCCGAAATCTGCGTGCCGTTGTTATACGATGGCGAAGTGGTCGGCTTGCTCGATATTCAAGCGGACCGCTACAACGCCTTTACCGCGGAGGATAAATTCATGTTCGAGGCGGTGGCAGATCATATTGCCATTGCTATTCACAACGCCGCGCTCTATCGGTCGGAGCAATGGCGGCGGCGCGTGGCAGACAGCCTGCGCGAGGTCGCCGGCTTGATCTCGGCAGACGAAGATGTGGATGATGTGCTGGATGTGATCCTCGCCGAATTGGAACGCAACCTGCCTGTGGATGTTTCCGCGATCTGGTTGCTGGAAGACGACCAGTTGTACCTTGCCGCGAGTCATAATATCGATGAGGGTGTGCTTGAAAAAGCGTTGTATGGTTCGGTGGAAGCATACGACGGGTTGATGCAAGTCGTTCATTCTCAAAATGCCGAGATACGAAAGCCGACAGACCCGCTGTGGGTTTCCGGTATAGCGGCAGGTTTCGACCAGAGCTATTCCGCGCTGGCTGTGCCGTTGCGCGTGGGAGACCAACCCTTTGGCGTGATCACCCTCGCGCATAACGCGGCAGGCAGATATGGGCGTGAAGCGCAAGCTGTGGCTACCACGTTCGCCAGTTACGCGGCGGTCGCCATTGAAAACACGCGCTTGTACGATGTGGCGCAGGAACAGGCGTACGCGTCGGCGGCGTTGTTGCAGGTGGCGCAGGCAATCGTCAGCCTGAATGATCTCGATGAAATTCTCGGCACGATCATCCGTATCATGCCGATCCTCACCGGTGTGCAACGCGCCGCTTTGTATCAATGGGATGCTTCTCATGAGCAATTTGCGCCCACGCAAAATTATGGGCTGAGCGTCGAGGATGAAAGGCAATTCTGGGAGCGGTCGTTTTCACCGGGTGAATTTACTTTCCTCGATTTATGCCGCGGCGCCACGGGGATGTTAGCGTGTCCGCTCGAAGGACAGGGAGGGTTACAGGCGTGGTTATCAGCCAGCCCGTCGGAGGAAGCGAATCTTGCCAACCCCAACGCCTTGTTGTTCGCCGTCCCGATCGCCGTCAAGGATACGTTGTACGGCGTGATGCTCATCGAAGAGGCGGAGGGAGGATTGCGTTTCCGCGCCCGCCGCCTGGAAATCATTACCGGAATCGCCCAACAAGCCGCGCTGGCGATTCAAAACGACCTTCTGCAAAAGGAGATGGTGGTGCGCGAGCGCCTCGAAACGGAAGTGCAGTTGGCTCGCCAAATTCAGCAGACCTTCCTCCCCGACGCGCTCCCGCAAGTGGAGGGCTGGGACTTCTCAGCGCGTTGGAAAACGGCGCGCCAGGTGGGCGGCGATTTCTACGATGTGTTCGACCTGCCCAACGGAAGGATCGGTTTGTTCATCGCGGATGTGGCAGATAAAGGCGTGCCGGCGGCGTTGTTCATGGCGCTCACGCGGACGCTGGTGCGAGCCGCCGTGCTCGAGACCGAGTCGCCTGCCCAGGCGTTGGCGCGCGTCAACGAGCTTTTGATTCCCGATACGCGCCAGGGGATGTTCGTCACGGCGATTTATGCGGTGCTGGATACCGCCAGCAACGAATTAACCTATGTCAACGCGGGGCACAACCCGCCGATCTGGGTGAAACAGGATGGCTCGATCGAAAAACTTACCCGAACTGCCATTGCCCTCGGCGTTTCGACGGATCATGGCGTCGAACAGAAGACCATCCAACTGGCGGGCGGTGATAACATCCTTTTCTATACTGATGGCTTGACCGAATCGTTCAATAACGAAAGCGAATTTTTTGGAGAAGCGCGACTCATCGACGCCTTGTTGACAAATCTCTGCGCCTCGGCTTCAGATTTGATCGACGTGGTGGAAAAAGCGCTGCTCGATTTTATTCAAGATATGCCTCCCGCCGATGATTTAACGATGCTGGCAGTGAGACGGATGTGAAGCGCGGGTATTTGTGGTTGACCGGACGGTTTGTAAATAAAAAACCCGCTTCGTTCTTGAAGCGAGTTTTCTGTTCACTGATGTTACGCAGTCGGGGTTGATTCGGCTCTCGTCATGCGACATGTGGCAGATTATCAATTAAACCAAGCAATCTCTCCGCCACAGTTTGAACCATGGCGACACTGAGTCGCGGAGTTTTGAATTGCGTTTCTCAGCGTCCAAACAAGAAAAGGTCAGGTGGCGAGTTGATTTTTATCCTTCTGCTTTGACTTCCCCGGCGGTTTCGTCTACTTTTAACCCGCGCAGGGCATCGTCCAAGCTTGTCGCGTCGCGGCGCGCGCCGGTGGCGGAAGCGCCGCAGTAGGGGCAGATGTTCCACGGGAGTTCCATCAGTTTGTTGCAGTTCTCGCAGTTCTTTTTCAATTTGGTGTGACAGTTCGGGCATACCTGCCAGTCATCTTTGACGCGCCGTTCGCAACCGGGGCAGAGGGGTAAATCTTCGAGAGCCTGAAGGAGCGCTTCTTCTTCCAACGTCTTTTGGTAATCTTCTTCGAGGGTCTTCGGCGGGCGTAGGATCAAATACACGAGGATGCCCGGCAGACTCAATACGGCGACAAGAAGCGTTGCCAGGGTCTGCGCGAGCGGATCGCGCGCGCGCGTGCGGATATCGCGATACGTCCAAATGACGAGCGCGATCCATAACGCGGCGATGAAGGCGGCGCCGAAACCTGTCAAGACCAGGATAATGTTGCTGAGAAATGAGGGGTCAAGATTCATAACGTGTCGATATTTTATCTCATATTGCGAAGCGCGGGAACTTTGGGTATAAGGCAATCGCATTTGAAAATCTCGAGGCTCAAAACACGGTGTTTTGCCTTCGAATCTGCTACTCTTCGCCAATCTGCGCGAAATTTTCCGAGAAAGATTAGCGTGAATTCGTGAGGATTAGCGGAAAAAAACCAAATGCGATTGCCCTAAACTTTGGGAGGTGCAACTTTGTGTGTGGCGAAGACGCCTGTTTCGCCGCGCCCGGAAATTTCAACTGCAAGGCGAATCCATGTTCGGGTATACTTTGCCTCATTCAAATTATAGGAGTCTTACATGGAGTGGCTTTTACAACCCCAAACTTGGATCGCGTTCCTCACGCTCGTTGTGCTGGAACTCGTCCTCGGCGTGGATAATATTATCTTTATTTCGATTCTGGCGGGCAAGTTGCCCGTTGAAGATCAGTCGCGCGCCCGTACCACAGGCATTTTGTTGGCGGTGGTGACGCGGTTGCTGTTGTTGTTCTCTCTCTCGTGGATCATCAACCTCAAGGATCCCATATTTACCGTGATGGGGTATACCCTTTCCGAGCGCGACATCGTCCTTCTGGCGGGCGGCATTTTCTTGATCTGGAAAGCCACGCGCGAAATTCATGAGAAACTGGAAGGCTCCGAAGGACATGCCTCCGCCAAAGTCCATGCCTCGTTTTGGAGCGTGATCGTTCAGATCATGTTGTTGGACATCGTCTTCTCGCTCGATTCGGTCATCACCGCCGTCGGCATGGTGGATGAGTTGCCGATCATGATCGCGGCGGTCATCATCGCCGCATTAGTGATGATCTTCCTTGCCGCCCCTCTCAGCAATTTTGTCGAGGGACATCCCACGATCAAGATGCTTGCGCTCAGTTTCTTGCTGTTGATTGGCTTTACGCTGGTCGTCGAAAGTCTTGACGTGCACATCCCGAAGGGATATATCTACTTCGCCATGGGCTTCTCTGTGATGGTGGAAACGCTGAACTTGCGGATGCGCCAACGCTCCGAGCCTGTGCAACTGCGCAGTCCATACCAAGCCAGCGCTCCTGTCCCTGCGATGGCGGAGGTGTCGGCTCCAAAGACCCGTTCGGTGAAATCTATCCCAAAAAAGAAATCTACAAAGAAACGAAAATAACGTCGAATCAAAAAGGACTTCCGAGAAATACGGAAGTCCTTTTTGCACACTGCTCACTGCTCACTGCTCACTACTCACTGCTCACTGCTTTCACTTCCTCCCATCCCTCACCGCTTTCATAAACCCCACAAACAACGGATGCGGCTTCATCGGGCGCGACAAAAACTCAGGGTGGAACTGACTCGCCACCATGAATGGATGATCCTCGATCTCGACGATTTCCACCAGTTTGCCGTCGGGAGACATGCCTGAGAAAACCATGCCTGCCTTCTCAAAATCTTTTTTGTAATTGTTGTTGAACTCGAAGCGATGGCGGTGACGTTCCTCCACTTTTTTCTCGCCGTAGGCTTTGGCGGCTTTCGAGCCTTCCTGCAATTCGCAGGGATATAAGCCGAGCCGCATCGTGCCGCCCATGTCGGTGATCGCGCGTTGGTCGAGCATCAAGTCAATGACGGGATATTCCGAGCCGCGATCAAACTCAGAGGAGTTGGCATCTTCGTGATTCAACACGCCGCGCGCGAATTCAATGCACATCACTTGCATCCCCAAACACAGACCGAGATACGGAACTTTCTTCTCGCGCGCATACCGCGCCGCTAAAATTTTCCCTTCGATGCCGCGCGAGCCGAACCCGCCAGGGACGAGGATGCCATCCGCGTTTTGCACCACATCCCAGCCTTTGTCTTTTTCGAGGTCAGCCGCGTGCACCCAGCCGATCTCCACTTCCACGTCGTTGGCGAGCGCGGCATGTTTCAACGCCTCGCGCACCGACATATACGCGTCTTGCAGTTCGACATATTTTCCAACCAAGGCAACTTTCACCGTTTGCTTCGGTTTTCTCACGCGCTCCACAAGTTTCTCCCATGGCTTCATGTCCACCCTGCGCGTGGCTTTCATGTTCAACTTCTCAACGAGATAATCGCTGACGCCCGCCTTCTCCAACAAAAGCGGGACTTCATACAACACATCGCTCGTGATCATCGGCACGACGGCTTCTTTTTCCACGTCGCAGAACAGCGCGATCTTGTCGCAAATATCTTTGTCAACAGGATAATCTGAACGCGCGATGATCATGTTTGGCGAAATACCGATCGAGCGCAACGCCGCCACGGAGTGTTGCGTGGGCTTGGTCTTGATCTCGCCCGTCGCTTTGATGTACGGCAACCACGTCACGTGGATGAAGAACACGTTCTCGCGCCCGACCTCGTTGCGGAGTTGTCTCAGCACTTCGAGAAACGGCTGCGACTCGATGTCGCCAACCGTCCCGCCGACCTCGACCAGTACAATATCGGCATTCGTCTCTTTGCCAATGGACGCGACTCGCCGCTTGATCTCATTCGTAATGTGCGGAATGACCTGAATCGTCCCGCCAAGAAAATCGCCGCGCCGTTCTTTGCCGATGATCTCGGCGTAGACCTGTCCGCTGGTGAAGTTGGACGAACGGCTGAGGCGGATGTCAATGAATCGTTCGTAGTGACCCAGATCGAGGTCCGTTTCCGCGCCGTCATCGAGCACGTACACCTCTCCATGTTGGTACGGACTCATCGTGCCAGGGTCCACGTTGATATACGGATCCAATTTCTGCACGGTCACATTGAAACCTCGTTCCTTCAGCAAGAGTCCTGTCGCCGCCGCAGTCACGCCTTTGCCAACCGAAGAAACAACCCCGCCCGTGAAAAATAAATATTTTGTGGTCATAAAATAATTCTCCAATTCTCTAATCCTCTAACCTCTAATCCTCTAATTCTCCAATCCTCTGCCTCAACCCCGCCCTGCCTCCACCCCATTAAAAGAAACGGGGAGGGCGTTTCAGCCCTCCCCGTCGGGGATTGCATTTCCTGTGTGTTCTGGCAGTTCTTCGATTTCATCCGACCAGTTTCACAATATCTTCCGCGGCGCGCCGCATCTCGAGAAAGATCAAACCGAGTTTCGCTTCATGCCGCGCCATGGCAGTTAACACTGCTTCCTGCCCAATAGACGTCAACACGATCGACCCCGCATCGCCTTTGATGTACACCTGCTCCAACCCTCCGCGTCCCAACTCGTTGGAGATCCGCTCGCCGAGCGAGAGCATCGCCGCCGACATTGCCGACACGCGATCTTCCTCCACGCCTTGCTGCAAAGCCGAAGCCATGATCAACCCGTCCACAGAAACAACGGCCGAAGCCTCGATATCGGGCGCGGCGGCTTGCATGTTTCGTAATCGGTCCACGATCTGGTCGGCGCGGGATTTTGCCATAACAATTCTCCTAAAATAAATCTGCCAAAGTTTACCATACTTCATTTTGCATGTCATTGCGACGGGTTCCGCGCTTGACTCGGGCGCGTGATGTTCGCCCGAAGTCGAAGCGTCACTTGCATCATGGAAAATTGACCTCATTTCCCTTCGTGTTAAACTTGAACGTTCGACTAATGAAGATTCGCCTCTTTCTCCCCTTCGTTTTGCTCCTCCTCGCCGCGCAGGATTCTCCCCCCGTAGCGATCACCTCACCCGCGTCAGGAGAAATTTTGCATGGAGAAATAACCATCATCGGCTCGACGGATATTCCGAACTTCTTCTCCGCTCAACTGGACTTCAAATACGCTTCAGACGACGGGGATGGCTGGTTCCCCCTAGCCGCGTTATCTCAGCCCGCGCTTGACTCGCCTCTCTACCTCTGGAACACTGCCTCCATCACCGACGGCGCCTACATCCTGCGCTTGCGCGTCACCCTCGCCGACGGGACATTCCAAGAAGCGACAGTCCCCATCACCATCCAAAACGACGCGCCAATACTAACTCCAACGCCTGTTGTGACCTCCACGCCCGAATCCTCCATCGGAGTACAAATCCCAACCCCATTCCTCCTCGCCGCCTCGCCCACGCCCACCGAAGTCCCGCGCCCCACGCCAACACCTCTCCCCGCCAACCCCGCCTCATTGACTCAATCCACCAT
Organism: Candidatus Defluviilinea gracilis; assembly: GCA_016716235.1. Taxonomy (NCBI): domain Bacteria; kingdom Bacillati; phylum Chloroflexota; class Anaerolineae; order Anaerolineales; family Candidatus Villigracilaceae; genus Candidatus Defluviilinea; species Candidatus Defluviilinea gracilis. Next base: position 2,301,760 of record JADJWS010000001.1, read on the forward strand.
CCTCACCAGCCTGGGTCGCGGAGCAATCGTAATCCTTGCCTTGTTTATTTTCTCTCCCTCATCCTCCTCCGCCTCCGCAATACTTGAAACTTGAAACATGAAACTTGGAACTTGACACATGACAGACCCCTACCTCCTCATCGGACTCGGCAACCCAGGACGTGAATACGCCAACACACGTCACAACTTTGGCTTCATGGCAATTGACCGTCTCGCGGTGCGACTCAACGCGCGCGGCATGAAAGTTCAATCGAAAGCCATTGTGATGGATTCGAAATATGAAGACCACAAACTCATCCTCGCCAAGCCGCAGACGTATATGAATCTCTCAGGTCAATCGGTGCAGGGACTGGCTCACTTCTACAAAATTCCCAACGAAAACCTGATGATCCTCTCCGACGATCTTGATCTGCCCTTCGGCACAATCCGCATCCGCGCCTCGGGCGGACCTGGCGGACAGCGCGGCTTATCATCCATTTTGGAAAAACTCGGCACGAAAGATATTCCGCGTATGAGGCTCGGCATCGGTCGCCCGCCTGGTCGCATGGACCCCGCCGATTACGTCCTGCAAAACTTCTCACGCGATGATCTAAAATCCCTTTCCGAGCTCCTCGACCGCGCCGCCGACGCCGCGCTTGAATTTGTGGTGAATGGTTTGACTGCCGCGATGAATAAGTTTAATGGTGACGGTGGTGAGTAGATGACTAGAGACTAGATGACTAGAGACTGGCGGGCGTATCAGACCACCAGTTACAAATCTCAAGGTCCCTCTTGGTCGCGAGCGTTTCGAAACCACCAATACATCTGCCCTCTACCAAAGGACTATGCATTAAATGCCCTCTCCTCAACTCCATCCGTTCGCATCCGCTCGCTCTCTCAATATCAGAACATCCTCTCCCAACTCAAAGCGGGGAAACAAATCGCTGGGCTGGGACTTCCACGCGCCGCGCGTCTGCCTGTCCTCGCGGCGTTACTCGAAGATATTAGGCAACCGATTCTCTTCATCACCGACCGCGCCGACCATGCGTTATCACTATTCGATGAGTTGGGATTTTGGGTCAAGTCGCCGCGCTATCATTTTGCGGAGCCGAATCCGCTGTTTTACGAACAAGCCGCGTGGGGTGTGACCACCCGCCGCGACCGCTTGCAAGCGCTGACCGCACTTTCCACTTTCCACTTACCATTTGCAGCAAAACCCGAAACACCGCCCGTTTTCGTCACCTCCGTCCGCTCATTGATGACGCGCACCATGCCGCGGCGAGACTTCCTCAAGGCGTGCAAAAAATTATCGGTCAATCAAACGATTCAACCTGATACGCTGTTGCGATCTTGGGCAGAGATCGGCTATCAGCGCGTCAACACCGTGCTTGAGCCTGGACAATTCTCCAGCAGGGGAGGGATTCTCGACATCTGGGCGACTGCGGAGACGATGCCTGTCCGTTTGGATTTCTTCGGCGACGAGATCGAAACGATTCGCAGATTCGATCCTGCCTCACAACGCACGATTGAAAAATTGGATTCAGTCCTCGTCACGCCTGCGCGGGAATATCTTGCGGTTGGTGAACATGAAACTGAGTTGTCAGAATTTCACATCCCTCTTCTTCATTCACAACCCGCGACGTTGCTTGATTACCTCCCGCAAAAAGCGATTGTGTTGATTGACGATCTGTCCATCATCGAATCGATGGCGGAGGAGGTGGAGGCGCAGGCGGTAAAGTTCAGGCAGGAGAGTATCGCAGAAGAAACGTTGTCCGCTGATTTTCCGTTGCCGTATGTTCCGTGGTCGGAGTTGTATGATGGGGTGCAGGGTGGTTTGGTGGAGTTTGGGTATTCGGGGGGAGAGCAAGTTATCAGTGAGCAGTGAACAGTCGTTGAGTGGATGTTTCGGTCACGACGAGAGGTTTGGGGGGAGGCTGAAGAATTTTGTTGACTATGTTTCGGGATTGCTGTCGAAAAAGGAATCCATCATCGTCGTGTCGCGGCAGGCTAAAAGGTTGGAAGAACTTTGGGGAGAGGCGAACCAGCCCGACCCGTCGAATGAACCGCCGCTATTTATTGAGTCATCTTTATCAGAAGGATTCGTCCTCAATCTCCAATCTCTCATTCTCCATTCTCGACTCTCAAGTCTACTAATTACCCAATCTTCCTCACTCCACCTAATCACCGACTCCGAAATCTTCGGCTGGGAACGCCCGCAACCCCGCGCGCGCCAGCGACCTGTCGCCGAGACTCCAGAATCGATTTACGCGGACTTGCAGGTCGGCGATTACGTGGTGCACATTGATCACGGCATCGGGCGTTTTGGCGGATTGGTGCAAGCGCGAGTTGGATAATCACGCGCGAATTTCTCGCGGTGGAATATGACGGCGGCGGGCAGTTGTTCGTGCCTGTGCATCAAGCGGATCGGTTGACGCGTTATGTGGGCGCGGAGGGCGCGGCGCCCGCGTTGGATCGTTTGGGCGGGCAGGAGTGGCACGAGAAAAAAGGACGCGTGAAAGCCGCGGTGTTGGAAGTGGCGCAAGAGATGTTGGACTTGTACGCGCGCCGTCATGTGGCGCTGGGATATTCATTCAAGCCCGATACCGCGTGGCAAAAAGAATTGGAAGATTCGTTTCCGTATGTGGAGACCGAAGATCAACTGCGCGCGTTGAACGACATCAAACGCGACATGGAATCGTCGCGCCCGATGGATCGTCTGTTGTGCGGCGACGTGGGTTACGGCAAAACCGAAGTGGCGTTGCGCGCCGCGTTCAAAGCCGTGATGGACGGCAAGCAGGTTGCGATTCTTGTGCCGACCACTGTTCTTGCACAACAACATTACGAAACATTTTTGCAACGACTCGCCGCGTTCCCTCTGAAAGTGGAAATGCTTTCGCGCTTTCGCACGCCGCGCGAGCAGACGACGATTTTGCATGGGCTCGCCATCGGCGAGATTGACATCGTGATCGGCACGCATCGTTTGATCTCTGGCGATGTGCAATTCAAAGAACTCGGCTTGGTCGTCATTGACGAAGAGCAACGCTTCGGCGTCACGCACAAGGAGCATCTCAAAAAACTTCGCACCGAAGTGGACGTGTTGACTCTCACCGCCACGCCGATTCCGCGCACGCTCTACATGGCGCTCACGGGCGTGCGCGATATTTCGAATCTCAACACGCCGCCCGAGGAGCGACTGCCCATCGTCACGCATGTCGGTCCGTATTCGCCGAAACTTGTGCGGCAGGCGATCCTGCGCGAACTCGAACGCGGCGGACAAATTTTCTTTGTGCATAACCGCGTCCAGACCATCGACGCGATGCGCGCGCATCTCAATCAACTCGTCCCCGAAGCGAACGTGGATATCGGTCACGGGCAGATGCCAGAGAATCAACTCTCCGATGTGATGCACCGCTTCAACAACGGCGACACCGATATTTTGTTGTCAACGACGATCATCGAATCGGGATTGGACATCCCCAACGCGAACACGCTCATCGTGGACCGCGCCGACACCTTCGGCTTGGCTCAACTCTATCAACTACGCGGTCGTGTCGGACGTGGAGCTGCGCGCGCCTACTCCTACTTTTTTCGCCACAACAAGCTGACCCCCACCGTGGACGGTCAACAGCGGCTCGAAGTGATCGCCGAAAACACGCAACTCGGCGCGGGCTATTCGATCGCCATGCGCGACCTTGAAATCCGCGGCGCCGGCGAACTGCTCGGCACGCGTCAATCGGGTCACATTCAAGCGGTGGGATTCCATTTGTATACAAGGCTGTTGGCAGATGCGGTGAGGCGTTTGCGGGTTGCAGGTTCCATGTTGAAAGTTGAAAGTCCCGCCGCTCAACCTTCAAACTTTCAAACCTTCAACCTTCAACCCATGTCCATGCCCGTTAACGTAGACCTGCCTCTCGCCGTCGGAATCCCTGCCGAGTACATCCCCGATCAGGATTTGCGTTTGCGGTTGTATCGTCGCATCGCGGATTTGCGCGACGAAACCGAAATCGACGCGCTGGCATCCGAGTTCAAAGATCGCTTCGGCGAATTGCCCGAAATGACCGCGAATCTGTTTTATCAGATGCGAGTCAAATTGCGAGCCGAGAAGGCGGGATTGTCCTCCATCAACTGGGAAAGCGGACAGATCGTCTTGCGCTACCCGACTCCCACGAACGGCACGGAACCCAAACGTCTCGCCGACCTGAGCGCGGGCATCCGCGGCGGCAAGTCCGCGTATTGGTGTTCGTTTGGGGAGGCGTGGGTGGGGAGGTTGTTGGAGGTGTTGGGGAGGTTGTGAAGGAAGACCTACTTGTACGAATGTGATTAGCTCATTTACTCCTTCTTTAAAGTTGTCAGTGTTTTCTTGACCTCCTTATGATTTCCATATGCTATAGTGTAATAAATACCTACTGTATCTAGATGACTTTCCGCAAATTTATTAGGGTCTGTATGCAAAATATAAAATAGCGGATAAACTGGTTGGTATGAGAAATCGAGGCGACCTAACCAGCGAACAATGGGAGCGGATTGAGCCAATGCTCCCGAAAGCAAAAACGAAGCGAGGACGACCCGCCCAAGAGCATCGGCAAGTTCTCAATGGGATTTTGTGGGTGCTGAGAACAGGCGCACCCTGGCGCGATATGCCCGAACGCTATGGCAAATGGACAACGATTTACAGCCGCTTCCAACGATGGCGGAAATCCGCCGTCTGGGACAAGATGTTTGCCGAGTTGCAAACTGCGCTGGATGTAGAGAGCAATGTCGATTGGGAAATCCATTTCATCGATTCCACGACGGTACGAGCTCATCAACACGCGGCTGGGGCAAAAAAGTAGCGCAGAACAAGAGGCGTTAGGGCGTAGTCGCGGTGGATTCAGCACCAAAATCCACTTTCGTTGTGAAGGTACAGGCAAACTGATCACTTTTTTGTTGACGCCTGGTCAGGACAGTGACATCCGCCAGGCGGAAGAATTGATGGAGACGGGCGCCATTCGCAGACGATCAGGTCAAAGGCGTCGGCGTCCGAAACGCTTGGTGGCAGATAAAGGCTACACCAGTCAGGAGTTTCGTGCTTATCTGCATAAGAAAAACATTCGTTGCACCATTGCTCGCCGAAGTAATGAACGTCGCCGAGGTTCTTTTGAAAAATCGCACTACCGCAAACGCAATATCATTGAGCGTCTCATTAATCGTCTCAAGCAATTTCGTCGGATTGCCACACGCTATGAAAAACGGGCTGCTAATTTCTCTGCCATGATCACTATTGCTTCTATTTTCCTCTTCTCTGATTTTGCATACAGGCTCTAGCAAGCATTGCGCAAAATAATCTGTCATCGTCTTCTTCGCTCATACTGATGCGGTGTGATTTTTGATTTGTAATTCTTTCGAGCAGATGATTAAGTTCATCATAGATTCGTTTCTGAAATTCCCTCCATCTTTCTTCAAACTCCTCTCGGTAATGAGGTAAAATTTCGAAGTTCGCTGAACCACGAGAGGAAGCTGATCCTAGAAGATTGGCTAATGTAATTTGTTTTTCCATAGGTAGGTATGGCAATAAAACCCGGTAGTAGGCTGTTAACTTCATGGCTAAACCAATACTTTCTCCTGTCGATTTAGTGCACAGGGCAATCGCAAGAAATATCATATCTTCTTTTGGTTCACTCTTTCTCCTTGGTGTCTTATTCATTTTCTTCTATGACCTTTATCGCTTTTCAAATTGAATGTCAATCAACCTATTCGGATGCTTGGTCGGGAAGCCCATAAGCGACTGATGGGTCCGACTGATATTATCCCAAAATAGCTTTTCAAATCACCCTCGACTCTAGTAGCGAGACGAATCCCTCCACATCCTATGGGCGCTTCTATAACTAACCAAAGATGTCTGACCCCAATAAGTGTTTTATTTTTAGGGCGCAACTCCCAATATGGCTCTCGCTCATCTTTTCCCGGCCAGCCGACCGTTACTGGTTCAATAGAGCCTAATGAAAGATCAGTACTGGCTTCGCCAAAAGCAAAACTAGTGTTTCCAAGCTTTATTTGAGGCGCGATTTCTAATTTGACTACATGGGATTCCCCTTCATGTAGGTCTCGCGGTACCATTTCATAGACTGTAGGTTGTAGTTGCTCAATACTTTCCGATCTCAAAAATGCTGAACATCGTGCAAAGATAAATTTTACACCTTGCTCACGAGCTTTCTCCAAAACGTCAAACTGAAAACCTAAGCGCACTAAATAGAATTCCGACTTCGAACCGGAAGTTAGCCATTCATAAGACGACTCATCGTCCAATTTTTTCCACCGTGGTTTATCAATTCGGACAACACCTCGAGCTTTTGGCGTTGCTTGTCGTTCTTTTTCAGTTGACTTTGTCACTTCATTAAACTCAGGTTCAATTGGAACTAATTCTTCTTCATACCAATAGTCATCCATTTTCTATCCTTTTCGCACGGAGTTACTGCCAATTTCCAACTAAAGAAAAGGGCCCAATAATAAGGCTCATCAACATTATCCCTAAGAGCCAATGTTGCTCGTCGAAAAGCATTAGATTTTGACAATTGCCCCTCGGCACCTGAATCTTTCACGATGAAGCGATAGAAATTTTCCATCCACTCCAAAGTTGAATTCGCGTTCACCGACCAAAAAGTAAGAAGAGCGGAATTTGCCCCGCCGTATAACAGAGAACGAGAGAATCCCAGATTTTCGTTAGTCGTTCCGGTGGTTATCATTCCAGTTTCACAAGCGCTTAACGTTACGAGATCTGCGTGTTGATTTATTGTCATCAAATCTCGTGCTGACAATTCCCCATTAGATAATAATATAGTTGATTCCAAAGGATTTTCGTACCTAAATCTTCCGTGGCACGATAGATGAATGTAATCAGCAAATTGTGCGCGTTCCTTGAAGCTCTCAATACTTGCATCGTTATTCAAGAGGGGACTGCTATTAAATACATTCGCGATTATTTCCGCCTCTTTGTTAAAGATATTTCTTTCATAATCTTTTGGTGTGTAAGCCATAACCAAGACGTTATTTGAAACTTGTGTTGGCACTTTCTTAAGTAAGTGAATTAATGTCAGTGCTGATGGGGCATACACAACTTCGTAATAATCAATAAAGGGCCTTCCGTTCAGATTGAGTGCATGCAGAGGGATGATGGATAGAATTTTGTGCGGCACCATGCATACTCGAGATACCCCATCTAAACACTCTTTGATTGGCGCCAGCAGTATCTCGCCCAAAGACAACCAGGAATAAGCTGGCGGTATTGTTGATTTTGGCTGAATCATTTCATTTAAATACGGATAAAGATAGCGATGCAATAATTGATCTATTGTTAACGATATATTGTAAACCCTCGGGCTATCCCAGCCATCACGCAGTACAAATATTCCTATGTTATCTCTCAGCATATAGAATTCTACTAGCGCAGTCTTCGGGCCTAAAGTTTTTGACAGGTTTTCTAAATCCTTCCATTGCGGGAATGCTGCACGACGAATATCAACGTAGCTTTTAGCAGAAGGATATTCTTGAACCAATGTTTCCCAAATTGTATTCAGGTCTTTAAGCAATGCTTTTCGTTCTGTTGCTACCTCTCGTTCAATCTTGCTGTTAATGTCTATAGAATCAATCTTAAGTTGATTCTTATTCAACTCATTCAGAAGCCTAGCTTCTTCCAACATAATAATTTTAGGCACACCTGCAGGCGGAGGAATATTGCTTGAGCTATAGTATTCTAGGTAATCCCGAGACTTACTCATTTCAGCATACATCAATCCGTTTCGCGAATAATTAGTTTCTTGTCCAAGATATAGACTTGATTCAATAATTTGGTCATATATCCGAATATTGGTTTCTGCGTATTTCTTCTTACTAGTCGGAGCATAAGCATAGCTGTATAGTAATTTCCCAGCTTCAATACCGCTCCTAAGAACTTCATTGGCCTTTCGCCACTCTTTGCGTTTTGAATATATCCTTCCTAAACCTTGTGCAATATTTATTATCCAATAGGGATCTTTTTCGGAATCTACGCCTTTATAGATTTCTTCATAAATCTGCGTGGCTCGAAGAATATTTTCGGCGCTGTTGCCTTGAATGCGCATCTCAACTGCTTGACCCAGAAGCCTCATTGTAAGTTTCCATCCCTCATAAGAGTTCTCTTTTGTCTGCACCGCAAGAATTACTTGACAGTATTCAATTGTTTGTTCAATGTTATTTGTTTGCCCGCCCTGCTTTCTAAATAAATAACAAGTTGCCAAGTTGCGCATTGCCGATGCCCAGTCATCAGACGCATTATCAGGTGTCCATATCTCAAGAGTTTGATTTAGTAAATCGATAGCAAGATTAGTGTTCTCTTCATGATCCCCCATAGTGCGTGACCAGTATGCCATTGCTAGATTTTTTGCTATCATTGCCCAATCATCTGGTGCAATCTGGCGAGGAAAATAGTTTAAGGCGGCCTTATAAGCATTAATCGCATTTTCATGATTTGCATTTTTATCCCCAACTAAACGATTTTCATATGCAGATGCTAGATGAATTACTGTATGAGCCCATATTTGTGGTATCGCTTGTATAAAGGGGGTTTTGAGAACGATCTCATATGCCTCTATTGCGCGCTCAATATTATCTAAAGGATCCCCCTCTTGAATTTCTTTTAGGCTGGTCGCTAAACCATATTGCAACAGTGATGATAAAACCATATTCTTTTCTGGATCAAGAATCGATAAAGCTTTGGTAAATAGTTCAACGCTCCGTGTTTGATCGTTCGATAACTGTGCATTTAGAATCTCGCGCATTGTTGCCGTAAACTCATCTGGTAGGTCTTGGTTTTTATCAAATGCTGGCAATATCTGTAATATATTTTCCAACAGTGCAGGTTTATTTTGCAGAAGGTGTTGAGGATCATCACCCGGCGAAGAATCTTTCATTGCGTCAAACATTTCGGTTATCGGTTCTCGATATTTCAATGGAATTACTAATGAATAATTCTGATAAGAGGCCGCATCGTATTCCAGCCCGATCTCTTGTGCTAAGGCTTTGGTGAATGCCATTTCTCGCACTCTAAGTTCAACATCAGGAGTCTGTGTAGATATGTCCGCCTCTTGGATAGGTCTTAATAAGCCCCTTTCTGTCAATATTGCGTTCGCGTTTACATAGGCTAAATAAACGGGCCGAGGTACGCCGAATACGTTCAGCTCCTCATTTTTGGCAGATCGACTTCGGAATAATTTCATATCAAAACTCGGCATTGCCATCGAAATTGAAAAATCTATTATCGCCAGAGTACGAGCTTAATTTACTCTATTAAGGTTTCAATAAGATTCTTGAATGCAACAGGAAAGTGTTTGATAAAAAATTATAGCATTCATTTCTACCTCATACATCTTGTCGCGATATGGCTTGCATGATAATTGCGAAGGACGAATCCCGCATGTAATCTTTGTATGTGTTTGTGATAAGTAAAACTGTATCCAACTGACCGCCGAGCAGAAAAAACCTTAACTATAGTTTCGTTCCTTCATAACCTCACATCCTTCATCACCAGCGAGCGAATATCCTGAATCGGATTTGCTCTCGCCTCATTCTACATCTTCACCGCCCGCGTGGCAATGTAGTTGGGATGAAATTTCCCCAGCGGCGAATCGGTCATCGCGTCTTCGTACAGGTCGGTGATGATGAATCCCGCCGCGCATTGTCCGCCGAGCGATTTGTTAGCGTTTTGGTAGAAAACAAGATGTTGCTCAACGATGTTTCTCGATTTGTTCCCTGGATATTACTTTCTGGTTAGGTCCATCTCTGCCGATGATTAACGAATCGTCAGTCCACTGAATATCTCCCCAGTTGTCCAATGCTTCTGCAATCGAATTCGTTTGACCTAATTCAATATACTCGAAATAATTGGCGTTTCCAACATGGGCTTTACATACAACATTATAAGAAGTCCCGTTCTCTGGAATCGCAATTACTACCGCAGTATAAAACCCCTTACCATATTTCCAATCAGGAGATCGGCTGACGGTCACTAAATTTTCAAGTTTGTAACGAGCGTGCTCGACCTCATCCATCGAGACGTCAATAGATGACATGATTTTGCCTGAAATAAAAGACAACCAAGTCCAAAGGCAAAGGGCTACAAAAAGTACAATGTTTTTTAGAAGTTTACGATTCATTGCGTTTGCAAAGAAGGTTACTTTTCAAGTTAACTTGATTGAATTTGTTTTCGCGCCCATTCTACATCTTCACCGCCCGCGTGGCAATGTAGTTGGGATGAAATTTCCCCAGTGGCGACTCGGACATCACGTCTTCGTAGAGGTCGGTGATGACGAATCCCGCCGCGCATTGTCCGCCGAGCAGGTTCTCGACCTTATGCCTTATTCTGCAGTCCCCTCGTGCGACGCGATGTATTCGAGAGTCGCCTGAGTGATTAACCCTGAACGGGTTTCTCCATTCTCGGAGGCGAATTTATCCATCAAGTTCAACACTCGTTCGGGCAACGTGATGTTTACCCGCTTCGACTTGCCCGAAAGTTTCGCCGCATCCACTGAAACTACCGCCCAAACGCCGTCGGCATAGTCGGGATTGTTTTGGTGATATTCGATGGTTTGAGGCGTGGGGATGGCTTCCCCGTCAATCAGCATCCCCTCCAAATGAGCCTCAATCGCTTCGACAACTTCCGATAATGCTTCATCGAGAGTTGCGCCCGCGCTAAAACATCCTGCTATATCTGGAACGGTCACGCCGTAATCGCTGTTAGGGTCTTTGTGAATGACAACTGGATAGCGCATTTTCTCTCACTTTTTCTCTGACCAGGACCAACCTGCCTGACGATAAATACTGCGAAGGGTGCCGATTGGCAAGTCCCTTTTCGGGTGGGGGACAGTCACCCTGCCTGGTTTGACAGGATGTTTGAAATGATGGTGACTGCCGCGCACATGCACAAGTGACCAGCCGTCTGCTTTGAGTTTTGTGATAATGTCGCGGCTGTTCATGGCGCAATTATACACACCCTACACACTGCGTCAATGCTCGTCTGAAACACCGGCTGCAGGTTCGCGTGTTGGTGATCGTTTTGGGATGCGTGGGAAATGAAAGACTTAGCGTATATCATACAAACAAAGTAGCTGCCCAACCCGAAGGTAACATCGTTGGCGCGTCTGTTAATTCTTTACCGTACTTTACTGCCATTTCTAAAAAGAATTTGGCGTGAAAAAAGGCTTCCAGAAATGGTCTGGTGTGTGTCGTCCACTGGCGATTGTGCTCAGGCTCAAATTGCTTTTCGCTTGCGCCAGCCCGATAAATCTCTTGAAACATTGGGCAAAAAGTTGTTCCAGTTGGAGCGATGCTTTGTAGCGCGTCAACGATCTGCTTGGTCTCACCTTGAAGCGCATAGACCTTATAGGACTGATGATAGAAACGGTAAATGGGGTCTTCGTACGACCAATGAGAATTAACTTCATTCAGAAGTTTGGACAGATGGGGTAATTGTGCCTGAATATTTCTCAATAACTCGCTGTCTTTCTCAGCAGAATCAATCATGCTTCACCTCAGTTTTGTTTCTCGATAAACTTTTCTTTGGTCATCACATCTTCACCGCTCGCGTGGCAATGTAGTTGGGATGATACTTCCCCAGCGGCGAATCGGTCATCACGTCTTCGTACAGGTCGGTGATGACGAATCCCGCCGCGCATTGTCCGCTGAGCAGGTCGGTCAGCAAGTGACCGAATTCGATGGGCGTGTAACCTTTTAATTCTTTGAATTTCAGTTTGTGTAACTTATAATAACCCAAGAACTTGATTTCTGTTCATTCAAGGAGGTTGCTGGCAAAGATTTTCAGGCGCCATAACCAAGGCAAACGATCCAATTAGACAACCATGGAGGAGATTGTATGAAACGATCAGTTCGTATGTTAGTTGTATTCCTATTAGTGGGATTGATCCTGATGCCAGCCCAAACCCTGGGCGTATCGAATCTGGCAGGCGTAGGTCCGCTGGATGACTTCAACCGCGAACGG